>NZ_JBBBNV010000007.1:0-173402 GCF_037137075.1 Paenibacillus sp. y28
GCACGCCGCCAGCGTTCGTCCTGAGCCAGGATCAAACTCTCCAATAAAGTGCCCTTCACAGGGCTTATTGTTAAGCTGAATTAGCTCAATGTTTAAAACCTATGTTCGTCCGTTCTTTGTTCAGTTTTCAAGGAACTTGTTTGTTTCGTTTTTGCTTCGTTCATCACGTGTACCGTGACAAGAAGTTATATTATCAGGTTTGTCTTATGAATGCAACTAAATCATTAAAGTTCTATTTTTCTAAATATTTCGAACGAAAATGCTTCAATCTCATGCCACCAAACGCCGCGAATGTTATGTCATTATATTTGAGCCTCTGCTATTACAATTCCGCCCTTAACTCATCAAATTAACCGAAAGCATCTATTATTCCTACGGCTAGCCCCTTAAAAGCACAAAAGCCAGCTCCGTTTCCGGAACCGGCCTTGCCCTGTACCTCTTAGCACCGTCTTGTCTGACATGTGACCGGCGAATTCGAGACGTAAAACCGGGAGTCCTCATAAACTAGGTACCGTTCGCCCGCTGCGGATTCAGCCTCTTATAGCTGCTCCAGCATGAAGCATCTCAACCATCGCCAAGCAAGCGCTGCAGCTCCGCTTCATCTTCAATAACTGTAATCCCTAGATCCCGGGCTTTGGTCAGCTTGCTGCCCGCGCTTTCCCCCGCAATCACAAAATCGGTTTTTTTGGATACGCTGCCGGTCACCTTGGCTCCCAGTTGCTCCAGCTTGCGCGCAGCTTCATCACGGCTCATCGTCATCAGCGTGCCCGTAAGCACTACAGTTTTTCCGTTAAAAATATTGTCCGCGTTCACAACGGTCGGTTTCTCCTCAATACGCGGCGAAACACCAGCGGCAAGCATCCGCTCCAAGCTATGGATCATAGCCGGATCCCGGAAAAAAGATACAATGCTGTCCGCTACGATACCGCCAATGTCCGGCAGCTCGATCAGCTGCTCTTCTGTAGCGCCCATCAGCGCATCCAGGCTGCGGAAGTGCTCGGCAAGCACTTTGGTTGTTGTTTTGCCGGTATTCGGAATTCCCAGAGCAAATAAGAACGAGGCGAAGTCCCGGGTTTTACTTTTTTCCAATGCCGCCAGCAAATTTTGCGCCTTGCGCTCTCCAAAGCGCTCCAGCTTGGTCAGCTGCTCCAGCTTCAAGTCGTACAAATCAGCCGGATCCCGGACCTCAAGCTCCTGATACAGCTGCTCTGCCGTTGCAATGCTGAACGTTTCAATATCCATAGCGTCCCGGGAAGCAAAGTGTGTAATCCGGCTAATCAGCTGCGGCGGACACGTCGTGCGGTTAACGCAGAATATATGCGCGCCGCGCTGCTCCACGGCCGCGCCGCAAGCAGGGCATGTCTCCGGTAGCTGAATCTCCCCGCCGTCCTTTTGCTCCGTCACCTTGCCCAAAATCTCCGGAATGACATCGTTAGATCGGCGAATGAACACTTCGGTGCCGAGGGCGAACCGGAGATTTTTCCGTTCGATGTCCCCCCAGTTGTTCAAAGTACACTTCTGGACCGTGACACCTGCGATATCTACGGCCTCCACCGCCGCGACCGGGGTAAGCTTTCCTGTACGGCCAACCTCCCAGGACACCGCTTCCAGAATCGTGACCGCTTCCTCCGCTTCAAACTTGAAGGCGACGGCCCAGCGCGGGAATTTCTCGGTATAGCCGAGCGCCTCGCGAGTACGCATGTCGGTAACCTTGACCACACCGCCATCAATTAAGTAGTCCAATGTCGGCCGCAGCACAGTCAAATTGGACAGCTCTGCCGCCACTTCTTCAATCGTATCGTAGAAGCGGATATACGGATTCGTCTTCAGACGGTTTTCACGCAGGAATGAGACCATCTCTTGATGGGTAGTGAACTCCAAATCATCCGAAAACCCGATGTTATAGAAAAAGGCGTCCAGCTTCCGTTCCGCTGTCACCTGCGGATTGAGGTTGCGGAGGGCTCCCGCGGCCGCATTACGGGCATTTTTTAACGGTTCGGCCGCTGTACGGTTGTATTCCTCCAAAAAGGACAAATACATAAAGGCCTCCCCTTGAATCTCAATCAGGCCCTCCCGATAAGGAATCTGCAGCGGAATCGACTTGATCGTACGGACCTGCGCCAAAATCCCCTCGCCGACCACACCGTTCCCCCGAGTAGCCGCCTGTACAAGCTGACCGTTCTCGTAAGTAAGGTTGAGCGACAAGCCGTCGAATTTCAGCTCCATGACAAAGGAAGGCTTCGGCAGCGGGTCCTCCGGATGCTTGTCGTTGTAGTCCTGCACCAGCTTCTGCACGCGGGTATGCCATGCCATCAGGTCCTCCTGATTTTGCGCCTTGTCCAGACTCCACAGACGCGCCCGGTGGCGATGCTCCTCAAAGCCCTTCAGCAGCTCCCCGCCTACCCGGCGGGTCGGAGAATGCGGCAGAGTTACGCCGCTTTCGCGCTCCAGCAGCACAAGACGATCATACAGCGCATCATACTCCTGATCGCTTAGCAGCGGCTCGTCAAGCGTGTAATAGTGATAATTGTACTTGTCGATTTCCTCGATAAGACCGCGCATTTGTTCCACTTTATCGGTTTGGCTGGACACCAGAAAACCACCTTGCCTTTCCGTAATCAGGATCATCCCATTTACAAATTACGCTCACTTAAATTGTTTCAGAAAAGCTGGTTTCGCATGAAGCTTTCCCTGAAACCGCCGATGTCAGGATTGCTTGGTAATAGGGGCAAATTTGGCCAAAAGCCGCTTGACGCCCACAGGCGCCGGAAAAGCGATCTGAAGCTCGGTATCGTCACCGCTGCCCTTCACAGCCACAACCGTACCGATGCCCCATTTGCCATGGGATACCTTGTCACCGGTCACATACACTGGAACAGGGCCTCCTGCCGGAGCCGCTGATGCTGATCTAGTCGCACTTGGCACAGAAGCACCCGAAGCCGACCCGGTGCGGGCACCGAATACACCGGAGCTGCTTCCGGACGAGGAGCCGTAAACCCTTCCTCCACCCGGAGTTCCAGAGCCATACCCCGCGCTGCTGCCATACGTACTTCGGGTGCCTGAGCCGCCATATACTGTGCCGCCCCCAAAGCGCCCGGAGGACCCGGCAATTTCCAGAAGCTGTTCCGGCAATTCCTTCAGGAAGCGTGACGGCAGGTTGCTCGTGGTCTTACCAAACAAGGTTCGCATGGAAGCGCAGGTCAGAAACAGCTCCTCTTCTGCCCGGGTAATTCCCACATAGGCCAGCCGACGTTCCTCCTCCAGCTCCTCGTTGTCCGTAAACGCCCGGCTGTGAGGAAACACGCCTTCCTCCAGACCGATAATAAATACGATCGGGAACTCCAAGCCCTTGGCACTGTGCATCGTCATTAGTACGACGGCATCTCCGTCCTCCTCAGGGTCCTTGTTCATAGAATCAATATCGGCAATTAACGCCAAATCAGTTAAAAATGCAACCAGCGAACGATCTTCATTCCGCTTCTCGAAGTCGAGCGTCACTGAAAGGAACTCTTCGATATTTTCCAGCCGGGCCTTCGATTCAAGCGTGTTTTCCCGTATTAATTCGTCACGGTAGCCTGTCAGTTCGAGCATTTTTTCCGTGAGCTCTGTGACCGACAAATATTCCACCATAGCATATAAGCTGCGGATAATATTGTAAAATTCGTCCAGTGGTTTTTTGGCCCGATTCGTTAAGTCCAGTGTTTCCAATTGTTCCAGCAGCGCAAACATAGACAGCCCTTGCTGCCCCGCCAGCTCCTGCAGCCGATCGACTGTTGTGTCCCCGATACCCCGCTTCGGCACATTGACAATTCGCGAGAAGCTGATATCGTCGTTCGGATTGGATATCAGACGAAGGTAAGCAAGAATATCCTTAATTTCTTTGCGGTCGTAGAACTTGATGCCCCCGACGATTTGATATGGAATATCGGATTTGATCAAAATTTCCTCAATAACCCGGGATTGGGCATTGGTTCGGTACAAAATCGCATGATCGCTGTAATTGCGGCCCGCTTTGCGGCCGGAGCTGATCGAGCCGGCGATGAAGTAGCCCTCGTCATGCTCCGAGCCCGCTTGGTACAGCTGAAGCTTCTTGCCGTCGCCCTTGTCAGTCCAGAGCTTCTTCGGTTTGCGGCCTGTATTGTTGGCAATAACTGCATTGGCCGCATTCAATATATTCGAGGTCGACCGGTAATTCTGCTCCAGCAAAATGGTCACAGCTTCCGGGTAATCCTGCTCGAAGTTCAAAATGTTACTAATGTCCGCGCCGCGCCAGCGGTAAATAGACTGGTCGCTGTCCCCGACCACACAAATGTTGTGGTGGCTGTCAGCCAGCATACGGCATAGCATATATTGCGCCCGGTTCGTATCCTGATACTCATCGACATGAATATAGCGGAACTGATTCTGATATCGCTCCAGAACCTCCGGCACTTCTTTAAACAGCTCGATCGTCTTCATAATCAGATCGTCAAAGTCTAAGGAATTGTTCGTTTTCAGCTTCTTCTGGTAGTCCTTATAAACCTTCGCAACAATGCCTTGAAAATAGTCGCCGATTTTCTCCTCGAAACGCTGCGGCGTAACCAGCTCATTCTTTGCGCCGCTTATAGAAGCTTGAACCGCCTTAGGCTCAAACTTCTTCGTATCGATATTCAGCTCTTTCATGCAGGTCCGTATAACGGACAGCTGATCAGTGGAATCCAGAATCGAAAAATTGCTGGTATACCCGATACGCTCAATGTCGCGGCGCAAAATCCGCACGCACATGGAGTGAAAGGTCGAAACCCAGATATCGCGGCCCGAGGGTCCAACCAGCTTCTCAACACGCTCCTGCATTTCTCTGGCCGCTTTGTTCGTAAACGTAATTGCAAGAATATTCCAAGGTGCCGCCTTGCGGGTAGCAATCAAATAAGCGACCCGGTGTGTCAGCACCCGGGTTTTGCCGCTGCCCGCCCCCGCCATAATAAGCAGCGGGCCGTCCAGCGTCTCGGCTGCCCGCTTCTGCTCGGGATTCAACTTCTGTATGGCCGCATGAATGTCTACAACAGATTCATTAAACATCACTGCATTAACTCTCCTTGTCTGCCGCTTGAAAAAGCAGCCTGCCTTCGCACGCGAATAATCCGGGTGCGGGTTACGGGAGCACCCGGAACAGGCGGCGATGGGACATACCCTGTTTACGTCCCTGATTGATTACAGGCTCTGCGGCGGATAATGGCTCAAAAATAGTATTCCTGACGTCTCGTCCCCGTAGCGGATGAAGCTCTGGCGTGAATATGTCGCATGATGGCGCCCAACGGCACAGCATGCTCAAGAATTGGATGCAGGTGGAAATGACGGCGCCAGGGCTGACCGGTCTCCTGCTGGCGATCCAAGCTAATGCCCATCAAGGCGCTTGGACAAAGCGGACGGGAAAGATTGTCATACGTCCTCAAGCACCTGCACGGTTTCCAAGGCCCGCTCCAAATCGGTATAAATCGTATTCCCGACCACGATGGTATCTGCATTTGCAGCCGCCTGCCGTGCTTTCTCCAAGCCGTCGATACCGCCGCCATACACAAGCTGCGAGGCTTGCAGCACATCTCTTGTGCGGCGCACCCACTCCATATCGCCAAACCGGCCGCTGTACTCCATATATACAATCGGCAGCCGGAGCAGCTTGTCCGCAAGACGGGCATAAGCCAGCATATCTTTCACATCGAGCGGTGCCTCAGCGCCGGTAAGCCGGCCTACAGCCGAATCTTCATTAAGGACGACATAGCCTTGAGGGACAACCTGGCTCCAATCAATAAGCGCGCCATAATCTCGCAGCGCTTCACGGTGCTGTCCGACAATCCACTGCGGATCACGGCTGTTAAGCACCATCGGAATAAAGTAATAGTCAAAGCCCGGCACAATCGCTTCCGCATGAGAGATTTCCAGCACACACGGCACGCTGAACCGCCGGATGCGCGATAATAAATCCACTGTGTTCTCAAAAGTTACGCCTGTGGAGCCGCCGACCATGACGGCATGGGTTCCAGAGCAGCATACCCGCTCCAGCGCTTCATCACTAATGCTTCGCTCCGGATCCAGCTTGAATACATGCTTCCATTCTCGAATATCCAACATGGTCAAAAAACGTCCTTCCGTGCGCAAAAATGAACTGATCGTCCGGGCGGAAAACATCCGCGCGCCGAATGTATGTTCTAGTGTCGTTTACCCCTATATTTTATCATTCGGGAACTGGTAAGGCAAAGTAAACCTGCGCAAAAGCGCCTTCAACCGGCATAGAAAAAATAGGCTGTCAGAAGTCTTATTTAGCCGCACTCAGCTCCCGGTGTGCAGCGCTTCGCTCCAGGACGGCGGTCGGTCGACCACATGCAGCCTGACTGTGCGTGCGGCTGCAGGACGAAGCGTAACATTGCACTGGATCGGATTACACTCCTTCCGGTAATCGAAGCCCCGATCCACGCTCTCTGGCGCAGAGGCTTCGATTGAAATTTGACCCTCATGTACAGGACTATTTCGTCTTTAAGCAGTTCCTCGCATGACGTAGTCATCTACTGGACGGCGTTACATTCATGGCTAATGCTGCTCATACCCGAGCCTCTTTTTTTAAATCCCAACGCAGCTTTGATATGATATAAGGGTGGATGCGCTTAGGAGGAATTATATTGAAAATCGTTACCAGGCTTCCTGCTGTAAACCAGCAAAAGCATCTGGACTTGCTAAATGAAGGCTGGGTATTGCTGAAGGAGCCCCGGACGATGGCAATGGCGCTGCTTTGCTCTGTGCCGCTTATGCTGCTAGGCGGGTTCGTTACGTTCGGCCTGATAGCCTTAACTTCGGATATTTCCTGGTCAATGTTTGGCTTCGAAGCCCAATCGTTCTCGATGACGATTCGGCTTGATTACATTCTGGCGCTGATACTGCTGCTCCTTATTCATGAAAGCCTGCATCTGCTTTTCATCCCCCATTTTATTTCATCCACAACAACCCTAATCGGGCTTACTTATGCCGGCGGCTTCGTCTATACGGAGCAGGAATTATCAAAGTCCAGATACATCGTCATCACCGTGGCCCCTTACATCGTGATCTCCCTTGTGCTGCCCTTGCTGTTTGGAGCCTTGGGGATTTTTACACCGCTGCTTAAGCTGGCCGTCCTGCTCAATGCCCTCGCCTCCTCGGTGGATATGCTGAACTTGCTTATCGTATCCGGGCAAGTGCCCTCCCGCGCCCGAATCAAAAGCAACGGCTCCAATACGTATTGGAGGCCGGAAGCACGCGGCCGGTAAAACGATGATGGCCTGTCGGTCACAGGCGGGGATGACCATGGCGCCTGTCCTATGTTCGTCATACAAGAAAACAAAGAAAACAAAACACCCCTCCGGGTTCCGCCGCAGCGCCGCGAATACCGAAGGGGTGTTTTGTTTGTTTACATCATATATTTGCTTGCTTCATGCTTGCTGCTGGAGGAGGAAGACGGCTGATTCGCACTGTCTGAGGCGCCTCCCCCGGCGCTTTTGGCTTGCGTATCGGACGAGCTCCCGGTATGGCCTGCCGACCACTGGCGGGACCCGGTCGAGTTGTGGCTTGCAGAGGCCGCTCCGGTTTGATGAGAAGAGGCCGAACCTCCGTAGGTCATCCCGTACGAGCTGCCTGTTGCGCTGCTGACCTGACCGCCGGACGGAGCATATTCGCTTCCGCCATAGCTTTGGCCGGAACCATAGCCAGAGCCGCCGCCATAAGACTGCTGAAGCCCATAAGCCTGGCTCTGAGTCGGAGAAGCCGCATAAGCCTGAACCGGGGTAAATTGGGCTTGCTGTGAAGCTCCGGCGCTCTGGAACGGTTGTGCCGCACCGGCCTGCTGGCTAAACTGCGCCTGCTGCTGGAAGCCCAAATATTGCTGTACAAAGGCTTGCAGCTTTTGTCCGGCCTGGGCATGGTTCTGCAGCTCGCTCTGGATTTCTTGTGCAGGCGCGTTAGACGGCTTCGCATACTGATTTTGCTGCTGCATGGCGTCGAACAGCTGTGCCTGCTGCTGCAGTGTGCTTTGCAGCAAATGTTGATACATCTGGCGCAGGTTATTGCAAACCGCTTCCGTGCAAGCTGTCGTATATTCCCGGGCCGTCCGTTTCAATTCAGTCAGTACAAAATACGCCAAATCCTGATCGCTCATTTTTACGGTCCCTTGACCGGCACGCTGTCCCCACGTTGAATTCGCGGGATATTGCTGATACATAGTACACCTCCGGTAAAATTATTCAGGCCTGTTAATGCATGAACCCTGCTTTTTGCTGAAGAGCTTGGAACAATTGCTCGTAATTGTGCTGGCGCTGCTGAGCCAGTTGGGCCAGCACCGACTGAAGCTGCGGATTTTGAGCCTCCACCGCGCCTTGAACGCAAAGCTTGGTCAGCAGCTCCTCATTCTTCATGCTGTCAGACAAATAAGCCAGTTCCTTCGTGGTTACACCGCTTCCGGAAGATGCGTACATTGACATTGCACCCCCTTTCCTTGAATTTCCTCCATAGCTTGCCCAATATGTTCCATACTATGCCCGAAAAGTCATGACATCATTTCAACAAAAGATGTCGCCGCGTAAAAGCTTTTAACCTGGAGTACTAAACCAGCCCTGGTATACACTGTCTAATTCCTTTTCAGCAGCACAACGTGCAGGAATACAGCAAAAAATCCGGGGAAGGGGGCCCCGGACGAGTCATTGCCGCTATAGTTATTGTTTCTTGAGCTGTGGCATCAGCCTGCCGCTGCAGGCGCCTGCTGGAACAGCTTGACGATTTCATCGGCCGTTGCCACCGGCAGAGAAAAGGCCCACGGCCCCTGCTCCTGAGCCACCCACAGCTTACCTTCGTTCACCTGGCCGACGTACACCGTGGATTTCTCTTTCATCTGAATGGTCACCTTCAAATCCGGCTTGCTCAGCGCCACTTCGCCCGCCGGCTTCACCAATTCCTGGGTTGCGATTGCATGCAGCTTGCCGAACAGCGTCCCTGCATCCTCCGGCTTCCATTCCGTCTCTCCAACCTGCCATTTCACACCGTCTGCAGAGTCAGCCTTGTTCTGCAAGGAGTACATGCTCCCCTTATATTCCACCTCCAGCTTCACTACATCGCTATCCGAAAATTGGAAAACCGTTGTATCCATAAAATCGAGCGCCGTACGTGTCAGCGGATCGATGGCCGACGTACTAAGCTTCACTACCTCGTCACGATCCTGCCATTTGGCATACAAATAATCCGGCACCGGCAAAACAGTTCCCACCCGCAGTGTCCGGGTGCTCCCGTCAGCCGTCTTTACGGTAAAGATCCGGGGCGGCTCCTTGAGGCCAAAAGGCTCCAAATCCGCAGGCTCGCTGTCCACAATGCCCTTGTGCATCAGACCGGTGAAGCTGTCCAGCCAGTCGTCTACCCCGTAACGGTTCAGCGGAACCGCCTGAGGCTTAACCATCTGCCAAGCCTCGCCCTGCCTCTCCAGCTCCACGTCGCCCATGCCGGTATGAATGCTGATAGCGGTAATGGCGTCTTTTTGCAGCGTATTGTAGGCTTGCGGCGCATTTTCATCCTCTTTTTTGAAAAACGAATGCCCGGAGGCGTACCAGAAACCCGCGACACACACAATAACGAGCAGCAGCGTCGGTACGTACCGCTTCATCCTTTTCTCCTCCTCCACCAAATGACGCCGCCTGTAATGAGGAACAGGAACGGGAATACAATCACGCAGCCATAAAAAATCAGATTGCCCTCCGCCGGGTAAATAAACGCCTGCTGCATCTGGGCTTCTTCCCGAGGCCGGATCGTAATGGAATTTTGCTGCTCCATCAGCCAGCCGATGCTGTTCATGGCTAAATCCCGGTTTCCTTGCTCCCGAATCAGAGCATCGGTCAGGAATGAGGTTGCCCCCATCACTACCGCTTTGGGCTGGCCGTCCCCACTCTCTATCGCGTATCCCAAATGAAGCGGCGCCGAGATATCCTTGTCGTCCTTGGCCGACTTGCCCTGCACCAGAAGTGCGAGATCGGTTTCTCCGTATGCGTTCGTAGAAGAATGAAGCAACTGCTTCTGCTTCCAGTCCTCCTTCGGCTGCACAGTCAGGCTTGTTGCCAAGGTCATGACTGACACATAGTTGTTCTGGTCCAGCTTATTCACAATTTCGTGCAGGCCATATTCCGGCACAATAGTCAGCGGGTCATTAAAAACCGTCCGCTTCGGCTCAATCACGACCGCCTTCTGATTCTGAACCCCATAGTCGGACAGCAGCGCGTCGATATTTTTCCAGCTGCTCATATCCTTGGCATATCCAAGTGAAACGTACAGCTTGCCGCTTCCCTTCAAGTATTCGCGAATCATTCCAAGCTCGCTGTCACTCAAGTCATTCTGCGGGCCGAGGAGCAGCAGCATGCGGGCATCTTCAGGGACTTTGCCCTCCTTGTAGAGGTTCAGCTCTTTAACCTCGTAATTGTCCCCTTCCAGCCCGGCACGCAAGGTGCTAAGCGCTCCAATAGTGGCTTCGCCGTGGCCGGACAAGACGTATACCGGATACTTCTCCGTAGAGAAAAGCCCGCTCAGCGCCTGCGTCAATTTCTCTTCCCCGCTAAATTGATACGTGCCTGTCTGGCCGGCCTGAAACATATCATTGAAGTAAATCGATTTCCGGGTCTGGCCGCTTTCCACCACCACCATGCCATACGGATCGACCTCATATTCTTTAGCTATCGCCGGCTGCTTGACCATGTCAATTTCGTCATAGGTAATATTGCCGCTTTGCTTGGCGTATTCCTTGGCCAAATCGGTTACCTGCCGGGACGCATAGCTGTCTGCGTTGCCGCCCGTAAATATTTTGACGGATACGTCCTTATCGATCGCCTTCAACGCGGACAGGGTTTGCTCTGAAAGCGTATATTTCTTGTTGGTCGTGAAATCCCACTGAATGCCCTTCACCGAATGGAGAAACAGCGTCGCGAGAATAAAAATCCCGATGACCGCCAGTCCAAGAACAACCGCGTTCGTCCCTCGCAGCCAGGCGCCCCATGCTTTACTTCGTTTCACCCTTAGTCCCCCCTATCTCCAGCGTTTGCGTTCCAGCACTTGAATGCTCAGCACCAGAAAAACGAGAATAAACAGCACATAGAACAAAACATCGGACAAATCCAGCAGGCCTTTGTTGAAATTCTGCATGCGTCCAATAATCGAGAATTGGCCCAGGTAATCCTTCAGCTTCCCGTACATGCTCTGGCCCAGCCATTCAATCATCCACAGCAATAGGAGCATCGCAAACCCGGCTATGCCGGACACCATCTGGTGCGAGGACAGCGTGGAAGCAAACAAGCCCACAGCCATCATCGCCGCGCCCAGCAGTGCCATGCCCAAATACGAGAGCCAAAGCACCGGTTGATCCAGGTCTCCGTACGCGGACATAATCCACGGGTAAACCAGGGTTCCCGCGATTAGCGCAAGCATCACAATAACCGCCGCCGCATATTTTCCGGCGATAATTTCAGTGATTTTGGCCGGAGACGTCAGCAGCAGCTCATCGGTGCCTTGACGAAGCTCATCCGCAACGAGCCGCATCGTCAGCAGGGGGATAACAAATAAAAACACAACCAATAAATTGCTGAACAGCGGACGAATATCCACCACCTGATAGGTAAGGAAATCAAGACTGAACATGTACCCTGAAATCAGAAAATAAAAAGCAAAGGCCACATACACCACAGGCGAGTAAAAATAAAGCTGCAGCTCTTTTGAGCAAATCGCCCACATTCTACGCACGGTCATTCACCTCCTGCCGCTCGGACGCCTGGGCATCCTGCTGTTTCTCCGGTAAAGCGTCTGCGCTCTCCCCGGCCTCTGCGCCTGTAATGGTCTCATCGGTTGTCAGCTTCAGGAAAACCTCCTCCAGGCTGAGGCTCTCGCGCTTCATCTCCAGTATCGGCAAGCCCTTGGCCGCCAAAGCGAAGAAAATCGCTTCCCTCACGTCGGTACGATCTTTACCCATCACCCGTAAACGGACGGACCCGGTCGTCGCCGCTGTATCCGGCTGCGGCGTATGCTCCTCCTGGAGGGACAGCTCGGGATCTTTGCTATCCGAAACAGAAATTCCTTGCTGTTCCTCTCCTGCCGATAAGCTGCTGTTGAGAATGGACGTACTGGTCGAAGCTAGTGAGAGCTCACCATTCACCAGAGGCTCCGGCTGCACCTCCTCAAGCTCTTGCACCTCTGCCACCTCGGGCAAGCTTGTAAGCGCTTGTATGACAGCACGGCGGGCTCCCTTCACCTCCAGACTAACCTCAAACGTTTCGCTCATCGACTGGGCAATATGGTCCGGGCGGTCATCAAGCACAATTTGGCCCTGATTAATGATAAGAACCCGGTTACATATCGCATTAACCTCCGGCAAAATATGCGTAGACAGCAGCACCGTATGAGCTTCTCCCAGCTCACGGATTAACTGGCGAATCTCAATAATTTGCTTCGGGTCCAGCCCCGATGTCGGTTCATCGAGAATAAGCAAATCCGGCTTATGAATAATGGCCTGGGCCAGAC
Organism: Paenibacillus sp. y28; assembly: GCF_037137075.1. NCBI lineage: Bacteria > Bacillati > Bacillota > Bacilli > Caryophanales > Paenibacillaceae > Paenibacillus > Paenibacillus sp. y28. The sequence goes on from NZ_JBBBNV010000007.1 coordinate 12,541, forward strand.
CGAGCCGCTGCTTGTAGCCCTTGGACAAGCTGCGGATAATTTGACGCTCCCGTCCGCCAAGCCCCAGCTTGGCAATGACCTCTTCAATACGCCCCTTCTGCTGCCGGGCGGGCACATCCCGCAAATCAGCCACAAAGCGCAAATATGCCAGCACCGACAGCTCCGGATAAAGCGGCGGCGTTTCCGGCAAGTATCCGATTTTGCGCCGGGCTTTGTGCGGATTGTCCGCCATACTGATGCCATCTACCTTAATCGTTCCTTGGGTCGGGTTGAGATAGCCGGTAATCATGCGCATTGTGGTTGTTTTCCCGGCTCCGTTCGGACCTAGAAAACCGACGATTTCGCCGCGATTCATAAAGAAATCAATCCCTCGTACGCCACGGCTGTTCTCATACAGCTTGCTGACTTGCTGGACTTCAAGCACAAAGCCCCCTCCTTTAATTTGGAAATAATCGAATTCCGTTTTTGCCTTCCTACTATAGCCACCGAACAATAAAGCAACCTTAAACGAATCTGAAAATGAACTTAAAAATTTGTGTCTATTTCGTGAACAACGGGAAGGATTCCATCTCGGAATGACTGCCATTGGCGAATAGTGATCGTACTGGAGAGAATGTTATACTCATTGCAGACCGATGAATGCGTGTAGGCATAGGCCGAACGCTGTGTCGTAACGGCCAAAACTGCTAGCGCGGGAAAAAATATGCAGGGCGGATCAAGAGACGAAAGGGAGAAAGGTATGGGAAAAATCATTTGCTTCATCTATGACCAAATGGCTGATTTCGAGATTACACTGGCCTTCCACAAAATCAAGCAGGTCGGCAAAAAAGAGGTCGTCCCTGTCAGCTACGATTTGAATCCCGTTGAAAGCGAATCCGGCATCTGGTATGCGCCCCAAGCGACGCTTGCGCAAGCGATGGCCTGGACGGACATGGAGGCCCTTCTTATTCCCGGCGGTCCTATCGGTACCCAGCGTCCGGAGCTGACCGCCTTCATCCAGAAATTCGACCGGGAGCAAAGGATCATCGCCGCCATCTGCAACGGACCCCAGTTTCTCGGGCGGGCCGGCGTACTGGACAATCGCCTCTTCACTACTTCTTGTGCCGTTGAGCGCATTGTTCAGCTTGGTGTGGCCGATCCGTTCCCCCGCCATAACTATGTTGAGCAGCGAGTCGTCCGGGACGGGCATATCCTGACAGCAAAGGGCAGAGCCTTCGTCGACTTTACACAGGCGGTGCTGGAGGCGCTGCATATTTACGAGGGGCAGGAGCATGAGCTGGAGAAGCTGATTGCCGATATCCGCGGATAGTCATTAGACGGTTTAACCTACATCATATTTGGATTATGCTGCCGCTTCCTCCCCTTTCCTGTTGACCTTGTTGACGGCCTGACACACCTGCAGGATCGTACCGGCAGGACAGCAAAATACGGACTGTAGACAACTCCCGCCCGCATAGGCTAGAACAACGACCTTCCCCAGCGATGCGGAAGTAAAGAGGAGTGTGCTGCATGGAGAACCCATCCAAGCCTTCATCCGACCGCTTCATCAAAATCGACATCCCTCAGCCCATCCGGCCTGACGGCGCAGGAGCCACCGATCCCGGCCCGCGCAACGTGATGCTGGATTTGCAAAATCCGAATCTGCTCGTCCCGCCGGTAACCGATGCCGGTACGGTGCCTAACCTCAGATTTTCATTTTCGGACACGCACATGCAGTTGAATCACGGAGGCTGGTCAAGAGAGATTACTGTCCGAGAGCTGCCGATCGCTACGACGCTGTCGGGCGTGAATATGCGGCTGACGCCCGGAGGCGTGCGGGAGCTGCATTGGCACACACAAGCGGAGTGGGCCTTTATGATTACAGGCCGGGCGCGGGTTACAGCGGTGGACCAGAATGGGCGTAATTTTGCCGCGGATATCGGCGTTGGCGATTTGTGGTATTTCCCGCCGGGCATCCCTCATTCCATTCAAGGGCTGGAGGAGGGCTGCGAGTTCCTGCTTGTCTTCGATGACGGCAGCTTCTCGGACATCGATACGTTCTCGATAACGGACTGGTTCGCCCATACGCCGAAGGACGTGCTGGCGGCCAACTTCGGTGTACCGGAAAACAGCTTCGATCATATTCCCTCCGGACAACGGTACATATTCCAAGGGCAAGTGCCAAAGCCGCTTGCGGAAGTGCAGGTGCCCGATCCTTACGGAACGGTCCCGCTCAGCCTGACCCATAAGCTGCTGGCCCAGGAGCCGATCCGTACACCGGGAGGAACCGTGCGTATTGTCGACTCCACCAACTTTCCGGCTTCGACAGCTATTGCGGCCGCTTTGGTCGAGATCGAGCCAGGCGCCATGAGGGAGCTTCACTGGCATCCGAACAATGATGAATGGCAGTATTATTTATCCGGCCAGGGGCGGATGACCGCCTTCGCCGCCAGCGGAACTGCGCGCACCTTCGATTACAGGGCGGGAGACGTAGGTTATGTGCCTTTTGGCTATGGGCATTATATTCAGAATACCGGTGACACCACATTATGGTTTCTGGAAATGTTCAAAAGCGACCGGTTCGAGGATATTTCACTGAACCAGTGGATGGCTCTGACCCCGCATGAATTGGTTGCGGACACGCTGCATGTCGGCCCTGAACTGATGGATGCGCTGAGAAAGGAGAAATGGCCGGTCGTAAAATATCCGAAATCGAAATAAACCGCTGAGCCCGGCCGGAAGCCCGCTAGTCGTCCAGCACCGCGTCTGTAACAGCTGTCCCTTTTTATCAACAGGTTATCTACAATCTATCCACATATTGTCCACAACGCTCCATGCACAGACGATTCATACTTCCCGTTCCGACAATATAGTAGAAAAACACGTGCCGCAGCGACGCATTTCTGCCCGCCTGACACGTGTTTTTCGTAAAGATTCCGTTCTTACTTCACCAGCTGTCCGCGCGTAACACCGAGCTGGTTGGTTGCTTTCAGAGAACGCCATACATAGGTGCCGCTCACTTCGCCGCGGAGCGCACGGCTGTATAAATCAATGACCTCTCGCACCTTGTCCCCGGACTCCTCCAGAAATTCGACGCGGAAGCTCTTTACGCCTTTCTCCTGGAAATGGGTCAAGTATTCTGCACCGGATTGTTCGATCGCGTTGTACACGGTATTCCGGCAGCCCTCATCTACCCGCACGGGATGGGACATGCCTATCCGGTCCTGCAGCGACACCCGGTGTTCCTCGCATGGACGTCCGCAGTTGGTAAAGTCGGTGCCTTCGCTCAGGAAGGTGCAGTAGACGCAATGCTCTGTATGGAACATCGGCAAATGCTGGTGAATGACAACCTCCAGCACAGATGTGTCGCTTTTGTCCAGCAAATCCATCATCTGCTGAATGTTCAAATCGTATGACGGGGTGACCCGCGCACAACCGGCCTCATGGAACAGATCCACTGTTTTGTGATTCGCCGCATTCAGGGAGAAATCCCCGATAAGCACGGGATGCTGCTCATCCGGGTGCGTGGCCCGATATTTCATGAAGTAGTACATCGCCCCGGTATTTCGAATCAGCACGGCATCCGGCTTCAGCTTCAGAATATTGTTAAAATAGCCCGTTTCCCCAGGCATATGAATGCGCGGCGTTACGAGGGCAATTTGGCGCCCGGCGGCATGAACGGCCTCCACAGCGGCGGAAAACTGCTTAATAAATTCAAAATCGGCATAAATCAGCTCGACATCGGTTTGCAGCGCGGCATCCACCTGCTCCATCGTCCGGCAAAGCGCAGTCAGCTTCGGCTTCGCCGCCGGGAAAGCTCCTGTCGCAGACGAAGATCCGGAAGCAATATCCGTCCCCGGTAAGCCGGAGATATCCACAGAAACCCGGGCTTGCCTGTTCTCAGTGTCAGCATATACGTCTACTTTGCGGTGAACGTACTGCCGAGGCTCCCGGCGCTTCGCCTCCAGCTGCTCCACTGCTTCACGCCGCATTTGGTTCAGCTCCCGCATCGGTACGATGAGCTGCCCTTCCAAGTCAACGTCCAGCTCCGCAAGGGCAAAAATCGTTCCGCCCAGCCGTCCCAGCTGCTCCTCGAACAAAGCCCGGTCCATCGGCCGCTTCTCCGCTTGAGCCAGCGCCAGCCCGGAGGAAACCGCCACCTTGTTACCTGTTGTCAGGTCCGTCCACTCGCTGTGAAGCGGCTCCCCGAGTCGTCCCCGCACCTTCACGCCGACCGGGAACACCCGGTACGGCTTCTCGGTTTCAAACGTTTGCCGCAGCCGCTTGTCCAGATGCGGGTCGCTTGTTTTCCAAATCCGATCCCCGACATGAACCCGCTTCAAGTCGACGTCATTGCGGCCCGGCACGATTTCGATCAGGCCGCCTTCCACTTCGCCCTCTACCTTTTGGCCGCGGCGGCGCAGGTCGTACACGCGTCCGCCCTCTTCCTTCTTCGTCGGGTCGCCGGCATCGAATACAATCCCGTCACCCCGCTTGAGCGGGGCCTCCAGCTCGCATAAAGCCCCCGCCGGGGTTACCTGCTTCACCCGTCCCAGGTACACGCCGCGGCTTTTGGGGAACGTTCCTTCCACCAGCTGTTTATTGTTCGTTCCTTTAAGGAAGCCGTACGTAAAGCCGCGCGAGAAGCTTTGCTGGAGCTCACGAAGCTCCTCTTTGGTCGGCTGCGCGTCTTGTCCGTCGAAATAACGGTCAATCGCCTGCCGGTATTTGCTCACGACGTTGGCGACATATTCCGGGCTTTTGAGTCGCCCTTCGATTTTGAACGATGTGACGCCCGCTTCGATTAGCTCGGGCACCAGCTCCAGCGCAGCCAAATCCTTCGGGGACAACAAGTAGGCCACATCGCCCATCGGCTTCTGAACCCCATCGATCATCAGGTCGTACGGCAGACGGCACGCCTGAGCGCACTCTCCCCGGTTGGCCGAGCGTCCGCCCCACATCTCGGAGGTCAGGCACTGGCCCGAATACGAGACGCACAGCGCGCCATGCACGAATACTTCCATCGGCAGGCGGGCCTGCTCCCCGATTTGGCGGATTTGCTTCAGGTTGTTCTCCCGTCCCAGCACGACACGCTCTATGTCGAACGGCTTCGTAAACTCTACCGCCTCCGGCGACGTAATGGTCATCTGGGTCGAGCCGTGAATCGGGAAATCCGGCGAAATGTCTCGAATCAGCTTCACCAGACCCAAATCCTGCACGATGACAGCATCCACGCCGGCCTCAATACAGGCCTCAATCAGGCGCTTGGCGTCGTCCAATTCATTTTCGAATACCAAAATATTAAACGTCAAAAAGCCCTTGACCCCATAGTAATGGAGGAAGGACATCATCTCCGGCAGCTCATCGGTATGGAAATTGTGAGCGCGGGCCCGGGCATTAAACTTCTCCACGCCAAAAAAAACTGCATCCGCTCCGTTCGCCACAGCCGCACGCAAGCATTCCCAGTCCCCGGCCGGAGCAAGCAGCTCTATATCTTCTCTGCGTATATTTCGCATCGGTACACTTCCTTACTACTAATTATCCTTTTAGTGTACCATGGTTCGCGCCGGAAAGCATCCGCCTGATCCTGGGCTCTAGGCGGATACCGCCCGGGGAATCCGTTCTCAGGCGGCGTGACGACGCTCAGATCAAAGGAAGCTGCAATTCTTTTTTCCGGGGAGCTTATATCAGCCAAGACGCATCAGTCAAGCGCCCGCTCCACTTCCTCGCGTGTCGGCAATGCCGGTATCGCCCCGCGGCGCGTCGTGGTCAAAGCGCCAACGGCGGAAGCGAAGCGCCCGATCTCGCGGACAAAGCCTTCATCCGCCAAGGCACGGCCGATTTGAACAGGCGCAATCGCCCATTGTGTAAGCTGATACAGCAGCCCGCCGACAAAGCCGTCGCCTGCTCCCGTCGTATCGATCGCATTCACACGAGGGGCGGGAACGGCAATATCGGCGAGAGACGTAATAAAACGGCTTCCCTCCGCGCCAAGAGTCGCCACGATAACCTGCGGGCCCTGCTCCAGCAGTTGATGTGCGCCTTGCAGCAAATCCTCTGTTCCGGTCAGAAAATGAATTTCTTCCTCACTGACCTTGACCACATCGGCGTGCGCCATGGGAGCCAGCATTTCACACCGGGCCCGTTCCGTATCATCCCCCCACAGCGTCATCCGCACGTTGGGATCGTACGAGACGAGAGCGCCGAGACGGCGGGCCCGCTCAGCGGCGGCCAGCGTTGCGCTTCGGCACGGTTCATGGATGAGCGACACCCCGCCAAAATGCAAAATCGCGGCATCGGCAAACCACGCGTCCTGCAGCTCGCTGCTGTGCAGCAGCATATCCGCCGCAGGCTGGCGGTAAAACAAGAAGTCACGTTCACCATCGGCACGCAGGGACACAAACGCCAGCCCCGTACGGGCTTCCCCGGTCTCCACTAACGCCGGGTCCACCTTGGCTGAAACCAGCGTCTCCCGCAAAAACTGCCCGAACGGGTCGGCCCCGATTTTGCCGATAAACCGGGAGGCTCCTCCCAGCTTCGCTACCGCCGCAGCGACATTCGCCGGTGCTCCGCCCGCAGCCTTGCGAAATAGCGGAACCTCGGCAAGCGGCAATCCATTTTCCTCCGGTACAAAATCAATCAACAGTTCCCCGATGCAAACTACTGTAGAACCCGTGACCATCCCAGAACACCTCTCCCGTTTTGCCCTGCCCGCAGCACCGCCTTGTTAATATCCGGCTGTACTTTCTCAGAAATGTTGTCTTCCCCAGAGATGACCGGCAGCAAGCATTTCTTCTATTGTACCACCTGTACCCGTGAAGCTGCACCGGAATCCCGACTTCCTCCTCAGCAAGCCGCCTAGTCCCGGTCCGGTCAGCCCGCAGGGCGACCGCCAAGTTAACATCGCCCGCCAGAAATGCTATAATGTCACGTAGGTTAACGTACTTATTTTATTGTGCAGTTCCAATATAAAAACAACGAGGGATACCAGTGGCACACCGCAAAATTCGCATCGCCCTAGCCGTCTTTCTGCTGCTTGGCGGATTGGCGGCTGTACTGTTATGGCTCGGGCGCCAGGATGTCAAGCTGCGCCTGCTGGTGGCTACAAACGGGGACCAGCGGGATGAGGCCATGCTCCAGCATTTCCGCCAATCGCTTGTAGCGGGCCTGGAGACAGACACCCGGAGCTTGGACAAGCTGACTTCAAGCCAGCTTGCGAAGCAGGATATCCTCATTCTGGACCCTTCGCTGCATGGCTCCGGCATGCTGGCGGAGGCCATACCGGGTTTGCGCCGTTACGTCGAGCAGGGTGGTCATCTGTTCGTGGAGCATGCGCTGCTCCAGGACCTGCCGCTGGATCTGCTTGGCGCGGCAAGTCTTCAGGACATTCCCGGCACCGAGCAGGCCGGAACGATGACCGGAGCAATTAGCAAGGCCGTCATCGACTACCCGCAAACATCCCCCAATCTGTCGGGGATGCAGCTGGTTGCCAAGCAATTTCTTTCTGACCTTCAGCAGTTCGAGAAGCAAAGCAATGAAGGGCTTATGCCGGGCTTTCACTGGGGGCTGGGCCTTGTTCCGGCGGCGGGCACGGAATCGCTGGTCAATGTGGATGGAGTTGCTGTCATGACCCGGCACCGCCTCGGGGAAGGCTCCGTGCTGACCGGCAGCGCGTTACTGCCCGGCCGCTACTTCATCACGGGCTTTGATATGACCAGTGGAATGGACCCCGGTCAAGGCTTTGCCAACCTGCAGGCGGAGAAGAACGAGAAGAAGCCAAAGCCCGGCACAGCCTACTTCGATCGTTATTCCGTTCCAGTCGAGCCTTATTTCAACTTTTCCGCCTCTTCGGCCGCCTGGCAGTACCGCAATGAAATTGCGGCCTATGCCGCAAAAGAAAACTACGGCTATGCCGTCAAAAAAGTGCTGGGCCCTAACGGCCGTCCGGCCATGGCCTACCAGAACCACTTCGAGGCGACGCCCGCCATTGTCCATGGCGAGGGCATCGCCTGGGCCGAGCTGCTCAAGCAATATAATCAACTGCCTTCCTTTACACTGGTGCGGGCCACATACGATTGGGGCAAATGGCATGAATCGCTCAGCCTTCACCTGAATCAGGGCAGTGCGGCAAATCCTGTATTTGCGGGAGAACGTACCGATTCCTACTATTCCAGCGGACAGAGAATGCAGGCGGAAGGAAAGGCGTTGGTATTGGCGCAATTTCCCGGCGATCGCTCCTTAAGCCAGCAAATTGAGCAGCCGTACCGGGCTTATCCGGCCGTAGCCGATTTGAACAGGGACGGCGCACCGGATCTGCTGCTCGGAAGCGGAGACGGCCATCTGTATACCGCCCTGAACGATACGCTCTTCAGCTCCCGCAGCAAAAGCGATCCGCTAACAGATGCCTTCGCCGCACCCGCAGAGCTGAAGGACAAAAACGGAAACCCGCTATTGGCAGGTGCCGGAGGATTCACAACAGTTGCCGTTACCGATCTCAATGGCGATGGCAAGCCGGACTTCATCCTCGGCGGCGCAGGCGGGGAACTGCTATTCTCGCACCAGCAGGCACCGCTCGTGTTCTCTGCGCCTGCTCCGCTCCTCGCCGCAGATACCGGCCAGCCCCTGCGTGCCGCTTCTTACGCGGCGCCTGCGATTGGCGATGTGGATGGCGACGGAGTCCCGGATCTTGTCGTTGGCGACAAGGATGGCCGCGTCACCTTGTTTCCGGGCATCCGGCCTGCAGTCGGCGCTTCGCATGCTGCAGGGTTCTCGGCTGCACGGAGCAAGGAGCTGGTGCAAATCCCTGCCGCTTATGCAGCGCCAAGCGTACATGACATGAACGGAGACGGAAAACCGGACCTTGTGATCGGCAACGAAGAGGGTGATTTGCTCATCTATATTCAGCAGGGGGACGGTACTTGGACTGCTCAAGGCCCGCTTCAAGGCCAGACATTGAATGCCGCCGGCAATCATGCGCTGGTCGGGGGACACTTTTCCGCCCCGTTATGGTACGATTGGAATCAGGATGGTATAGACGACCTGCTGGTGGGCCAGCTGGAATTCGGTCCGCCGGTTCCGGTGAACGATCCCGCGTTTGCTTACCGGAAGCAGCTGGACGATTTTATTGCCTATACGAAAAAAAATAATCTGGAGCTGTACCCGCATTTATACTTCCATCATTTTGTCAGCGATGAGCAGGAAAAGCAGGAGATTGAGCTGCATAAGCAAGCCTTCGAGCAGCTTGGGCTGCCTTGGGGCAATGCGGGAACGAACCAGCACACTTGGCGCATCAACAATCCAGGCAGGCTGCAAACGCTGCGTAATGAACGGGACAGCGGGCTATGGTTTAACTTCGGCTTCCGTCCCTCTTACGTTGCTACCGACCCGCAGCTTGGCTGGGAATACATGTGGAGCTCGCCTTTTCTGATGCAGGATCCGAGCCAATCGGTGGACGCGGCCAAGGAGAAGCCTATGCTGCTTATGGCGCCGGCAATCCGCCTGCGGCAGGACCCGGTGTTCAACACCGAGCACGTGTACAAATCTTATGCCGCTTTGGACATGCCGCTGACCTATTTTGAACATATTGAATACCAAACACCGCAAAAGCTGCTGGAATTAAAACAATTCGTCACTTATTTGGATGACATGCGCACCAAAGAGGAGTATAACTTTATGAGTGAGCCTCAAATGGCGCGCTCCATGCTGGCGGCATTGACCGCGGATATTCAGCCGCAGCGAAGCTGGCTTCATCTGGCTGCGGATTCCCTCCGGAATCTGCTTGGAAACGGGAAGCATCTGACGCTCTCCATACGGGCGGACCGCAGCCACATCCCGGCTCAGGCCGCAGGCTATGCACAATCGCTGGGCATCATGATTGAAGCCGGAGAAGCCTACGCCAATCAACCGCTCGTAACAGACAGCGACATCTTTGTCCGCAAGGGCAGCCGCCTGTATGCCGGTCTCGGACAGCAAGCCTCCGCTACCGTCCGCATCGGGTGGGACCGCGAGCCGCTGCATCTTGTACGGGCCAATGTCCCTGTGGAGATCAGCAAGACGGGCAGCCGCTGGACTATGAAGCTTGCCGACGGCGGGATGCAGCAAATCAAGCTGTACAGTCCTGTGCCGCTGAGCATTGAAGGGCCCGATTTGGTCATCAGCTCCGCCCCGGCCGGCAATGATCGCGCGCCGGAAGCGCTGACCTATACCGTAACACACTTTGGCGAGCCAGTGACCGTTAACGTGCACCCGGCCCCTTGAGCTACTCTTACCTATTACCACCGAGGAGGAACACCCATGTCAGTTATTATCGACGAGCTTGAGCAGCACATCCGCCTGCGTTATGAAATCGAAAGCGATGACGAGGATTTCGGTGTCGACGTACACTTGTTTGATTACGGCTTTATCGATTCTATCGGCGCAACAGCCCTGATTGCCCACATCGAGAAAACCTACGGCCTGCAGGTAACGAATCAGGATTTGATGCTCTACCCGCTGAACACCGTGCGTGAAATTGCCGAATTCATTGAAAAGAAGAAAGCGGGGTAGCCTCCCATGAACCAATGTATCATCTCCTTAGCACCGCTCGACCCGGCGCAGCACGGCCAATTGAAATACGCTGCAGCCTTCACCAGCGAGTATATTGAGGACATTCGTCTGGAGGAGGATACGCTTCTTCTGACGCACAATGACCCGCGGGGCAGCGGCTGGATTGAGGTTCGCGTCCAAAAGCTGATCGAGCGCTTCTCTCACGGAGACTTCGGCTTTAAGGAGCATATTCTGTTTGAGCATCAAGGCAGTAAGCCTTACAGCGGCAACATTATGAATGAGCTGGTGGAGAGCAAGTCGATGAAGGTGCTCGATCCGGGGCTGTTTATTTTCCGGGAGCCGCTCTCTTCTCTGATGCGTTTCCTGGACTACAGCTTTGTCGAAAAGGTCGCCAAGCCGTTCGGAGCGAAGGAAGAAACGTACCCGGCGGTCATTCATTTGACAACGCTTGATAAAACGAACCATTTTACCTCGTTCCCGGAGCACCTGCATTTCTTGTCCCACCTGCGTGATGATTTGGACGTCATTGAAGCCTTCTCCGAATCCGTTCGCCAGAGCCAGGGCTGGAAGCAGGAGGCGCCGCTGGATTTGAATGTGAACATGGCGAAGCCGAAGCTGGCGATGAACCCTTCGACCTGCTATCACTGCTATGAGGGTCTCCAGGGCGAAACCATCGAGGGGGACGGACTGGTGGCCACCGCCGTTGCCAAATGCCACCGCTACGAGTCGAAAAACCATGGCGACTTCGGCCGTCTGCTTGATTTCACCATGCGTGAAATCATCTTCGTCGGCAAACCGGAATTTGTCCGGGAAAACCGTCTGAAGGCCGTCGAATTGATGAAGCAGCTGGCTGTAGAATGGGATATCGATTGCACAATGGAAAATGCAAATGACCCGTTCTTCACCAACGATTTTCAGGTGAAGGCTTCATTCCAGCGCAACCAGGAAATGAAGTACGAGCTGCGGCTTACGATTCCATACCTGAACAAATCGATTGCCTGCGGATCGGTCAATTTCCACAGCACCGCCTTCGGCACCGCCTTTGATATCAAAATGGGCAAACGCAACGCCACCACCGGCTGTGTCGGCTTCGGCATCGAGCGCTGGGCGCTCGCTATTCTGGCTCAATTCGGCTTGGACGAGTCCGGTTGGCCGGAAGCGTTCCGCAGCCAATATCAGGCCTGGAAAGAAACGAACTAGTCTAGTCGCTCCCACCCGGACTGTATGCACGCCCGGATATATACCCATAACCGTTCTTTTTCCTGCTGCGCAGACGGACGCTGCCCGGCTACGGGGAGCGTCCGTCTGCTGTACCAAACAGCGGCCTGTCCGCTTACGCAAAGAGGGATTGCACTTGAAACTCACCGCCTTTTTACGCAACAATAGCTTCGTCCTGCTGCTGCTCTGCGGCTTTGTCTTGGTCGACGTCGCGCTGTCCATTTGGGACCCGATGTCGACTTCCTTGCGTTTCTACAAAAATGATTTCACTAAAACGATTCTCCACCATGAGGGCCGGACGAGCGGCACGGTATTTTACGGCAACTCGGCTGTCACCGGAGCTTATATGGAGGACAAGGCGCAGCATCCGCTGGTGGAAATGGGACTCTCCTACGGCAAGCTGACCGACCTGCAGCAAATTATGGAGCAGGGCCGTTACACCTTCACGGACCGCCTCGTCATCGGAATCGACGCGCACACCATGCTGGATGCGCTGCCTACCGACGACACGTATCCCTGGTTTAAGCCATGGTACGAGCCGTACATTTACTATTACCGCGACTATTTCCGCGATACCGGGCGCAAGTGGCTGCTGGGCGCTGCGAAGGGCCAGCTCCTAGCCTACGAGCCGGCTTGGACAGACAAGCTGCTTTATTACGGCCATAAGCCGCCGGAAGACCTGCGCAAGGACTGGGAACGCTACGAGAAGCTGTTTAACTGGATGACGGTGGAGCAGGATATGAAGGACAACTTCACCGCACTGGAATGGGTGCTGAGCCGTACTAAGGCGACGGGGCTGCCGGTGAGCATTGTTCTGATGCCCATTAACCCGGACCCGGCTTATCCGCAGCCGGCCTACATCGGTCCGCTTCATGATAAGGTGATGGAGATCGCCAAAGCGCACGGCATTCCTGCACTCGACCTGATGCACAAGTACGCGGCCAGCGATTTCCACGATCTGGTCCATTTGAACCGGGAAGAAGGCGCGCCGAAACTGACGAAGGAGGTGGACCAGTGGCTCCAAACGTCCGCAAGCTCATCGAAATAATCGTGTATTTGGCCATGCTGGTCGCCGTCCTGGCTTCGTTTACCGGCAAAGGCTTATTCATTTACGAGGGGTTTTAAGCCATGTGGTACTTAAATATGACCGCCATGGGCGCGCTCGCCGGGATGATTGCACTCCTGATGCTGACACGCCGCTGGAGCGGCAATAAACGGCTGCTTGTTCTGCTGTTCAATCTTGGGTTTTTACTTGTATTCAGCCAAAAGCTGTTTGTGTTTTATTTAATTTACACCCTGGGAAACTATACGGTGTACCGGCATCTATGCCTTACAGAATCCGGCCGGCGCGCGAAATTTATTGCAGCGGTGTTCGCGAACATTGCTGCCGTCGTGATTTTGCGGTTATTCGGTATGGGCACGCTGGAGCATGCACTGTTCGACGTAGTCATAACGCTAGGCCTCATTTATAACCTGTTAAAGGTCATTGACGCTTATTATTTCGCGTACTACGTAGGCAAGGATGGCAAAGCGCCGCTTATCGATTATTTCAACTTTGTCCTGTTCATTCCGACGTTCACGTCCGGGCCAATCCTGAAATTCCGAGACTTCCTGGCGGATACGCGGCAGCCGTACAATGTGGACAGCAAGGTGTTCGAATGGGCGGTAAAGCGGATTATACTGGGCTTGTTCAAAAAAATCGTCGTCGTGGCCATCATGATGTCGGTGTTCCAACGGGTGCTTGATTTGCCGGAGCTGCATACACATCATTCGCTGTTTCTGATGATTTGGTTTTACGCGCTCATTTATTTCGACTTCTCGGGCTATTCGGATATCGCAATCGGCTTCGGCCGGTTAATGGGATACAACATCCCGGAAAACTTCAAAAAACCGTTCCTGTCGCCAACCTTGACGCAGTACTGGCGCAACTGGCACGCAACAATGGCCGACTGGTTCCGCGACCACATCTTCCTTATTTTCGCCCGGCGCAGCACCTCCCGCTGGACGGCGGCCTGGCTATCCATGCTTGTAATGATTCTTATCGGACTATGGCACGGCTTCAGCTGGCTGTACGTGCTATGGGGGCTGTATCACGGAATTGTCCTGGCGATTGAGAATGTAACGAACCGCTCCACTGTCAACAAGAAAAAGGTATCCCGCCGTTATTTTTACTGGCGCTGCTTTGTTACCCAAGCGATAGTAACCATAGCGGTCATTGTGTACAGCGGAAGCTCGGAAACCGTGCTGCAAATTTACCGCGGGCTGCTGAATTGGCCTTCTTTTTAACGAAATGTCATGCTATAATCGGTTTTGGGGGCAACCCCGACGACAAAATGTACGCGCGTACATTTTGTCCCGTTCAGGCGTCCTGCTCCTCTATTTCCGCCTGGCGGTAACCTTCCCGTTTCCGTATTACTCTACATCCAGAAGCTTATATAGCTTACTTGTTGAATCCGCATTCATACGATTCTTTTTGGAGGTGCAAGGAATGAAGCTTGGTGTATTTACCGTTTTGTTCTCGCAAAAGCCGTTTGAAGAAATGCTGGACCATGTCGCTGCAAAAGGAATCGAGGCCGTAGAAATCGGAACCGGCGGCTGGCCCGGCAATGCCCACTGCCCGCTGGATGAGCTGCTCTCGGATCAAGGCAAGCTTCGGGCCTTTAAACAGGCCGTTGACTCCCGGGGGCTGACGATCAGCGCGCTCAGCTGTCACGGCAACCCGCTGCATCCGCAGAAGCACATCGCCCAGGAGTATCATGATACGTTTATTAAAACGGTAGAGCTCGCCCAGCGGCTTGATGTCCCGGTAGTTGTCACCTTCTCCGGCTGCCCTGGAGACCATGAGGATGCCAAGCACCCCAACTGGCCGGTCGCTCCATGGCCGAACGACTTTCAAGAGGTCCTGAAATGGCAGTGGGAAGCCAAGGTCATTCCGTACTGGATCGAGACCGGACGATACGCCTCGGACCGGGGAATCAAAATCGGTCTGGAGCTTCACGGCGGCTTCTCCGTGCACACTCCCGCGACCTTGCTTCGCCTGCGGGAAGCAGCCGGGGACGTCATTGGCGCGAACCTCGATCCGAGCCATATGTGGTGGCAGGGCATCGACCCGGTGCAGGCCGTCCAAATCCTGGGACGTGCCGGAGCGATTCATCATTTCCATGCCAAGGACACCTCCATTGACCCGATCAACGTCAACCGCTACGGCTTGACCGATATGCAGTCGTACGCCAACATGCTCGACCGCGCTTGGCAGTTCCGGACCGTTGGCTTCGGCCATGACCTGAAGGTGTGGGCCGATATTATCAGCGCGCTGCGCCTCGTTGGTTATGACTACGTAGTCAGCATCGAGCACGAAGACGGGCTGATGTCCATAGACGAGGGCTTCACCAAAGCGGTTCAGAACCTGCAGCAGGTGCTGATCAAGGAGCCTCTCGCTTCGATGTGGTGGGTATAATACGTGCGGGATAACGAAGCCGTCTGCCCGTTCGTTAATTAAGCCCCTGATAGCCAAAAACCCGGCTCTTCATCCAGATGGATGGAGCCGGGTTTTCCTATTTGCCGCTGCTGATTCAGGCTTCCTTGCTTATTAGATCTTGAATGGCAGCTTAATCTCGATTCCTGCCCATCCCGCAATCATGATGACGTCCATAAACAAGAATGCCAACAGACAGACCACACCGAAGCCGATGGCGAATTTATTTTTGTTTTGCTGCTTCAATTGAAGCAACACTCCTGCTGCAATGAGGATGGTGACCACGATCATAAACAGGTCAAAACCGGAGTATGTACTTGTGGTTGCTTCCGCAGCGCCTTCTGCCAAGAACATTGATGGAACCCCCTTTTTTACATAGTAACACGGAAAATGCCTATCTTTATTTATGTTAGCTTGCCAGACCTTGGGATGCAAGAACTTTCTTCATTTTTAACAACTTTGTCACGATTTATCGCTGTGCTGCCAGCATATAAGTGTTCCCTTTGTACATCATAATAAAACCTTATAAGCATAGGAAGGCTTTTTCATTTACCTTACCCCTTATTTGTGTTACGATTTATTTAGCATATTCATACCTTTTTCATCGGAATTTTGAGCATTCACGATGAATCACCGTAGGAGGAACAAGACCGTGGCTTACGAAGCAGTGTGGACCAAAGACCCTTCGAAACTAAACAAGATGGAATTTGTCAAGCTGGAAAAAGACGGGCTGGACATCATCCGCACCATTATCGAGAAGTACTCGCATGAAGGCTATGACGCTATTACCCCGGACGACATGAATTTGTTCAAATGGGCCGGCGTTTATGAGCAAAAACCGAAGGACGGCTATTTCATGATGCGTGTCCGCATCAATTCCGGTGTCTTGACTTCCGATCAAGCGCGCGGCTTGGCTGATATCGGCAAAGTATACGGACGCGATCTTGTTGATATCACCACTCGTCAAGCCATTCAATTCCACTGGCTGCGTGTCGAGAATTTGCCGGATATTTTCAAACGTCTGGAGCAAGTCGGCTTGTATTCCTGGGAAGCCTGTGGCGACTGCCCGCGGACCATTGTCGGCAACCCGTTGGCAGGTATCGACAAGGACGAGCTGATGGATACGAATGATCTGGTAAATCAGGTCAACGATTTCTTCTTGCTCAACCGTGATTTTTCCAACTTGCCGCGCAAATATAAAATGTCCATTTCTTCGAATATTTATAACTCCGGCCATGCCGAAATCCAGTGTCTGGCATTTACGCCGGCCACGAAGGTCATTGACGGTCAAGAAGTGATCGGGTTCCATGCATGGGTTGGGGGCGGTTTGTCCGCGAAGCCGCATCTTGCACAGCAGCTGGATATTTTCATTCGTCCGGAAGAAGTTCTGAAGGTGGCGACCGGAGTAACAACCATTTACCGCGACAACGGCTACCGTGAGAAGCGTCACCATGCCCGCCTGAAGTTCCTTGTAGCTGACTGGGGCGTGGAGAAGTTCAAAGAAGAGCTGCTTAAGGAAATCGGCGATATGCCAAGCCGCGGCGAAGATAAGGTTGTCGGCTGGAACGGGGCATATTTCGATGGTGTTCACCCGCAGAAGCAGGAAGGTCTGAACTATGTCGGACTGAACGTTCCTGTAGGCCGTATGAACAGCGACGAGCTGATTGAGCTGGCCCGTTTGTCGGATGAATATGGCAGCGGTACACTGCGTACGACCGTGTCTCAAAACATTATTTTGTCGGACATCCCGACTGAAAAAGT
Organism: Paenibacillus sp. y28; assembly: GCF_037137075.1. Taxonomy (NCBI): domain Bacteria; kingdom Bacillati; phylum Bacillota; class Bacilli; order Caryophanales; family Paenibacillaceae; genus Paenibacillus; species Paenibacillus sp. y28. Next base: position 29,519 of record NZ_JBBBNV010000007.1, read on the forward strand.
GGACGCTTTGCTGAAAGAGACCATCTTGCAGCGCTTGACTCCATTCCCGGAGCGTTTCATGAGCCGTACGGTTTCCTGTACCGGTAATGAGTTCTGCAACCTGGCTGTTGTAGAAACCAAAGAACGTGCCCGCCTTGTTGCACAGTACCTTGATGAGCATGTAGATTTGGATGAAGCTGTCCGTATTCATTTTGTCGGCTGCCCGAATGCTTGCGGCCAGAAGCAGATTGCCGATATCGGCTTGCAGGGCTCTTTGGTCAAAACACCAAACGGCACTGTAGATGCCTTTGATATCGCAATCGGCGGAATCCTCGGCCCAGGGGCGACCTTCAACAAGCCGCTCAAAGGCCGCGTCAAAGGCGATGATGTACCTTACGTGCTGGCACAGCTCATCGAGTTCTATAAGGCAAACCGCAGCGAAGAGGAAAGCTTCCATGCTTTTGTGGGACGTGTCGGCATTGAAGCGTTCCAAAGCAAGCTGACCGAGGTCTTAACCGTAGTTGCTTCCTAAAAATCAAAATATCCGTGCAGGCGATTATAACGATCGTCTGCACGGTTTTGCGTTTTTTACAGCTGCTTCCATTGACTTGAATGGGTAAAAGTGGTATTTAATCTATAGAATTTATAACAGTTCGATTTCGAGAAAAAGGGGATTCAAGCATGGACGAGAGAACGCTGCGGCGAGCCGTGACGAATGCGCCGTTTGCTTTTCCATTAATGCAAGGCGAAGCAATCAATCGGAGATCATCGGATCCCAAGCTGCAAACCAAATGCTCTTATTTGACCGTCATTACTTTGGATGAGGCCAAAAAAAAATTCCGGGAAGTGTTTCTCAAGCCGGACACGACATTTCTGATTGCAGATGCCACCTACCATTACGGAACAACGGATTTTACCGTACAGCGTGAGGTGGTCAACGACGCCGTCCCATACGGCAAGCTTATCGACTATATTGGGCATGATAACATGAAGCTGGTCGATGACCGGATTTATCATTTTATTGCAAGCTCATTGTAGGCCTTAAGACAATTCCTCCCCTTAAAACAATAAGAAAGACCTTTCATCCTTCGACAATCGGCGAAGCTTCGGGTACCTTCAGGGGTCCGAAGCTTTTTTCGTATCCATCCGCGGCCGCCCATCATATTCTAAATCTAGACTCACGCTGAGCGGTAAATAGTAATTTATAAAAAAACCTTTACAATTCATAGGCTACAACTTATAATTCCTATATACATTATCGGATTTAAATAGAATGACGAGGTGCATCTTCCATGGAGATCTCAATCGCGCTGCTCGGATTATTCGTCGGGCTACTGGTGGGCGCGACCGGCGTCGGTGGCGCGTCCCTGCTCACGCCGCTTCTCATCATCTTCGGAGTCAACCCTAGTATTGCTGTCGGAACAGACTTGCTCTACAACTCGGTGACGAAATTGTTTGGAACGTACCAGCACTTTAAACAAAAAACAATTGATTGGAAAATGGTGAAATACTTCGCCTACGGCAGTTTGCCTGGCGCGGTAATTGCCGTCGGTTCTCTGCAAATTTTCGAAGACCAAAGCCAAATCATTAAGCATACCCTGGGTGTTGTTCTTGTTCTCGTCGCCCTGACCACGCTGCTGAAAAGCTTTTTCCAAAACCGGATTAAAGATAATCGGATTCAAGAAAAACCGCTTGAGCAAAAAATCGTGATGACGATTGCCATCGGCTTTGTGCTAGGCTTTATCGTCGGCTTGACTTCCATCGGCTCCGGCTCCATGTATGCTATCGTGATGCTGCTGCTATACCGCCTGGCCCCTTCTAAAATTGTAGGCACCGATATTGCACATGCCTTTTTGCTTGTTACGGTTGCAGGACTTTTGCATGCAGGCCTCGGCAACGTAGACTACGGGCTGGCGCTGAACTTAATGCTTGGCTCTATCCCTGGCGTGCTCTTGGGAAGTGTGCTCGCCGTAAAGCTTCCTGCACGGCCGCTTCGTACACTGATGGCCATCTTAATATTAATTAGCGGCTGGAAAATGATCGGCTGGAATATTTTTTAAATCGCGCTTCTTCGGTTACAATTTACAACTGCCAGCTATACCTGTATGGTGTAAAGCATGTGCAGCCGTTAATCGGGTGATACCAACAACAAACAGGCAGCTCTCCTCTATGGAGAGCTGCCTGTTTGTTGGATATCGAATGCAGGTTGTGGGCCATGTGAATGGGTCCAGGTATGTCCGTCATATAGGCCTCAAAAGAGCAAGCTTGCTATTATACGATAGCGTCGGCTTCTTCTTGCGGTGTATCAGACAGGGAGGCTTCCTCTATACCGGCGCCTTGGACTTGTGCTGTGGCTGGCCATTCCTCGTCTGCGAACACCGCCTCGCCCCGCGCCAAAGCTTCAGCGGTCCGTTCGCGATCACGCTCCAGCATCGGCTTCAAATATTTACCCGTGTACGATAGCTCCTTCTGAATAACCTGCTCCGGTGTGCCGCTGGCGATAATCGTACCCCCGCGGTCTCCACCCTCAGGGCCGAGGTCAATAATATAATCGGCGGTTTTAATGACGTCCAAATTATGCTCAATGACAAGCACCGATTCTCCATTCTCCACCAATCGATGAAGCACCTTCAGCAGACGGGCCACGTCCGCCATGTGCAGACCGGTCGTCGGCTCATCCAAGATGTATAGCGTTTTGCCGGTACTGCGGCGGTACAGCTCCGAGGCCAGCTTCACACGCTGCGCTTCTCCTCCGGATAACGTTGTCGCCGGCTGCCCCAGCTTCATATAGCCCAAGCCCACATCGACGAGCGTCTGCAGCTTGCGCTGGATCCGGGGAATATTTTTGAAAAACTCGTAGCCGTCCTCAATTGTCATATCCAGCACATCAGAGATGTTTTTGCCTTTATACTTCACTTCAAGCGTTTCCCGGTTATACCGTTTGCCCTTGCAAACCTCGCATGGAACATAGACGTCCGGCAAAAAGTGCATTTCGATCTTGATAATCCCGTCGCCCCGGCACGATTCACAACGGCCGCCCTTGACGTTAAAGCTGAAACGGCCCTTTTTGTAGCCTCGCACCTTCGCCTCCGACGTTGCAGAGAACACATCGCGAATATCATCGAACAGCCCGGTATACGTAGCCGGATTCGACCGAGGGGTGCGCCCAATCGGAGATTGATCGATATCAATAACCTTCTCAATATGCTCCAGCCCCAGCACCTGCTTATGCTCTCCCGGACGTGTCTTCGCTCTGTTCAAATCTCGGGCCAGCACTTTGTATAAAATATCGTTGATCAGCGTGCTTTTGCCTGAGCCGGATACCCCCGTAACACACGTAAAGACACCGAGCGGAAACTTCACGTTGACGTTCTTCAGATTGTTTTCCTTAGCCCCTCGCAGTTCCAGCCATTTGTCGCCCGGCTTACGCCGCTCAAGCGGCACCGGTATAAACTTGCGGCCGCTCAGGTATTGGCCTGTCGGCGATGCCTCATCCCCCATAATTTCCTGAGGGGTTCCTTGAGCAACAACCTGTCCGCCATGAATCCCCGCACCCGGGCCGATATCGATAATGTAATCGGCCGCCAGCATGGTGTCCTCGTCATGCTCAACCACGATTAGCGTATTGCCCAGGTCGCGCATATGCTCTAACGTCCGGATAAGCCGATCGTTATCCCGCTGATGCAGCCCGATGCTGGGCTCGTCCAATATATACAGCACGCCCATCAGACTGGACCCGATCTGTGTGGCTAAACGAATGCGCTGTGCTTCACCGCCGGACAACGTTCCTGCGGCACGGCCCATCGTTAAGTAATCCAGACCGACATTGACCAGAAATCCAAGGCGGGCATGAATTTCTTTTAAAATCAGATGCGATATTTGAGCTTCCCGCTCATCCAAAGACACCGACTCAAAGAAGCTCAACGCATCCCCGATAGACAGGCTTGTCACGTAAGCAATATTTTTGCCGCCGATGGTGACAGCAAGCGTCTCCGGCTTTAAACGCTGCCCCTTGCAGGCATGGCACGGGCGGGCGCTCATATACTGTTCGATATGCTCGCGGATGCCGTCCGATGCCGTTTCCCGGTAACGGCGCTCCAAGTTACGGATAATGCCTTCAAACGGAACAAGCGCATCCTTCATCAAGCCAAAATCGTTCTCATACCGGAAGCGAACCTTCTCGCCTCCCGTTCCATTCAACAGCTTCTTCATCTGCTCCGCTGTCAGCTCAGATACCGGAACGTTGCGCGGGATTGCGTAATGCTCGCACACCGCGGCCAGGAATTGAGGGTAATAGTTGGATGTGCTGCCCGCCCAAGCTTCAAAGGCCCCTTCTTCAATCGTCCGGGTCATATCGGGCACAAGCAGATCCGGGTCAACCACCATTTTCACGCCGAGGCCGTCACAATCCGGACAAGCGCCAAACGGGCTGTTAAAGGAGAACATGCGCGGCTCAAGCTCCCGAATGCTGAACCCGCACTCCGGACAAGCATAATTTTGGCTGAACAGCAGCTCCTCTTGATCGATAACATCTACGATGACTCGGCCGTCGGCCAGCTTCAATGCCATTTCCAATGAATCGGCAAGCCGGCTCTGCACATCATCTTTAACCACAATGCGGTCTACGACAACCTCAATGTGGTGCTTTTTGTTTTTTTCCAAATCGATTTTGTCGGAAACATCCCGGATTTCACCATTAACCCGCACCCGCACGAAGCCCTGCTTTTGAACATCCGCAAACAGCTTGGAATACTCCCCTTTGCGGCCGGACACAATCGGTGCCAGGATTTGCAGCTTCGTTCTCTCGGGGTACTCCATAATTCGGTCTACCATCTGCTCCACCGTTTGAGACGTAATCTCAATCCCATGCTCGGGACAGTGAGGCTTGCCGATACGGGCAAACAGCAGACGGAGGTAATCATAAATCTCCGTTACGGTGCCCACCGTGGAACGGGGATTTCGGCTTGTCGTCTTTTGGTCAATGGAAATGGCCGGTGACAGCCCTTCAATCGAATCCACATCGGGTTTGTCCATTTGCCCCAGGAACTGACGGGCGTAGGCGGACAACGATTCTACATAACGACGCTGCCCCTCGGCATAAATCGTATCGAAGGCGAGCGACGATTTCCCGGAGCCGCTAAGCCCTGTCAGCACGACAAATTTATCGCGGGGAATGCTGATATCGATATTTTTTAAATTGTGGGCTCGTGCGCCCTTAACCACGATATGATCTTTAGCCACGTTCCATTCACCCTCTCTACATTAATCCTGCGCTTTCAGCTCCAGCAATGCGTCACGCAGCTCGGCAGCCCGCTCGAACTGCAAATTTTTCGCCGCTTCCTTCATTTCCGCTTCCAACCGTTCGATAACCGACTTGCGGTCCTTCCTCGACATCTTCGAGCCCTTCAGATCGGTCAGGTAGTCGGACTTCTGTTCCGCTACCTTCGTCGCTTCGATGACATCCCGCACTTTTTTGCGAATCGTCTGCGGCGTAATCCCGTGCTTTTCATTATGCGCAAGCTGTATCGTCCGGCGCCGTTCGGTTTCACGAATCGCCTTGTCCATTGAGTCGGTTATTTTATCCCCGTACATGATAACACGTCCGTCAGCATTACGAGCCGCCCGGCCGATCGTCTGAATAAGAGAACGCTCTGCACGCAGAAACCCTTCCTTATCCGCATCCAGAATAGCGACCAGCGAAACCTCGGGCAAATCAAGTCCTTCCCTCAGCAGGTTGATGCCGACCAGGACGTGGAATGTGCCAAGCCGCAAATCCCGCAAAATCTGCATCCGCTCCAGTGTCTTAATCTCGGAATGCATATAACGGACCTTAATTCCGACGTCCTTCAAATAATCGGTTAAATCCTCGGCCATTTTTTTGGTCAAGGTGGTAACGAGCACCCGTTCGTCCTTCGCCACCCGCTCATTAATTTCGCCTATCAGATCATCGATTTGACCTTTTGTCGGACGCACCTCAATAATCGGATCAACAAGTCCGGTCGGTCGTATAATCTGCTGTACCATGTCTGGGCAATGCTCCAGCTCATATGGTCCCGGAGTGGCCGAGACGTATATCATTTGGGTCGCCTTCTGCTCGAATTCCTCGAATCGGAGCGGTCGGTTGTCCAGCGCCGATGGAAGCCGGAAGCCATGTTCAACGAGCACTTCCTTGCGCGCCCGGTCCCCGTTGTACATCGCCCTTATTTGAGGCAGCGTCACGTGGGACTCATCAATAACAATCAGCATGTCGTCCGGAAAATAATCAAACAGCGTATACGGCGTCGCTCCTCGCTCGCGGAATGTCAGCGGTCCGGAATAGTTCTCGATCCCGGAGCAGAAGCCGACCTCCAGCATCATCTCAATGTCATACCGGGTACGCTGCTCCAGCCGCTGCGCCTCCAGCAGCTTGCCGTTCTCTCGCAGCTCCGCAAGGCGTTCCTCCAATTCCTTCTCGATGTTCACCACCGCCAGCTTCATTCTGTCCTGGTGGGTTACAAAGTGGGACGCAGGGAAGATGGATACATGATCACGTTCACCCAAAATCTCGCCTGTCAGAACATCAATCTCGGTAATCCGCTCAATCTCATCCCCGAACAGCTCCACCCGAATGGCTTGTTCTCCGTGGGAGGCCGGGAAAATTTCGATAACATCGCCCCGCACACGGAACGTACCGCGGATGAAATTGATGTCGTTGCGCTGGTACTGAATGTCCACCAGCTTGTGCAAAATCTCGTTGCGAGGCTTTTCCATTCCAGTGCGCAAAGACAGCACTAAATCCCGGTACTCCGACGGAGAACCGAGACCGTAAATACAGGAGACGGAAGCAACGATAATAACGTCCCGCCGTTCAAATAACGAGCTGGTGGCCGAGTGGCGCAGCTTATCAATCTCATCGTTAATGCTGGAATCTTTCTCTATATAGGTGTCCGATGAAGCAATGTACGCTTCCGGCTGGTAGTAATCATAGTAGCTGACAAAGTACGACACCGCATTATTTGGGAAAAACTCCTGGAACTCGCTGCAGAGCTGAGCCGCGAGCGTCTTGTTATGAGCAATGACCAATGTCGGCCGGTTTAAGCGGGCGATCGTTTGGGCGATCGTAAATGTTTTCCCCGTCCCTGTCGCACCAAGCAGGGTTTGATGCTTCTTCCCGGCTGCGATGCCCGCCGTCAGCTCATCAATAGCCTTCGGCTGGTCACCCTGGGGCGCGAACTCGGAAACGAGCTCAAAGCCTTTACTGCTTACTACAATGTCGCTCTTTTCATGCTCACTCATAAATTCCCACCTATCGTTCGGGATAATGTATGACCATTGACTTAAGTTCTACAAAATTTATAATAATTATGGCGTTAAATTCCGATATAAGTCATGATAACCTGTTCATCTGTGCGAATGCTTGTTCCCCTTGATATTATACCTTTTTTGTCAATACGTTGCAAATGAAGATTTCGCCCGAAGCCGTTTTTTTTTAGTTCCACTATATAGGATGGAGTGAATATTTCTTGGATATCACCACCTGGATTGGCATTATTATCGGGCTTACCGCCTTAGTTGGCGGCTATTTGCTCGAAGGGGGGCATATTAACGGACTTCTTGTCGGGACCGCCGCCCTCATCGTATTTGGAGGCACGATCGGTGCTGTTATTGTCAGTTTTCCCAAAAAACAGCTGCGTCAACTCCCCAAAGCATTATCCATTGCATTTCGTGAAAAGCAGCGCGACCCGGACAAAATCATCCAAGAAATTGTAGATATGGCGACAACCGCGCGCCGGGCAGGCGTTCTTTCGCTGGAAAGCCGGGCCATGGAGCACGAGGACCCTTTTTTGCGTAAAGGGCTCACGATGATTGTAGACGGCACCGATCCCGAGCTGACTAAACAAATTTTGGAGCTCGACATGGATGCAGTAGAAAAAAACTACAGCAACCTGGCCAAAATATTCGAATCCGCCGGCGGCTATGCCCCTACAATGGGGATTATCGGAACCGTGATGGGGCTGGTGCACGTGCTCAGCAACCTCGCTGATCCGGCTTCCTTGGCTGGTTCAATCGCTACGGCCTTTACCGCTACATTATACGGTGTGGCCAGCGCGAATATCATTTACTTGCCGATTGCCGCCAAAATCAAGCAGCGCAGCGAAGAACAGACGATTGAAATGGAAATGATGCTGGAAGGTATACTGGCTCTTCAAGCCGGGGAAAACCCGCAGCTCATCCGGATGAAATTAACCTCCTTCCTTCCCGGAGAACTGACAGGCCCGGCCAAGCAGGAGAAAGGAACCGACGATGGCGAGGCGGCGTAGAACAACAGATCACGGCCCCAACCATGAACGGTGGCTTATTACGTATGCAGACCTGATTACGCTGCTGCTCATTTTTTTCGTCATCCTCTATTCCGTCAGCAAGATCGATGCAAATCAATATGATTCCTTGGCCCAATCGCTGCAATTCCAATTTAACAAAAATGACAGCCTTCTGGAGGCCGGGTCAGGGCTTAATGGCAGCATGAATCCGTCTCCAAAGACGGACCAGGAGGCTGCGGACAAGGAGCGTGCAGAGCAAGAGGCTCGCGAGGCGCAGGAGCAGAAGCTTCAGGATGCATTAAAAATCATAAACGACTATATCTCGGAGAACCATCTGGAAGCCGAGGTATCCGTCCGGGATACGGAGAAAGGCATTTCCATTACCCTGAAGGACTTGTTTCTCTTCGATCTCGGCAAAGCCGACTTGAAGCCGGCGGCATCCCCTATTCTTGAGCAGCTCGCGGCGCTTGTTCCGAAGCTTGACAGCAAAATAAGCATCGAAGGCCATACCGACAACCTGCCACTGGCTACGGGCGCGCTTTACAAGGACAACTGGGGACTTTCCGGAGCCCGCTCCCTTTCCGTGCTGCGATACTTTGTCGAAACCGCCAAGCTGGATTCCAGCCAATTTATTTTTACCGGCTACGCCGATACCCGGCCAGTCGCCCCGAACGATACGGAAGAGAACCGCACCAAAAACCGGCGGGTGGAGATCGTCGTCCTGCGCAGCTCCCCATAAGCCGGACATCCGCAAACAAGGGCTTCGTCTTGGTTTCCAAGACGAAGCCCTCTTTTTCAATGGACCGCAAAAGCCTTTACATCGATTTGGAATTTCGCTTCAACCCGGAAAGTCTTTTTTTCAGGAAGGCGAAGACACTAGGCTCCTCAAATTCGGCATAAAACGGCACCTGCTCATCCGGAGCCAGCAGAATACCCAGCTGATGATGCTCGCCGGCATAAACCGCCCGCTGGACAAACTTGGTATGGCCGGCCAAATTAAGCACCTCCAGCTTGCTGAATGCCGAATTTTGCTGCAGAGCCAAATGAAGATCCTCTTTTCGCCGGACTCTGTGCCCATTGGCCTTCTCGATAATTTCCCCGGCCAGGAGCCCCATCTCCTCCGCCGGGCTGCCGGGCAGCACAGCCAATATTTTGAGACCCCGGGCGTCATGCACAAAGAGCGGGCTCTGCTCTCGCTCCTCCCACTTGCTGTAGGCAATCATCAGCTCATGCAGCAGCACGGTCAGCAAGGACGCTCCTATCGTAAATAACGGCTGGACCTGCACCAGACCCGATAAGCCAAGCACAATCATACCGTACACGAACAGCAGCCGGGCACTTTTTCGGGCTTTGATTTGCGGCAGACGGGTAACCGTCCGCTCCGCAAAGCCGATGACAACCGGGAAAGCAACGAATGCCCAGCCCTGTGACCATAAGCCGGACCCGAACAACGGCTCCCAGGGGAGCGAAGATACAGCCCCCGGCAGGGGCACCAGCAAAAACAACGGAACCGGCCACCAGCCCTGCAGTGTATATCCGCCGACAATTTTCCCCCGTTTCCCGGAGAAAAACAGCGGACTGGCCGTCTTTGCCCCCTGCAAACGAACCAATAGCGCCTCTGCCAAGTGCAGCAGCGCCGCCAGCGCCAGCAAAGACGGAACGTGCAGCCTCTCCAGCGGCCCGGTCAACCAGAGCCAGGAGGGAGAGGCCGCCCACTGCGGCAATAAGCCTACCAAAGCATGGAGAACACCAAGCAGACCGGCCGCATAAGCCATACAGAGAAACCGGATTTTCAAAAGCACCAGCACGATGGCAGCTCCCCAGAGCAGCAGCACGGCCTCCGGCTGCAAGACAGCCCCGAGGTACGCCATTGGAAGCGATACCGCCACGCCAGCCAAGGCGCCCCACAAAATGGTTCGCCACGTTTCGGCCACCAAAGAGTGAAGCTTGGTGGCGAACAGCTTCCGTTCAAAGAAAATTTGCCGCCTGTATTTCAGGATAATCAGCAGCAACCCGATATAATAAAACGGCTGCGTCAGCAGCTGAAAGAACGCAAAGAGCACGCGCCATAACAAATCCAGAGCCAAATCCATATCGTTTTCGATCACCCCGCGTCGGCATCATATCCTATGAAGGATGACACCCTCATTTAACCAAGAAAAAAAGAAGGCGGATAAATCAGCCTTCTTTACGTATTCGACAGTACCGCCTTGTAATCCTGCCGTATTCAGCTTTTTCCGGCCGGGACCGTCCTGATTATTTCACCAAGCCTTGCACTACCTTCAAGGCTTCCTTCAGCTGCAGGTCGTTCTTCGGATTGCGGATTTCCTTATACACCGCTTCCTCGATTTTTTGCGCTGTCTGTGCGTCGACTTCCCCGTTCATTGGCAAATTGTTCAGCCGCTGGAAGGCTTTGACCGCCAGCTCGGTTTTATCGTTGAAATAACCGTCCGTACGGCCGGGCTTGAGTCCAAGCCCATCCAGCATAACCTGCAGATTCTTGACATCGTCGCCGGTCATGTCCAGCTTGAGGGTCGTTTTTTTCGTCATCGGCACAGCCTTGAACATCGAAGGCTGCTCGACCTCCACATCAGGCGCGATCCCTTTTTTGTGGATCCAGTTCCCATTTGGCGTCAGCCATTTGTACACGGTCATCTTGATGTTGCTGCCGTCGCCCATTTCCTTCTCGAACGTCACCTGAACGGTGCCCTTCCCATAGCTCGTTTGGCCGACCAGCGTGGCGCCCGCCGATTCCTTCAGCGCACCGGCCAGTATCTCCGAAGCGCTGGCGCTTCCGCCATTAATCAGTACGACAATCGGATATGTTTTGCCGGTCCCTTTGGACAGCTCCGGCTTTTTGTTGCCATCCCGATCCTCGATTTGCAGAATTGGCTTTCCGCTCGCTACAAACGGCTCGGCGATTTCCACTACTGCAGGCAGCAAGCCGCCCGGATCGTTGCGCACGTCAATAATGAGCCCTTTCATTCCTTTAGCTTCCAAGGCTTTCAGCTCTTCCTTGAACCGTTTGGCCGTAAACTGGACGAATTGGCTGACATCAATCTTCCCGATATTGCCCTCCAGCATCTCGGAGGACACCGTCTCGATTGGAATGTCGTCACGCACGACAATAATTTGCACCGGCTCGCCGGAGCCCGATCGCAGCACTTCCAGCTTGGCCTGCGTGCCCTTCGCCCCGCGAATTTTGGCGACGGCCTCATTCAGCTTCAGTCCGTCCAGCTTCTCCCCGTTGACCGAGAGAATAACATCCCCTGCGATGATACCGGCTTTTTCCGCAGGCGATCCCTTAATCGGAGATACAATGGTTACTTTGCCTTCTTCAAGCGATACCTCCGCGCCAATGCCCTGGAAAGAGGATTCGAGCGTCTCCTCAAACATTTGGGCTTCCTTTTGGTCCATGTACACGGAGAAAGGGTCTTCCAGTGCCGACAGCATCCCGTTAACAGCACCGTTAATGATCTTCTCGCTGTCAACCTGCTGCACATACTTGCTCTGGATTAAATTGTAGGTCGTCTCCAGCTTCTGCAAATCTTTGTTTGCCATTCCTGCGGTTACTCCGCCGCCCTTAGAAGCGAAACTAAGCGGCCCTACGAGCGTTAGAGTCAGCAAACTGCTGGCAAACATCGAGACCAAAATGACGGCGACCCATAGAACAATTTTGCGGCCACGATCCTGCATGTTATCCTAATCCCACCTTCGGCTACTTCCATCCTCATCCGTTCCCATCTAGTATATGACAGGCTTGTACGGATTCATTCCATTTTCTTCCCAAACCGGCTGTTTTCTATATTTTTTACGAAGGAAGACGCCTGCAACGCTTATTTTACAAAAGGCATCGGATCGGTACGATTGCCGTTCTGGCGGACCTCAAAGTGCAGATGGTTCCCGGTTGCCCGCCCGGTCATCCCGACTTCGGCGATTTTGTCGCCTTTCTTGACGGTCTGGCCTTCCTTCACCAAAATACCGCCTTGACGAATATGACCGTACCATGATGTAAGCCCGCTGCCGTGATCAATAACGACCAGGTTTCCATATCCGCCATTGTTGAAGCCGGCATTGATGACAACTCCGCTCTCCGCCGCAATAATCGCGGTGCCTTGAGGCGCCCCGATATCTATCCCGGAGTGATAAGCGTTTGCTTTCGTGAACGGGTCGGTACGATTGCCGAATCCCGATGTGATGGTATAATGTCCGGGCAGCGGCCAGCCCAGCTTGCCGCCTTTGTAGTAGTCAATCTTCTGCTTTTGGTTGGCGAGTGCCGACTTCTGCTTGATCAGCTCAACCAGCTGTCTTTCGCTTTCCTCGTCGATCTCCTCATAGGCCTGCTCCTGCTTGCTGAGGGTCTGAACGCGTTTCTTCTTCTCATTCTCCTGAGCGACCATCTGATCCTTGAGACGGCTAGCTTCGGCATACATCACCTGAATGTCTTGTAAGTGCTCTTCAATTTCCTGCTTCTTGGCCTTTACCGTATCCCGATCGACCTTATTCGCTTCAAGCATTTCCTTATCCTGCCCGACGATCGTTTTCAGAGCCTGATACCGGTTGAGAAAATCCGTGAAGCTGTTGGCACTCAGCAGCACGTCCAAATACGAGACCACTCCGTTGGTATACATCAGCCGCACTCTGGATTTCAGCATTTCATCACGGGATTCAACCCGCTGCTGCGCCTCATCCAGCTGCTTGCCCGCGTCCTTCAGCTTGACGGTCGTATCATCAATTTTGCCATCCAGCTCATGAATTCGGAACGTCTGCTCATCAATTTGCTTCACCAGCTGCTGAATAGAAATCAGCACCTGATTTTTTTCCTGAGTCGTTTTTTTCTTGTCCTCCGCAGCCTTCTTCTGGCTTTGGCGCACTTTATCCTCTTGCTTCTTCAAATTAGCGATTTTGGCGTCTATTTCCTCGTTGGTCATTGCCTGACCGGATGAGGGCAGCAGCAGCAGAGCGCCCATCGATACCGTGATAATTCCTGAAACCATGCGTGTCACACTGCGGTTCAACATCTATTCCTCCCCGACAGAATTCGCATTACACCTTCAAAAACTTGCGCACTGTAATGATACTTCCCCATACCCCGATGACAATGCCGATACTCAGCAGCAGTCCGCCTACCTGCAGCAGCACCTGCTCCGGCGGAAGCAGCTTAATCAGCATCATGCTCAAATTCAACTGACTGGCCTGGAACAGCTGCCAGTAGCCGTACAGCAGCACCCCGATAGGAATGATGGAGCCAATGAGGCCCAGCAGGGCGCCCTCAATAAAGAAAGGCCAGCGAATAAAAGCATTGGTCGCTCCGACCAGCTTCATAATGCTGATCTCGCGTCGGCGCGCGATAATTGTAATCTTGATTGTATTGGCAATCAGAAACATCGCCGTAAAGGCCAGCCCCGCCACCAGGACAAGCCCGATATTGCGGACCAGCTTCGTAATTTTGAACAGCGTCTCTACCGTACCGTGACCATAATCCACTTTTGAAATCGGCTGCGGGTTTTTGCCCCGGTTCAGCTCCAATATTTGCTCCGCCACCTGTGTGACCGCTGTTGGCTCCACCACTTCGACAGTAAAGGAGTCCGGCAGCGGATTTTCGTTATCCAGGCCGTCCAGGATAGCTCTATTTTCTTGCCCGAGTGTTTCCCTGAGCTTCTTCAGTCCCTCATCCTTCGGTATGTAGGTCGCGTTTCTAATTTGCGGGTTGGCGTTCAATGCCTTCTGCAAATCGGCTACCTGCTGGGGAGTCACTTCATCCAGAAAAACCTGAATCTCCACTTCGCTTTCAATCTGATTGGCCAAATAATTGACATTCAGCGCCAACAGCAAAAACACGCCCAAAATAAACAAAGAAATGGCAATCGCGCTTGTCGAAGCAAACGACATCCATCCGTTACGCATGACGTTGCGGGTGCCTTCCCGAAAATGACGGCCCATCGTACTAAACTTCATAGCCGTATTCTCCTCTTGCCTCGTCACGCGCAATGACGCCCTGCTCGATGGCTATCACCCGTTTGCGCAGCGTATTGACGATTTCTTTGTTATGTGTGGCCATGACAATGGTTGTCCCGCGGAAGCTGATTTCTTCAAGCAGCTTCATAATTTCCCAGGACGTATCGGGATCGAGATTTCCCGTCGGTTCGTCAGCGATAATGACGGACGGATTGTTCACAATTGCTCTGGCGATAGCTACACGCTGCTGCTCCCCGCCCGATAGCTGATTCGGGTACGAAGCACCCTTGTCCTTCAGCCGCACCAGATCCAGCACCTCCTGCGTCCGCCGCTTAATCAGCCGGCTGGGCGCCTCGATAACCTCCATAGCAAAAGCGATGTTCTCCTGAACGGTGAGCTTGGGAAGAAGCCGGAAATCCTGAAAAATAACTCCAATGTTGCGGCGGACAAACGGAATCTTGCGCTGCTTTAACTTCTCCAGATTGAATCCATTCACAAAAATATGACCTTTGGTCGGTCGCTCTTCTCGATACATAAGCTTCATAAAGGTTGATTTGCCGGCCCCCGAGGGACCCACGACATAAACAAATTCATTGCTGTTCACTTTGACGGTGATCCCGCGGAGCGCGTGAGTGCCGTCGGGATACGTCTTCCACACATCCTGCATTTCAATCAACTGGATCACTTCCTAAACTTTTATCAGCCTTACTAACTTCGACATCAAGGGCAAAAATCCTTTTTCCATACCGATTGTTCAACATTTTGTGAAAAGTTTTGGACGGGCCGGAAATCATTTTTTCGCGGTTCTTTTTACGGCTACCTTCCGGCTTGTCCGCATATAGTGTACAAATTCCCATGAATTACGGAGGCGCACGGATGAAGCTATTGCGTATCATATCAGCTGTCATTGCCAGCTGCCTGCTGGTCGCCGCGGTTTGCTTCGCCGTCCTGCTTGCACAAGCGCATATACGGCCATTACCCGGGAAATGGAACAACGAGAGCTGGAATCCAGATGAAAAAAGCACCAATAAATGGTCGCTTCAGGTCCAAAATCATGTTCAGCGCTCCCAGCTTCTGACGGTGGATTTAACCGGTCTTGCGCCAAATGAAAGCCCGGTGCAAGTCAATCTGGAGCAGCTCGGATTAGAGACGAATGCCTCCGACCTCATAGCGCAGCTAGAGGGGCTGGAGGCTGGTTCATGGCTTGAACAAGCCTGGCAGCGCTGGAAGTGGCGGAACCGGATTTATACGCTCGAGTATTTATTCGAGCCCGGCCGGCTCAAAGCCGAGGTGGACCGGCTATGGCCGGATGTCGCCCTGCGGCAGCCCGTGGACGCCCAGCGCATGATTACGACCGCCGATCAGGTCCAGTACATTCCCGGACAGCCC
The DNA here is from genome assembly GCF_037137075.1 of Paenibacillus sp. y28. Lineage (NCBI taxonomy): Bacteria > Bacillati > Bacillota > Bacilli > Caryophanales > Paenibacillaceae > Paenibacillus > Paenibacillus sp. y28. The sequence goes on from NZ_JBBBNV010000007.1 coordinate 45,145, forward strand.
GTTCAGCGCATAGATACGGAGCTTTTGGCCATCCAGCTCCTGCAAGCACTCACCGCTTTTATAAGCGAGCATCCTTATGCCAATCCCGATTCGGACGGCCCTGCGTTACGTATAACCGCGCCTGCACTTACGGTAAACCCGGCCGTTACCGTGGAGACCCTGCGCGCTGAAGGCATCGAACGCAAAATAACCGAATTCACAACCACCTTCTCCTCCGCCCAAAAAGGACGGGTGTACAATATCCAATCCACCGCTCACAGTCTGCATGATACCCTTCTGAAGCCGGATGAGGTTTTCAACTATAATGACATCATTGCCGCCACCCGCAGACAATTCGGCTACCGTCCGGCACCTGTCATTTTTAACGGCCAGCTTGCGCCCGGTATCGGCGGAGGCATCTGCCAGGTCTCGACAACACTATACAACGCCGTGCTCCGGGCGGGCCTGGGCATTATTGAACGGCGCAATCACTCCTTGCCTGTTCGTTACGTCCCTCTCGGTCAGGACGCCACTTATGCAGAGGGGTATATCAACTTTCAATTCCGTAATACAAGCGGACATCATTTGTTAATCCGCACCCACACCGGTCCCGATTTCGTGACCGTGAAGCTTTTTGGAACACTGCCGCAGGAAATATCCTACTCCGTTCGTTCCCGTATCGCTCAAACATTACCGGCACCCGTCAAATATGTTCATAACCCTTCCCTGCCCCGGGGCGGCTCACAAGTGCTCCAGCAGGGCAAAACAGGCTATATTGTCGAGACCCTGCGGACACGCCTGGAGCATGGGAGCCCGGTGGCGGAGGAATTGATCTCTCGCGATAGCTATGCTCCTAGGCCGCTGCTGATCGCCGTTAATTACGGAGGAAAGCTGCCAGCTCCCCCCTCGGAGCCCAACCACAGGCCACTGCTGGAGGACGGAGTAAGCGGACCGATTTATAAGCCCGATGTTGTTGTCCAGGCCATGGAGGGAATAGTTCTTATTGATTAATCAAGGGACTGGTTTTATAATAATCATAATAGGTCTTTAGTCTTACGTGAGGGAGGTCCTCATCAATGACCATGATAGAACTGCGCGTTGATCATTGCAGCAGCTGTGGAAAAGTCTATCAACGAAATGTACGCCAGCTTTGTCAGGACTGTATACACCAAGCCGATTCGAACCTGGACAAATGCCTTTCCTTCCTCCGGCGGGACAAGAAAGCCAGCTCTCAGAGCCTAAGCGATCACACCGGGGTCCCAATCAAGGAGATTACCCGCTTTCTCCGCGAAGGCAAAATTTTGATTGTCGATTTCCCGAACCTGACCTACGCCTGCGCCAGCTGTGGCGGACCGATTCGGCAGCATAAGCTGTGCTCCCCCTGCAGCGAATGGCTCAGCCGGGACATTCGGAATATGTTCGAGGCCGAGCGTAAAGCAGCGGCAAACAGCGGCACCGGTTTTCATATGAAAGAACGATACATACGATAATGTTCGGATAAACCAGTCCTCTTACAGGGGGCTGGTTTTTATGTTGCCGTGCAAGAGCGTCCAATTGTCATGACTTTGTTACTTTTGCAGCCTCGATCTGCGCCATACAACAGACAAAGGACACATCATCCGTCAAGCCCGGGAGCGGCAGCTAGCGGAAATCCGGTGTATCCCCCCCAGGACCGCTGTGTGCCGCATCGCAGCCGATCGTCTCCCTGTAAGATGGTCTCATCTCATCCTCCTAACGGCATGAAAAAGCCAGCAGCCCCTCATTCAGGCTGCTGGCTTTCTATACCCATGTTATTTGCTTTTGGCCAAATATTCGTCCACCCATCGGGCGGTTTCTTCCACTACGCCGGAAGCGCGGGCAATGGCATCGGACACCTGGTTAGTAGCCGTACCTCCGTATACATTCCGGGCGTTGACGACATTTTCCGGCTGAAGCACGCTATAAATGTTCTCGTCGAACAGCTTGGAGAACTGCTGGAATTCTTCAACCGACAAATCCAGCAAATACTTTTGATTCTGAATGCTGTACAGCACGAGCTTGCCGATAATCTCATGCGCTTGACGGAACGGAATTCCCTTGCTTGCCAAATAATCGGCAATATCCGTTGCGTTCGAGAAATCCTGGCTCACGGCTTGACGCATCCGGTCCCGGTTCACCTTCATGGTCGCAATCATCGGAGCAAACAGCTGCAGCGCGCCTTGCAGCGTGCGCACGGTGTCGAACATGCCTTCCTTATCCTCCTGCATGTCCTTATTGTAAGCAAGCGGCAGTGATTTCAAGACGGTCAGCAGCCCCATCAGGTTGCCGTACACACGCCCGGTTTTGCCGCGCACAAGCTCCGGCACGTCCGGGTTTTTCTTTTGCGGCATAATGCTGCTGCCGGTGCAGAAGGCATCATCCAGCTCTACAAAGGCAAATTCTGTGCTGGACCACAAAATGAGCTCCTCTGAAAGGCGGGACAAATGCATCATAATCATGGACGCATTGGATAAAAATTCGATAATGAAGTCACGGTCGCTCACGGCATCCAGACTGTTTTCATACACCCGGTCAAATCCGAGCTGCTGAGCCACAAAATGGCGGTCAATGGCAAACGTCGTTCCCGCAAGCGCGCCCGCTCCGAGCGGAAGCACGTTAATACGCTTGTAGCTGTCCTGCAGGCGCTCCACATCACGCTGGAACATGGATACATACGCCATCATATGATGAGCGAACAAAATCGGCTGCGCCCGCTGCAAATGCGTGTACCCCGGCACAATCGTATCGAGGTTCGCTTTCGCCTGCTCCACAAGAGCCTCCTGGAGCTTCTGCAGCATGCCGACAAACTCAACAACCCGCTTGCGCAGGTACAGGTGCATATCCGTCGCCACTTGGTCGTTGCGGCTGCGGCCGGTATGCAGCTTGCCGCCTACCGGGCCAATATCGTCGATCAGCGTTTTCTCGATATTCATGTGAATATCTTCATCGCTAATGGTAAACTCGATTTCACCGCGGTCAATTTTGTTGCGCACCCGATGCAGTCCGTCCTTAATTTGCTCCACATCGTCCAGCGGCAAAATTCCGCACTTGCCCAGCATCGTTACATGAGCCAAGCTGCCTTGAATATCCTCGACCGCCATCTCTTTATCAAACATAATCGAGGCCGTATATTCTTCTACCAGCTGATCTGTTTTTTTTGTAAACCGTCCACCCCAAAGTTTAGACACCGAATTCCTGCTCCTTTCACTTGGCAACCTGCCTATAACCCCATTATAGCAAAAGAAGCCGCAGTACGGTACAAGTCTTGAGCATCCGCCCATGACCTGCACCGTGCCCTGACGGCTTTGATTCCATACAAGCGTTTCGCGGTACACGTAACTTGAAATCCGGCGTGGAGGGAGGCTGCCTGTGGTCAACAGGGAAATCGCTGCTCCGGCCCCTTACAACGGCTGCGCCCCATCCATTTCATCGGCTTTCCTGCATGAACGCTATTCTTTCTTGGCGTGTTGCTCTACGCCGGAACCGACCTTCAGACGGAGCGCGTTCAAGCGGATAAATCCGGTCGCATCGGATTGGTTGTAGGCTTGGCTCGGATCAGCTTCCATTGTAGCGATATCCGGGTTGTACAAGCTGACCGGGCTCTTCACGCCGGCTGCCATCACGTTGCCTTTATACAGCTTCAAACGAACTGTACCGGTTACGTTCTTCTGGCTCTCCGTGACCAGTGCCTGCACAGCCAGGCGCTCAGGCGCGAACCAGAAGCCGTTGTACACCAGTGTGCTGTATTTCGAAATGAGGGAATCACGCAGATGCATGACATCACGGTCCATGGTCAGTGATTCCATTTTGCGATGTGCGGTAAACAGAATCGTTCCGCCCGGCGTTTCGTACACCCCGCGGCTTTTCATGCCGACGAAGCGGTTCTCAACCATATCGACGCGGCCGATACCGTGTTTGCCGCCCAGCTCGTTCAGCTTCTCCATCACTTGCAGCGGGCTAAGCTGCTCGCCGTTTACGGCTACGCAATCGCCTTTATCAAACTCAAGCTCAACGTATTCGGCTTGATCCGGCGCCTTCTCCGGCGAAACGCTGAGCACATACATATCTTCATTGGACTCCGCGCTGGAATCAAACCAAGGATCCTCCAGCATACCGCTCTCGAAGCTGATGTGCAGCAGGTTGCGGTCCATCGAGTATGGCTTTTTGGCTGTCGCTTGTACTTGAATGCCATGCTTCTCGGCATAAGCGATCATTTCTGCACGTCCCGGGAACATCTCACGGAAGGTTTCGTTCCGCCATGGCGCAATAACCTCCAGTTCCGGAGCAAGCGCCGCCGCAGTAAGCTCGAAACGTACTTGGTCATTTCCCTTACCGGTTGCGCCGTGGGCAATGGCTGTAGCGCCTTCTGCGCGGGCGATGTCCACCATCCGCTTAGCGATTAGCGGGCGAGCAATGCTGGTTCCGAGCAAGTATTGGCCTTCATACAAAGCCCCTGCCTGGAACATCGGATAAATGAAATCCTTCGCAAACTCGTCACGCAGGTCATCAATGTATACTTTGCTGGCACCGGTCTTGAGCGCTTTTTCCTCTAGGCCGTCCAGTTCATCCTTTTGCCCGATATCTGCTGTAAATGCAATAATTTCCGCATCATAGGTTTCTTTCAGCCATGCCAGAATGACGGAGGTGTCCAGTCCGCCGGAATAGGCCAGAACAATTTTTTGCTTTGCCATGATTCAAGTTCCCCTTTTTTCCTGAGTATTAGCACATCGTAGCTGCCATAATCGCCTTTTGGGCATGCAAGCGGTTTTCCGCTTCGTCAAAAATAACCGAGTTCGGCCCGTCGATAACCTCTTCGCTGACCTCTTCTCCGCGATGGGCAGGCAGGCAGTGCATGAACAAGTAATCTTTCTTTGCGTGCTTCACCAGGTCGCCGTTGACCTGATAATTTTTGAATGCCTTTTCGCGTATCTTTTGCTCTTCCTCAAAGCCCATGCTCGCCCATACGTCCGTATAGACCACATCGGCATCACGAATCGCCTCGATCGGGTCCGTAGTCACCAGCAGGCTTCCGCCAGTCTGGGAAGCGACTTCTTTGGTGTTTTTGGAAATGCCCTCATCCGGCATGTAGCCCTCCGGCGAAGCGACCGCCACATGCATCCCAAGCTTAGCGCCGCCCATCATCAGGGAGTGCGCCATGTTGTTGCCATCGCCGATATATGCGATTTTCAGCCCTTCCAGACGGCCCTTCTGCTCCAGCACAGTCTGGTAGTCGGCTAACACCTGGCATGGGTGGGCGCTGTCCGTCAGCCCGTTAATAACCGGAATGGTCGCCCCGCGCGCCAGCTCGATGACCCGGCGATGCTCAAAGGTCCGAATCATAATGCCGTCCAAATACCGGGACATCACCTGCGCAGTGTCCCAAATGGTTTCCCCGCGTCCAAGCTGCAGATCGTTCTTGCTCAGGAACAGCGCGTGTCCGCCGAGCTGATACATTCCCACTTCAAAAGAAACCCGCGTCCGGGTCGAGGATTTCTCAAAAATCATGCCGAGCGTCTTGCCCTTCAGCGGCTGATAGACCTCGCCCGCCTTCTGCTTGCGCTTGAGCTCCACCGCCAAATCAAGCAAATACCGAATTTCCTCTGGTGCATAATCAGCCAGCGCCAGGAAATCCTTCCCTTTCAAACCGAGCGCAATATCCTGCTGCATAAGTTCCATCCGTACTCTCACCCCTGATCCAATATGATTAAACAGCGCTCCCCGACGGTTAAGCGTTCGTTCCCGCTGCAGCCTTGGCTTTCTCCGTCAGGACCTGATTCATTAGGCTGATGCCTTCTTCAAGCTCCTCTTCTGTAACGAGCAGGTTCGGAAGAAGCCGTACAACATTCGGTCCGGCCGGGATGACAAGCAGTCCGGCTTCGTGCAGGGCAGGAATAACCTCTGCCGCCGGCACAGTCAGCTCCACGCCAATCAGCAGTCCTTTGCCGCGCACCTGCTTCAGCAGCGGATTGCCCGCCAAACGCGCATTCAGCTCCGCAATGAGCTTATTGCCGACCTGCTCCGCACGCTGCGCCAGCTTCTGCTCCAGCATCAGCTCAATCGTAGCTACGGCCGTTGCCGTTGCAATTGGCGTTCCGCCAAACGTTGTTGCGTGCGCTCCTGGAGTAAACGCTGCTGCAAGCTTCTCTTTTCCGAGCATAGCGCCCATAGGGAAGCCGCTGGCAATCCCTTTAGCCAATGTGAAAATATCCGGCTCAATGCCGTAATGCTCATAGGCGAACAGCTTGCCGGTACGACCCATGCCGGTCTGGATTTCGTCGACGATAAGCAGCAGATCATGCTCCTTGCAAAGACGAACCACTTCCTGCACGAACGGCTCCGATGCCGGGTTAACCCCGCCTTCGCCTTGAACCATTTCCAGCATAATGGCACATGTTTTGTCGGTAATGAAGCCCTTCAAAGCGTCCGCATCATTAAACGGCGCATAAACGAAGCCTTCCGGAAGCGGATAAAATCCGTCCTTTACCTTATCCTGACCGGTTGCGGTCAAGGTAGCCAATGTACGGCCGTGGAACGACATATCAAAGGTAATGATTTCGTACTTGCCTGTACCGAGCACTTTACTGTGATAACGGCGCGCGAGCTTGATTGCCGCTTCATTGGCCTCCGCTCCGCTATTGCACAGGAACACGCGGTCCGCGCAGCTGTTATCGGTCAGCAGCTTCGCCAGCTTCTCCTGATTCGGAATATGAAACAGATTGCCCACATGCCACAGCTCATCCAGCTGGCTGACCAAAGCGTCCTTCACCGCATCGGGAGCATGCCCCAGATTGGTTACCGCCAGACCGCTCATGAAATCAAGATACTGCTTGCCCGTGTTGTCCCACAACCGGCTGCCCTTTCCTTTTACCAGCGTAATCGGAAACCGGGCATAGGTGGGAAACAGATGACTTTGTTCACTCATTCCTTGTCACTCCTCTCTCCATTTGCACGCCTCTAAAAAATATCCTGGGCGTACCCATTCGCCCCTGTTCAACGAGAAAAAATCCTCATCGCAAAATCCGGGTGCCGATTGCCTCTCCCGCGAGCACGCGGCTGAGCACGTTCGGTTCAGAGCCGTTAACAATAACGACCTCTTGGACCTTGCCTTGAATGCATTGTACAGCGGCCTTCACCTTCGGAATCATCCCGCCGTAGATATCGCCGCTACCAATCATTTCATTGATGTCGTTTACCGTTACCTGCGGCAGAACACGCTTTTCACCGTCAACGGTTTTCATAATTCCCGGCACATCGGTTACAACGATCATCCGTTCCACGCCAAGGTGGGAAGCGACCGCGCCTGCGGCAGTATCCGCATTAATATTGTAACGCTGTCCGCCTTCGCCAAGACCGACCGGCGCAATGACAGGCATATAGCCCATATCAACAATACCCTGCACAATCGCGGCATTGACGTCCGTCACATCCCCGACCAAACCGACCTCTGCCGCATTGGCGACAGGAACCGCATGGATGAGATGCCCGTCTACACCTGACAAACCGAGCGCCTTTGCCCCGCTTTGCTGAATTTTACGAACGATTTCCTTGTTAATTTGACCGGACAGCACCATCTCGACCACGTCCAGTACAGCCTCGTTCGTTTTCCGCAGACCGCCCACAAATTCAGTCTCAATGCCCAGCTTCTCCAATGTAGTGGAGATCGCAGGTCCTCCCCCATGCACGATGACCGGTATCGTCCCTTCATCCTGCAGCTTCTTCAAATCAGCGAAAAACACCTCCGGCAGCGCCGCCAGTGTGCTTCCGCCGCATTTCATCACGAAACAAGAACCGTTCATTCCCGTTAGCTCCTTTACGTTGCCTGAATCGCTTGTTTACAAACAAGATTACGTCCGATATGCAGCATTTATCCGGACATATTCGTATGTCAAATCGCAGCCCCATGCTGTGGCTTGCCCCGAACCCATATGGAGATCGATGAAAATCTGCACCAATTCTCCGCGCAAATAGTCCAGCGCCTTATCCTCGTCGAACCTTACCGGTTTGGATTGCTCCAGTGTTACAATATCCCCCAGGCGAATATCGACCGTTTCCGTATTTACCTGCTGCCCGCTCCGGCCTACGGCTGCAATAATGCGGCCCCAGTTCGCATCGGCCCCGAAGCATGCCGACTTCACCAGGCTGGAACCAATGACCGTCTTGGCGATAGCACGTGCGGCATCGTTAGAAGCCGCGCCGTTAACCTGCACCTCAATAAGCTTCGTTGCCCCTTCACCGTCGCGCGCAATCGCTTTAGCCAAATATTCAGCCACATACCGGAAGCCCGCCGCAAAAGCCGCCCAATCGGCATGCTGCTCGTTCAGAGCCTCTGTGCCTGACAATCCGCTCGCCATGGCGATCAGCATGTCGTTTGTGCTGGTATCGCCGTCCACGGTAATCATATTAAAGGTCATATCCGTCACGTGGCGCAGCAGCTTCTGCAGCACCTCGTGCTCAATGACTGCGTCCGTTGTCATAAACCCGAGCATCGTCGCCATATTCGGGTGAATCATGCCGGAGCCTTTGGCCGCTCCTGCAATATGTACCGATTGACCGCCGATCTTCACTTCAACGCACACCATTTTTTGGACCAAATCCGTAGTCAGAATCGCCTGACAGAAGTCCTCGGCTCCCGCCAAATCACCCTTCACTCGTTCAGGGAGCTTGACGATGCCGCCGGACACCTTATCCATTTTCAGCAATTCCCCGATAACGCCGGTTGACGTCACGCCTACCAAATGGTCCGCCACGCCGAACATGCGCGCCGCCTCCGAACGCATGGTGCGCGCGTCATCCTCGCCCTGCTGGCCTGTGCAGGCATTCGCATTCCCGCTGTTGACCAGCATGACCTGCAGCTTGCCTTCCACAGCAACACTCTCCTGCGTCACCTTCAGCGGCGCCGCCTGAAAAGCATTCAGCGTATACACTCCCGCCGCTACCGCAGGTACATCACAAACGATAACGCCCAAATCGTGGCGATCGGTTTTCTTCAATCCGCAATGCAGCCCGCCGGCGCGAAAGCCTTTGGGTGTTGTAATCGATCCGGTCTCCACTACATTAAACAGCTGCCCCATGTCCGCTTGTCTCCTCTTACACCAAAATACAATCTATTAAGGATAAACCGGCGTAAATTCCAAACCGGTTGTCTCGTTCCAGCCCATCATCAAATTCAGGTTTTGCACCGCTTGGCCCGCGGCACCCTTCATCACATTATCAATAACCGAAACAATGGTCAACCGTCCCGTGCGTTCGTCCACAGAAAAGCCAATATCACAGTAGTTTGAACCCGTCACTTCCTTGGTGGCAGGGTACTTGCCTTTCTCCCGAATACGAACAAACTCGCGGCCTTCATAGTACTTGCGGTACAGACCGATAACTTCCTCCTCCGTACGCGGCTGAGTTAAAGTCGCATACATGGTGCAAAGAATACCCCGAGTCATAGGGACCAAGTGTGGAGTAAAAGTGATCGTCACCGGCGCTCCCCCGGATACCCGGCTGAGCACCTGCTCGATTTCCGGCGTATGCTGATGCTTGTTGATTTTGTAGGCCAGGAAGTTCTCGTTCATTTCCGAATAATGATATAAGAGCCCCACCTTGCGCCCGGCTCCGGACACGCCGGACTTGGCGTCCACAATAATGGAATTCGGATCAATCCAGCCTTCGGCTACCGCAGGTACAAGACCCAAGGTCGTCGCTGTTGCATAGCAGCCCGGATTCGAGATCAGAGCCTTGCCCTTTACTTCTTCACCGAACACCTCCGCCAATCCATAGACAGCCTGCTTATAATAATCCTGCGGTGCAGGCTCATGATCATACCAAGGCTGGTAAACCTCCGCTGGAAGACGGTAGTCACCGGACAAATCAATGACCTTCAGACCGGCATCAACAATTTGGGGCGCCAAGTTCGAGGCCACACCCGCAGGCGTCGCCAGAAACACGACATCCGCCTTTTCCTTCATAAGCCCAATATCAATCCCATCCAGCGCATCCGTCAAAATTTGATTCAAATGCGGAAACCCGTCCGCGATTGGCGCGCCCGCCGTAGAAGACGAAATGACGGATGTAATCTCAACCTGCGGGTGGCGCAGCAAGATCCGGATTAATTCCACCCCGCCATAACCTGTTGAACCCACGATCGCCGCTCGAATTTTGCTCATCATCATTCCTCCTGCTCTCCGTTAAAAACATATGTATTATTATACGTTCGCATGAATAACAATTCAATACGTATTTCGGCTATTTTTAAAGCCTTCTCCCAGCACCTCGGCTGTATCGCTGAGGATAACAAATGCCCCCGGATCTACCCGTTTGACGAGCTGCTTCAATCGGCTGACCTCCGTTTGGCTGACTACGACCATCAGCAGCTCCCGCTGCTCGCCGGTATAACCGCCCTGGGCCGTCCATTTGGTCAATCCCCGGTCCAGCTCGTGAAGGATAGCGCGTCCGAGCGCTTTTTCTTCCGCTGATATGATTAGCGCAACCTTCGCGTAGCGGAAGCCCACCTGCACCACATCAATAGTCTTCATCGTCACGAACAAGCCGACGAGGGCATAGAGCGCTTTTTCCGGTGAGAAAATAATTCCGGCGGCTGCGATAATAATCGCATCAAACGAGGCTACCGCGAGTCCGTAGCTCAGCCCGGTCAACCGGTGCAGCAGCTGGGCCGCCACGTCAATTCCGCCTGTCGACCCCCGGCCGCGAAACACGATCCCGAGACCTGCTCCGACACCGATTCCACCGAAAATAGCGGCGAGCAGAACATTATCAGTCAAGGGAGGCATATTCCTCGTCATTAGGACAAGCAGAGGCAGCAGGACAGATCCTGCCGCAGTCTTTACCGCGAACCCCCGGCCCATGACCAGCGCGCCAACCACAAATAAAGGAATATTGAATGCCCATTGCACCAGGGCCGGCTCCCAGCCGAATATGTTCCGCAGCAGAACGGAAATTCCGGATACTCCGCCCGAAGCCACTTCATTGGGGTTTAGCAGCAGATTAAAGCTAAGCGCGATGAGCGCGCTTCCGCATATTAGCAGCAGCGTCTCGACCGCTCGCCCGATCCAGGCCTTTTCCCTTACCATACTCCCCTCTTGAATCCCGGCCCCAAGAGGCTCCGCCGCACCTTCCATGCGGCTATCTTCACTCTGGAGCCATCTACCGGATCCAAGACGTTTTCTGCCGTTGCCCCTCCTGCTTCGCATACCTATCCCTCCACAAAAAAACATCCTACACAGGCCGAAGAGTTTGAACCTTCTCCTTACCGTGTAGGATGAGCACATTGCGTAGGAATTATTTGGCCGCCTTGCCGATACGGCAGAGCCCCGGTAAAGACATACTTTTATGCCTCATCCTTGGGCTTAATTTGCCAGCGCAAGTAAGCGTCAATAAATTGGTCTACATCCCCATCCATAACTGCACTGACATTACCGGTTTCCGCCAATGTCCGGTGATCCTTTACCATGCTGTAGGGATGGAATACATAGGAGCGAATTTGGCTGCCCCAAGCGATATCCGACTGTTCGCCGCGGATTTCAGCCAAATGCTTTTCCTGCTCTTCAATTTTCTTCTCATACAGCTTGGAGCGCAAAACCTTCATCGCACGCTCCCGGTTTTTAATCTGGGAACGCTCCGTTTGGCAGGTAACGACCACGCCGGTCGGAATATGTGTAATCCGTACCGCAGAATCCGTCGTATTAATATGCTGTCCACCCGCGCCGCTGGAACGGTAGGTGTCCACCTTCAAATCCTCGGTGCGAATGTCAATCTCCACATCGTCCTCAATTTCCGGCACGACATCGCAGGATACAAATGAAGTATGGCGGCGTCCCGAGGCGTCGAACGGCGAAATACGCACCAGGCGGTGCACGCCTTTTTCCGCCTTGAGGTAACCATACGCATTGTAGCCTTTTATGAGCAGGGTTACGCTTTTGACGCCCGCTTCATCGCCCGGCAAGTAGTCCAGCACTTCGACCTTGTAATCATGCTGGTCCGCCCAGCGTCTGTACATCCGCAGAAGCATATCAGCCCAATCCTGGGATTCCGTGCCTCCCGCGCCGGGGTGAAGCTCCAAGATCGCATTATAGCGGTCATAGGGCTGGTTCAGAAGAAGCTGAAGCTGGAAGTTCTCCAGCTTTTTCGCCAGCTCCTTCACTCCGGCGTTGACCTCGTCTGCCATAGCTTGGTCCTGCTCGTCCTCTGCAAGCTCAAGCATGACCTCCAGATCATCGTACTCCTGCGCAATCGCCTGAAACTGCTCAACGACAGACTTCACTGCGTTAAGCTCGGCAATGAGCCCTTGCGCCTTTTCATTGTCATCCCAGAAATCGGGCGCAGCCATCTTGACTTCAAAATCCTCAATCTGCTCCAGCTTCAGATCTAAGTCAAAGAGACCCCCTAAGCTCAGTGAGTCGTTCCGATGCCTGTCTTAATTCCTGCTTAATCCCAGTATCCAACATCTCTCTCACCTCTAATAGACAGCCGTAGTGAACAGCCGTTTTGCTTTACACACTTTGCGCCCTAGTCTACTTCTTGGATCGGCGCTGCGCGCGATTCTGCTTCTGTTCAGCTGCAGTCGCCTTCGGATCAACGGCCTGACCTTCAGCTACCGCCTCACGCTCCAGATTCGCTTCCACATGAGCCTTCATAATGTATTTGGTAACGTCTTCCTGAATGCTTTGAATCATTTCCTCGAACATTTGGAAGCCCTCGAATTGGTATTCACGCAGCGGGTCGGTTCCGCCGTAGGCACGGAGGTGAATCCCTTGACGAAGCTGGTCCATCGCATCGATGTGGTCCATCCACTTGCTGTCAACGGCGCGAAGGAGAACGACCTTCTCGAACTCGCGCATCAGCTCGGGACTAATATGCGCCTCACGCTCCGCATAGTTATCCTGCATAAGCTTGGACAAGAACTCGACCATCTCTTCTTTTTCCTTACCCCACAAATCGTCCTTCGTCACTTGACCTTCATTCAGGAAATGGCCCTCACTGTAATCAATGATCGCTTCAAAGTCCCAATCCTCCGGCACCTGATCATCCGGACAATGCACTTCTACGATTCGCTCAATAACCGGAGTAATCATCCCCATGACAATCTCACGAATATCAGCGCTCTCCAGAACCTCGCGGCGCTGCTTATATATAATTTCCCGCTGCTGGTTCATGACATCGTCGTATTGAAGAACAACCTTCCGGATATCGAAGTTGTTTCCTTCCACACGCTTCTGAGCGGACTCAATGGCGCGGGTAACGAGCCGGCTCTCGATCGGCTGATCCTCTTCCAGACCAAGACGGTCCATCATGGCCATAATATTGTCAGCACCAAAGCGGCGCATCAGCTCATCCTGCATCGACAAATAGAACTGGCTGGAGCCCGGGTCCCCTTGACGTCCGGCACGTCCGCGCAGCTGGTTGTCGATCCGGCGGCTTTCATGCCGTTCTGTACCTATAATATGCAGGCCGCCAACTTCCGCCACGCCTTCGCCCAGCATAATGTCGGTCCCCCGGCCGGCCATGTTCGTCGCGATGGTAACAGCCCCGGGCTGACCCGCCATGGACACGATTTCTGCTTCTTCGGCATGGAATTTGGCATTCAGGACCTTGTGTGGAATCCCCTTGCGTTTCAGCATCTCCGACAAGCGCTCGGAGTTCTCGATGGAGACTGTACCCACCAGCACCGGCTGTTTTTTGGCATGTCGTTCTACGATAGCGTCTACTACGGCATTGAATTTCCCGTTAACCGTTTTATAGACCACATCGGAAATGTCCACCCGAATGTTCGGACGGTTGGTCGGAACCGTTACGACATCAAGCCCGTAAATTTTACGGAACTCTTCTTCCTCTGTTTTGGCCGTCCCGGTCATACCCGCCAGCTTGCGGTACATCCGGAAGTAGTTCTGGAACGTAATGGTCGCCAGCGTCATACTTTCATTCTGTACTGTGATGCGCTCCTTGGCTTCAATCGCCTGATGCAGCCCGTCGCTGTAACGGCGGCCCGTCATAATCCGTCCTGTGAATTCGTCGACGATCACGACCTCGTCTTCCTGAACGACGTAATCAACATCCCGTTTCATGATGACATGGGCCTTCAAAGCTTGCGTAATGTGGTGGTTAAGCGTCACGTTCTGGTGGTCGAACAGGTTCTCCACGCCAAACGCTTTTTCCGCTTTGGCTACACCGGACTCTGTAAGCGAAACACTGCGCAGCTTCACATCGACCGTGAAATCCTCTTCTTCATTCAACCGGCTCACAAACCGATCTGCCGCATAGTACAAGTCAGTTGACTTTTGGCCTTGTCCGGAAATGATGAGCGGCGTACGGGCTTCATCGACAAGAATGGAATCCACCTCGTCAATAAGCGCGTAGTAAAGCGGCCGCTGGACCATCTGCTCTTTGTAGACGACCATGTTGTCGCGCAGATAATCGAACCCGAATTCATTGTTCGTTCCGTACGTAATATCGCAAGCGTAAGCTTCCTGCTTCTCATCATGAGAGAGGGAGTTCAAGTTGCAGCCGACCGTCAGGCCAAGAAATTGATAAAGCTTGCCCATTTCATTGCTATCCCGCCGCGCCAAGTAATCGTTGACAGTAACAACGTGCACACCCTTACCGGCAAGCGCGTTCAAATACACCGGCAGCGTAGCGACCAGCGTTTTCCCTTCCCCTGTGCGCATCTCGGCAATACGGCCTTCATGCAGTACCATTCCCCCGATGAGCTGGACATCATAGTGACGCTTGTCCAGTACGCGTTTGGATGCCTCCCGGGTTACAGCAAACGCCTCCGGCAGCAAATCGTCCAATGTCTCACCCTGCTCCAAACGGTTGCGGAATTCCACCGTTTTCCCGCGCAGCTCCTCGTCAGACAACCCTAGAAGGGATGGCTCTAATTCATTAATATAATCAACCACTTTGAGCAAACGTTTGACTTCACGATCGTTGGCATCGCCAAACAGCTTTTTCACAAGTCCTAACATGGGTGATCCCCTTTCGAATGCAAATAAAGCACCATTATCATAAATTGTAACAGGTTGCAAAGGGAGTAGCAAGGAATGGTTGAACCTACCTCCGGCCCCGAAACGGGCTATTTCATGCCGAATTAACAAGGCTTTATGCCACTCCGCGAATACCCGATCCTGAACATTGGTTCAGCTTATTGTAATTCATCTCCCTTAAACGAACCTTAAATCCATATATTCCTTCCCCGGAAGCCCATTTCACCGCAGGTCATATAAGCCTAGCCTTACCCAATCATAACCATACGCTTGTCTTCATCCGGTAAAGCCGCCTGATCATGTGGTCGACCGACCGCCGTCATGCAGCGAAACACCGCGCGCTGGGAGCTACGCGCGGTGCGGAAAAAAACCATGTCATGGCCTCATCGCTGCATCCCCGGTGCAAACGAACGAATGGACCTTTACCCAAAGAAAGCCCGGCCCCTAAGGGAGCCAGGCTCTAATGCTTTACATCATTCTCGCGTCTAACCCTACGCGGGACAACCAGGGAAGGGCTTTCATAAGTCGCGGCTAATTTGCCTCGATAAGTCCATAGCGCCCGTCATCACGACGATATACCACATTGACGGTGCTTGTATCCGAATTGGCGAACACGAAGAAGTTGTGCCCGACCATGTTCATTTGTAAAATGGCTTCCTCTACATCCATCGGCTTCAGATTAAATTGCTTGGTGCGCACTACTTCAAGCTCATCTTCCTCATCCAGGAGCTTTAATGCGGAGCTGCCGGCCAGCGCGGCGTCACTTTCCCGGAACAATTGCTTCAAACGGCCTTCTTGCCGGAATTTGCGGTTCACCTTCGTTTTATGCTTGCGAATTTGCCGTTCCAGCTTCTCGGTGACCAAATCAATGGAAGCGTACATATCCTCATGCTTCACTTCAGCCCGAAGTAATACCCCCGGAAGCGGAATCGTTACCTCAATGCCTTGCAGGTTGCGAACAACGCTTAATTTAATATTCACTTCTGAAGTAGGGGGAGCTTCGAAATACTTCTCTAGCCGGCCAATCTTCTTCTCCGCATAATCTTTCAGTGCTGCAGTTAATTCAATGTTTTCACCGCGAATATTGAAGTTCATGTACAACAGCTCCTTTCTTCATAACCTATTATACCATATGCGCCCGCCAAGTTTCAAAGAATTTATCATAATATTTTGACAATTCGGTTAAATTAAAAGCACCCCGGCCAAAAACCGGAGTGCTGTTCACATCGTATGATATGGTAATGAAAATATCAAATCGGCTTGTGCCGGCTGATTATAATTTTACCACGTTAGCTGCTTGAGGACCGCGTGCGCCTTCAACGATGTCGAATTCAACCTCTTGGCCTTCTTCCAAAGTTTTGAAACCGTCGGTTTGAATTGCGGAGAAGTGTACGAATACGTCGCCGCCATCTTCGCGCTCGATGAAGCCATAGCCTTTTTCTGCGTTAAACCATTTCACTTTACCTTGCATGCGGAACATTCCCTTCATTTTCAAATAACTGTAAGCTAACCTGCTCACAATTCGAATATAACACGCCCAGGAATTGGATGTCAATGGATCGCGTTGAAAGCGCAAACATTTTATTTTTGGCTGGATTCTGCAGCTCTTGTCCCCGCCTCTGAAGCCCATGCTTAATGACATTCGCAGCCATTACGGAACTTCGATTCGAGGCGTTCAGAAGCAGTCTTTCAGCATATTTCATCAAATTAAATCCGTTCTCCCTAAACAAAGCGGCAAGTAATTACGATATTATATATAATACTGCTTTTTCCATTTAAATATTAGGGAGGGAATCCACACATGGTGACAAGAATTACGGGCCTGAGCTCCGGTATGGATATTGACGGCCTAATCTCAAAGCTGATGACAGCCGAACGGGAGCCTCTGAACAAGCTAAATCGAAAGCAGCAATCACTGACTTGGAAAACCGATGCTTATCGCACGATTAATACGAAAATTTCATCCTTCCGTTCCTCCTTCTCCACCCTCCGATTCGGGAGCTCGTGGACTCAAACGGCCGCTACATCGTCGGATACCACGAAAGTGACAGTCACTACAGGCTCTACAGCTACAGCCGGAACACATAACATTGTCGTTTCTGACCTGGCTAAAGCCGGCAGCTTGTACAGCAGCGGCCAAATATCAGACTCCAGCCTTATTTCGGACGGCACTGTAGACAGCTATGCCATCAATGAAACCAGCAAAAACAACAAGCTGAGTGTCACTTTAGGCGGTGTAACCAGGACCGTCACCATCGCAGACGGAAGCTATTCATCGGCCAGCGATATCGGAACAGCACTGCAATCTGCTATCGATACTGCGTTTGGGGCAAACCAGATTAAAGTCGACACTACATCGGGAAGCATTGAGCTCAAGCCCTTGGGGGCGACAGGATTTGAACCGCAACTGAGCGTCAAGGAGGTTTCCGGCTACACAGGGGTTAGCAACCTCGGATTTACGGAAGGTCAGGCCTTCAAGTTTGACGCAAGCGCCAAATTATCCACCCAGGCAGACAAGCTGACCAGCGCGCTCTCATCCGGAAGCTTCACCATTAACGGTCAGACTATAACGTTTGACCCAAGTACAGATTCGCTCAACTCGATTATTTCCAATGTAAACAACTCCTCCGCTGGGGTCAAAATGTCTTACGACTCTACTACCGATCGTATTTCTTTTACTACCAAATCAACCGGGGAAAATGCTGCGATTGATATTACAAACGATACATCGGGATTTACAGCTGCGTTTAAGCTGGCTAAGGTATCGGACGGATCCGGGGGCTACACCAATTACTCCGCAGGTACCAGCGCAAGTGTTAAAATTGATGGTATTGAGGCCAAGTACGCCACCAACAGCTTTACCCAAAATGGCATTACCTATAACCTACAAAATGTCACCGATTCCAGCGGCGTGAATATCACCTCCAGCATTGACACCGATGGCATCTACAAGAAAGTGGAGGAATTCGTAAGCCAATACAATGATGTGCTGTCCTCCATTAACTCGTTATTGAGTGAAACAAAATACCGGTCCTATCAGCCTCTGACTAGCGATGAAAAATCGGCCATGTCGGACAGCGACATTGAGCTGTGGGAAACGAAGGCCAAGAGCGGTCTATTGAAAAGCGACACGCTC
Organism: Paenibacillus sp. y28; assembly: GCF_037137075.1. Lineage (NCBI taxonomy): Bacteria > Bacillati > Bacillota > Bacilli > Caryophanales > Paenibacillaceae > Paenibacillus > Paenibacillus sp. y28. The sequence goes on from NZ_JBBBNV010000007.1 coordinate 63,265, forward strand.
CTGAGCTCATTTAGAACCAGCATCCGGGAAACCGTATATTCTTCCGTCAGCACCGTGACCTCCGACAAAAACTCCCTATACTCGATTGGAGTTACGACAGGACAGTATGTTCGGGGCGATACTGCAAATCTCGGAAAGCTGGAGATAGACAGCGATAAGCTGAAGGCGGCGATTGAAGAAGATCCGCAAGCCGTCATTAATATGCTCACAAGTCAGACCTCACGCGATGAGAGTTCGACAACAGATCCGGCAATTAAAAGACAAATACGAAGTGAAAAAGGGATTTTCCAACGGCTGTACGAATCAGCGGATTCCGTTATCTCCAGTATCACCAAGGCCGCTGGAACAACCACCAACGGATACGATAACGTAGCCTACTCACTTGGAAAACAAATCCACGATATTGAGAACCAGATTGACGTTTGGGAGGACAAGCTGGTTAAGAAAGAAGACCGATACTACACCATGTTCTCCGCCATGGAAAAAGCGATTTCCAAGGGGAACTCCCAATTATCCGCATTACAAAGCTTCATGTCGTAACCAGTAAAATATGCTATATACGAAAAGGGTCTTCGCTTTAGCGGAGACCCTTTTGTATTGGCGATTAGCGCTGCTTGTCGAAAAAGTAACCCTCAGTTTGAGTATACGCATCCTGATAATACCTTCTGGTCAAGTGCGTATTTTGCATTTGCTTCATTTCAACCGACAATTTCCCTTGAAACTCCTGCATCTTTTGAATGCTAATCCGCTCTAGTTCTATGCAGTGATTTATCGTTTTCACAACCAAAGGGGAAAACGGCTCCTGAACACGCTCCCGAAGCCCCATAATTTCCTGCCACATTTCTAACTGCTGTTCCTGAAGCTCTTCCAGTATCATGATGGACTGCTCATCCACATAATACAGGCTTGAAATTTGTTCCGATAAATGCTCATAGCGTGCAAGCCGTTCTTCAAGAAGCCGCATGACATTCATACCGTTACCTGATCCGGCTCACCAGACTTCGCTTTTTTCACAGCTTGCACCCATGTGTCTTTAAGCTCGCTCATCAGATCGATAGTTATTTGAACCTTTTGAATGTCCATCCGGACATTGCCCTGAATTAGATTTTCTTTCATGAACATATAGAGGCTGCGCAGATTTTGAGAGATAGGGTAATCCATATTCAACGTGATAATGAATTCGTCGATAATATCGAGTGCTCGTTGAATGTAATTATTTTTACCCTCGTAATCTTTATTCTCCATGGAAACAATCGCCTGCCTCATAAATTTGATGCAGCCGTTATAAAGCATCAGGGTCAAATCACCAGGATGAGCTGTATTTACTTGATTAAGAAGATATGTTTGCTGAGCTCTGTTGTTCATTATCGCTACCTCTTCTCATCAATAATTTTTCCGTTCAGTTCTTCGAATTTATCAATTAAATCAACGATTTTCTCAGGAGGGATTTCGCGTATCACCTCTTGTGTTTCTGAGTTAATCACCTTTACCAAAATATCGCCATGCGGCTTATGAAAGCTGAACTCAACGTGACTTTTTATGCCGGCCAGCAGCTTGTTAGCCCGATTAATGGCATCCACAACTGCTTTTTCAGAAATAGAAAGCTCATAATTTTCCTTGCGTGTTAATTCTACTGAAGATGGCATTGCTGTCATTGCAGGACTAGTATCACTTGCCACTCCGCTAGCATCTGGAATAGCGCTACTTGTACCCGAATAGCTTATTTTTTGACCTAACGGCTGAATTGTCACCTATAAACCCTCCTCTATTGGGAACTCTTTAACTTATATATCGTTTATTTATTCACTTTTTTGAAGAGATTTTATGATGTCCATATCAGATTTTCTTAAATAGTCGTGCTTGCTCTGTTCACATTTTCTCTTCTCTTTAAAGAATAGCAAAAAATACCGTTTTCTTGTATAGCTTAAATTTTTCTTGCTTGTCTTCCGATAAAGTAGCTATGCTTGATTCATAATGGATTGGTAATTTTCCTGTCACCAAGTAAAAGCAGAAATCCTAAGGAGCTATTCCTGTAATGAATTAAAACGCGGTTTGCAAAACAAAAAGCGCCTCCTGTATGCTGGGTCTCGGAATGGTGCACATTCACTGCCCTAATTAGAGGAGGACGCTCACTATGAAGTTTAACCAATCGAACAAGCAAAATCAACGGATTAGCAGAATTTCTGAAACAACTCTCGTTATCGGAACCGACATCGCGAAGCACAACCACGTCGCTCGTGCCTTCAATTACCGGGGCATCGAACTAGGCAAGCGTTGCTTGTTCCAGAACGACGACAATGGTCTGGTGAACCTGCTGGCGTGGGCCGAATCCATCAAGCAGGAGCATGGGCTGACGGACGTGCTGCTTGGCGTAGAGCCAACCGGCCACTACTGGTTCCCGCTGTTTCACTTCCTGAAGCAGCGGGGTATCGAAGTCGTGTTGGTAAACCCACATCATGTCAAGAAAACCAAGGAACTCGACGACCAAGAACGACATCAAAGATGCGAAAGTCGTCGCCAAACTCGTCATCGACGGACGCTATACACAGCCACAGCTGCCGGAAGGCGTTTATGCCGAGCTGCGTGTGCTGATGAACCAGCGGGACCGTCTGGGCGGGGATTTGAACCGCGTGAAAGGAAGAATCCACAATTGGCTGGATCGCTTCTTTCCCGAATATAGGCAAGTGTTTAAAGACTGGGAAGGCAAGGCCTCGCTCATTACGCTAACGAACCTTCCGCTGCCGCAAGATGTCGTCGCTGCCGGCGAAACAACTGTGGTGGCTACCTGGAAGAAGAACGACGTGAAACGAGCCGTAGGCCCCAAGAGGGCGGAGTTGCTCTGCCGGAAAGCCCGAAAGTCCATCGGCCTCACAGAAGGCGCTACAGCAGCCAGGCATGAGCTGGCCATGTATTTGGAGCAGTATGCCATGCTGTGCAGGCAGATCGAGCAACTGATGGAGCTTGTGGCGGGTCTGGTGGAACAGATTCCGGGCGCCATCCACATGATGAGTATTCCGTGCATCGGTCTCATCACGGTGGCAGGATTCTTGGCGGAAGTCGGAGATTGGGGCGGCTATGATCACAGCCAACAAATCGTACGTCATGCTGGTCTCAGCCTGCGGGAAAACAGCTCCGGGCTTCATAAAGGGGAAACGACCATCAGCAAACGGGGGCGCTGTCGCCTCCGGGCCCTGCTGTTCCGAGCAGTACTGACGATGGTCGCCAAGAACCCAGAATTCCGCGCACTGCACCTGTACTTCACGACACGCCGGGACAACCCGCTGAAGAAAAAACAGTCGATGATCGCGATCTGTGGCAAGCTCATCCGCGTCATGTTTGAATTAGGCCGAAAACAGAAGAATTATGACGCAGGCAAAGTTCTCGGTCCCCATCGGGAGACTCAATTGCAAGCGGCAGCTTAATTCATCCACAGTGTAGCAACTCACTTTCGTTTCATCGCTTATGCACATGTTGATCTTTAACAAACGAAGCATGGATAGGCTGGGAGAAATCATTACCATAAGGGCATCGACCCCGTAAAGGAGCTAACCTGGCCTCCACCCCTTGAGAGGTAGTACGAAGGAATGTAAGGGCATCGACCCAGGGAGATATGGGAGGGTTAACCGCAAGGGTTCATGTGGAGATCCATATGCGACCATACGGCTTTTAAAACGAGGTGACCACCACCTCTATTCCGGTCAACAGGTCGAGCCCAAATATTCACTCTCCGTCAAATATTATCCTCGATGGCTTCGTGCGTCAAAGACAAAAACATGCGTAATAGCGAGAAAAACAAAGAAAACATTAATTTATTGAGGGAGGACTTATGGAAAAATTGATTTCGCTCTGCATGATCGTTAAAAATGAAGAAAAGGTGCTGAGACGCTGTTTAGCTAGTGCGGCAGGCCTGGCCGATGAGATTATTATCGTTGACACCGGTTCAACAGACGCTACGAAAAAGATTGCTTCGGAATTTACAGATCTAATTTTTGACTTTGAATGGACTAACGATTTCTCCGCCGCCCGTAATGAATCGATTAAGCATGCGACAGGGCGCTGGATTTTATATCTAGATGCAGATGAATATCTTGATCAAGCCACCGCTCCTGAATTACGGAGAATGCTATCGTCCCTGGATGCTTCGGAGCCGCTCGGCATCGTGCTTCCGATTATGAATATGATGAACAGCGCCGAAGAAAACAAGCAGCGTGTGTACCGCTCCTCGGCTACCCGACTGTTTACAAACGGGCATCAGCTGTATTTCACCAGACCGATCCACGAGCAGGTGACTTGTCCAAACGGCAATCTGAAAGACTCCAATTACAACTCCTTTTTTATCTACCATTCGGGATATACGGCTGAGGTCGTTAAGGAAAAAAACAAGTCCGAGCGGAATATGGCTATATTCGATGAGCTAAAAACGAAGAGTAATACCCGAACTCCTTACGATTGCTTTACGCTGGCAAATCAATATTTCAGCATACAGGACTATAAGAAGGCCCTTTACTATTATGAACGAGCTTACAAACGAGCAAAATCGGGCACACCGTTTCTCCCCTATTGTGTCGATAAATTAATTCGGATCCATTTCATTTTGCAGCGATACAAAGATGCAGAGGACTATATTCAAAAGGGGCTGCAGCTATGGGGGCAGTGGCCTGATTTCCATTTTATGCTGGGCGAGTTATATGAATTGTGCGGCTTCTACAAAAAAGCGGAAGACAAGTTTGAAGAGACGATCCGGCTGGCGGAGCAGCGGGAGGCGGAGAACCCGTCTTATTGCCTGATCCATCTCGAATACGGCAAAATCATGCCCTATGAGAAGCTGACCCGGCTCTATCTGAACCGCCGTGATTTGCCTAAGACCGTGTTTGCCTTAACTAAAGTGCTTAATCTAAACACCCAGCATTATCAGGCGCTGTTTCAGTTGGCCTCCATTTTGTCCCAGAACGAGAAAGACAACGACATCATTACATTTTTCAGCAAACTGTATCCTCTCACTAAAGCAACAAACCTGCTGCTGCTGTTTAAAATATTCACTTTGCTCGGACACCGCAGCCTGAGCCAATATTTCTATACACAATACACCGAATCGGGCATGGATTTGCATGCGAACGATGTGGTTGGATATGCACTTGTGACTCGAAACAAAGCACTGTTCGAGGGTGCCTCCCTCCAACTCGAGCTTTCTCCGGAAAACGGAATACTGCTCATGATTGCCGCTATCCTGTGGGGAGAGGAATCTTACCTTTCCCAGCTTCGGCAGTCAACAAACGAGGAGCTCGCTCCTTTAAGGAGCTTAATCAATTTCCTAACCGGTGCTAGCGCAGAAGAGCTGCCTCCGGCTGCAAAGGAATTGCTGCTGCCACTTTTAACCCATTTATACACATTAGAAGCCTTCGATTCTTACAATGACATTCTGGAAATCGTTGCAGAACCGGGGCTGCTGAACCAGCTGGCCAATTACTTTTTCGCCCATAACAAAACCGCTTCGGCTCTGGAGTACTACAATCTCCTGGTGCAGGAAAATAAGATTCATGCCGGAGGCTATAGAAATCTAGTGCTACTTACGTTTTATGAGAAAAAATCAGTCACCGGTCTCGATATACTGCGTCAATCTCTGAAGGCCTATCCCGGAACACTTATGCTGTATGGCTTGTGGTTCGAGCATAGCTCCGACATAACCCTGAACAAGCAATACAAGGCTGAATTCGATATGCAGTTTCCAGCTATCAAAGGTTTATCGTTCATCAAAGCTATCCAGTAGCGTTCATTCTGCCCCTAAATGTCCGGCCTGCCAAACAGAACAAAGCCCATGGATATTTTCCATTGGGCTTTGTCTGCGAATAAGTATAGGAGACGAGATGTGCCATCTATACTGCTATGCTTGGAATCTACAAGCTTTGCAGCCTTGCTGCCGCCGGAGCATAACCCGCCGAGGCGGACTCCTTATAGTAACGTGTGGCCTGGGCCGGGTTCCCCGTCAGCTCGTAATAGATACCCAGGTTGTAGGCGGCCTTAAAAGAACCGACTCCCTTAACTGAAGTATATTGAGTCGTCTCTCCAATTTGCAGTGCTTGTTGAAAACGGGATTCAATATTGCGGACTTTCCCCGTATCCATCGCAAGCAATCCCAGCAGGAAAAACAAATCCGGGAATGCAGGGTATTCATATGTAAAGGGCTCCAGCAGCTCTTCCGCTAAACCGCTGTGACCCAATTCTTTCAACACATAGCCTAACATGACCAGCATCACAGGAAAATAAAGCCGCTCCCTCTCGTTTGCAGTTAAGCACCGATCAAATGCGTCAGCCGCCTGATGCAGCTCACCCATCGAATAATGAAGCTTGCCGAGCTGATAAAGCATATACCCATCCTCGGGGTGAAGCTTAAGATGATTTTCATACAATTTCAAGTAACGGTCTGCTTTCGCTCCGTCCTTGTACATCTCCTCTTGGTAACCATGATGAATGACTCTTAGTCCAGTTTGCTCGAAATCAGCCTCCTGCCCGTTCTTGACGACATGCTCATGGACAATCCCCTGAAAAGCAAACAAGCCATTGTTAGGAAACCAGCGGAGCATTTGATGCTGATGGCATTCTCCCTTGACTGTACTCTCGATCGTGACAGAACCAGCCTTGTCCGGGTATTTGGCTATAAAGCTGTGCAGCCTTGATTCGGCATCCTCGGCCAGTTCTTCGTCCGCATCCAAAATCAGAATATACTGTCCCGTGGCCAATCGGACCGAATGATTACGAGCGGCAGCAAAATCGTTCGTCCATTCAAAATAACCAACCTTGGCGCCCATTCGCTCGGCAATTTTAACCGTATCGTCTGTCGAACCTGTATCCACCACAACCTTCTCGAAGCTGGGTGGAATGCTGTTTAGAGCCCGCTGTACATTCGCTGCTTCATTTTTTACAATCATACAAACACTGATAAGCATACCTTTGTCCTCCATTTATACGGCAGAACGTTCCCCCGTTGAGCACTTCGTGAGTTAAGACCCATATAATCCATAAGGATAGCACATAAATACGCAGTAGAATATTGTACCCGTAAAAAAAGAAGCCCATGGAATAATTCCAATGGGCTTCTTCCGGCTACCATTAACGCAGCAATTGCAGAACGTTTTGTGGAGCTTGGTTTGCTTGAGCCAGCATCGAAGTCGAAGCTTGTTGCAGTACGTTGAACTTGGTGTACGCCATCATTTCGCTTGCCATATCGGTATCACGGATACGCGATTCAGCAGCTTGCAGGTTCTCGGAAGTCGAAGTGATGTTGTTGTAACGGTGCTCCAATTGGTTTTGAGTAGCACCAAGCTCGGAACGAGCATCGTTGACTTGACCGATTGCTGTGTCGATTTTAGCCAATTCAGCTTGTGCAAGCGATTGAGATGTAATAGTGCCAATATCCAAGGTGCTCAGGTCAAAGGACAAATCAACAGTTACCACATCGGCCAAGTTGTCACCAGTTTGAATGGTAACTGTTCCGCCAGTACCTGCTGATCCATCCAACAACGCAATACCGTTGAATTTAGTATTGGCTTGGATGTCTGTGGTAATTGTAGTTTTCAATTTTTGGTACTCTTTGTCCAGAGCAGCCAAGTCAGATGCATTGTATGTACCGTTGGATGCTTGAGTAGCCAGCTCTTTCATGCGAGTCAGCATGTCGGAAACTTCAGTCATTGCACCCTCAGCAGTTTGTACCAGAGACACGCCGTCTTGTGCGTTGCGAGCCGCTTGGTTCAGCGATTTGATTTGTGCGCGCATTTTCTCGGAGATCGAGAGACCTGCTGCATCGTCAGCTGCACGGTTGATGCGGTAACCGGAAGACAGCTTCTCGCTGGATTTGCCTTGTTGTGTGTTGTTGAACACGAGGTTGCGGTGAGCGTTCATTGCGTTAAGATTGTGGTTGATAATCATGTGAATGTTCCTCCCTGAATTTGGATTCGTCCACTTCCATGTGGACCAGGCTTTTTGCCTTACATTACTAATATCGACACGGCGATTCGATTAGTTTAGAGCTTTTTAGCCCTTTTTCAAAAAAATTTATTCCGGCTTAATCAGCTTCTTCAAATCGTTCAGTGTCATCTTCGTTTGAGCCGCCTCTTTGTTGCTCTCCTGAATATTCAAATATACTTCCTTGCGCAGAATGTTAATTTCCGAAGGAGCCTCAATCCCGATTTTGACTTGATCGCCGTCAATTGCCGAGATGACGATTTCAATATTATCGTTTATCATGATGGACTGGCCTTTTTTGCGGGTCAGAATGAGCATCCGACTATTCCTCCCTTATCGCTCTGACATGTCGAAACAGAGGCTCGCGAGTGCCAAGGCTGCCCTGCTTCGGCGGCAACACCAGCTGTCTGCCCTGGCTCGTCTTCAAATTAATCACCAGCGGCGCGAGCAGATTCACGGTGGACTGATCAAACGGCTCCTGCACCGTAACAATCGTTAAAATGACCGCATCCTCATGTGACTCCAGCTTTAGGGCTTCCTTGGCCTGCTCCTCGATTTCAAAGCCGTAATCACTATAGAACAAAAACGGATTGACAACCACAAACCCGACGGCCTCATCCTCCTCGCTTTGCAAATATCCATAAACCCCTTCTTCGTCCACGGTCTGGAACTGAAACCGATCACACCCGCCAAAACCTAGGAGACTTCCATGAAAATAAAATGTTCCCCCATGCAGACTGTTTAACATTGTTTTCCTCCTCAGGAAGCTGAAAAGCTATAGCCCGGGCTATAGCATCTCGTTAGATTTCATTATTTATACCAATCATATTCACTGACCCAAATATCAAGCGAATTCATTTGTTTCATATAAATATCGACCGAGCCCCGGTTGAACGACACCTCGGGCTTGACTGGGGTATATTGAATAGAAGGCTTCACCGGATCAATATTTGTTTGCGGCTTTCCAGGCTCGTACTGAATGTTGACATTATCCACACTGGCTGGTCCGGTATACTGGATTCCGCTTCCGTTCCACACATTGTTGCGGGCAATTTCGGCGAAGGCATTGGCCGGATTCGTAATCTGTGCCGCCCGCTGCCCCTCCTGTGCTTTTTTGGCTAGGGATTGCTTAAAAATCTCCGGCAACTGGCTGTAAATCCGGTTCATCCAGCCCAGATGCCCCCCCTTCCCTAGAGCCGCCCAAGCCGCAGAAGAATCAATACTTAACGTACCCGGATCATACTTAAAATCCATTTTGGCTTGTGGTTGTTCGATGGACAGCTCACCGTCGGGTGAGCTCATATCCACAGAAGCATTCTGAGTTTCCATTCCGATCTGGGCAAACGTTTGCCGCATAGAAAGCCTTTGTAATTGCAAGACCAATCCCCCCCAAGCCTATTTAAGGTAATCGAGAAGGCTCGACTGAATAATTTTGGCACCTACGGATAAGGAAGCCTGGTACACGTTCTGGTCCTGCTGCAGCTTCATGATGGTTTCCGCCATGTCTGCATCTTCCACCTTGCTGTCCAACGCAGTCAGGTTTTCCGTAAGATCCGTCAAACGGCCCTGAATTAGTTCCACCCGGTTTGAGCGCGCACCCAGTTCGGCACGGGAGTTGAGAATTTTGTCATATCTTCCATCCAACTGTTCCATTAAATCGCTGGCTGTTGTTTGAAGCCCGCCTTCAAAAGCATCTTTCAGACCCTTAAGCACTGCAAAAAGGTTGTCTCCGTCAGTGGGTTTCCCTAACACCTCATTACCGGTCAAATTAATCGGAATACTAATGCCGGCGCCAAGCTGGAACTGGGTTTGCTGCGTATCGGTCAGATCAGATGCTGCAGTATCCGACGTATACGGCCGCTGGTCCGTAAGTTGTCCGTTAAAAATATATTTGCCGTTGAATTGGGAGTTGGCCAAGGTCACAGCCTGCTCATAAATTTGTCCCAGCTCCTGTGCGATTGCATCAAGTGCCGTTTGCGGATTGGAGCCGCTCACGCCCTGTACCGTCAATTCCTTAGCACGCTGGATAATTTCGTCGAACTGGCCAAGCACGGTATCTGTATGCTCAAGATAAGAAGCCGCTGCATCGACATTTTTCTGATACTGCGTGTTCATGGACAAGTCGCTGCGATAACGAAGCGCATAGGTGATGCCAACCGGGTCATCGGCTGGCTTATTTAATTTTTTCCCCGTCGCGGCAATGTTCTGATTCTCGCTCAGCCTGTTCGTATTTGCATATAAATTGCTCAAAAGCTGTGTATGAATCATGCCTTGGGTTACACGTATTGCCACTTTGAATCACCCTTTACGAATGAAATTAACGGCCAACTACGCCGGTGCTATTGATTAACTTATCCAGCATCTCGTCTATCGTCGTCATGAATCTGGATGCTGCTCCGTATGCATGCTGATATTTAATCAAGTTGGACATCTCTTCATCAATCGATACCCCGCTGACCGATTGTCTGCTGCTCTCTACTTGCTCCACAATGGCCTGGAGGTTGTCCGCTTGCCGTGAAACTGATTGGCCCTGAACACCCATCTGGCCGACAATGGCCTGGAACAGGTCATCCACTGTCCCATTGGTCAGCGTTGCAGAGCCTCCCGAGGAGCTGCTGAAAGTAAATGAAGACTGCTTCAGCTGGGACATGAGCGCCGCCAATGTATTGTTGCCGCTAACGGAAATTTCCACACCGCCGCTATTCGTCATCGAACGCAAGGAGGTAACCACTTTATTTGCATCGTTTGCAATCACGGTATTCAGCTGAATATTACCTGCTGTAATGCCGGAGCCATCCGTAGAGGTGAAAAAGTCCAGCCCGCTGATTGCCGGTGTGTCTAACGAATACCCCAGCTTATTCAAGCCGTTAACACCATTGACAGTGACCTTCAAATCATCCGCTAATGTACGATCCAAGACCGTCCCGGAATACGGAATCCCGTTCAGGGTAGTGCCTGAAGGAATAACCGAGCCTGAAGGAATTGTAATTTCCACCTCACCGTTGGCGAGCGAATTCGCCAGGGCGTCCAGCTGATTCTGATAATCGCTCACATAGACATCTCTGGCATACATCATGCCATATACTTCTCCGCCCTGCAAAGTACCCGCAGCGAACAAGCCCTCCAGCGCAGTGGAAGAGGTGGCTGTGAACGTACTGCCTGTTACCAGGTTCGTCCCCCCGACATTGATGGTATAGCCCTGATCGGCTTCCGTTACATCAATATTCACTATTTTAGAGAGCTGATCTGTCAGAAGATCCCGCTGATCGCGCAAATCATTGGCTTTATTACCGAGCCCTTCAATCCGGTAAATCTGCTCATTCAAGGTTGCGAGCTGAGATGACAGAGTATTAATTTGAGTTGTCTTGGCCTCAATATTTTGCGTCAAATCGCTATGTAAATCACTTAGCTGCCTGCTGGTGGTATTAAACGCATCGGCAAGGGATTTAGCGCTTTCTTGTACTACCTTGCGCCCGGATATATTTTCAGGATCTTTACTTAAATCCGTCCAGGCTGTCCAGAATTTATCCAGCACCGCCCGAATTCCAGTATCCGAAGGCTCATTCATAATGGATTGGAGCTTTTCCAGCGTATCACTCTGGATCGTATAATTGCCGAGCTGATAATTTGCATTACGGAATTGGGCGTCCAGAAAATCTTCCCGAATCCGGGTAATGCTCTGCGGCTCAACGCTTTGCCCAATCTGCCCCGGAGTTGTTGTAATCGACATCCCGGGGTACTCCATCGGACGCGCCGCAACCATGTTTACAGTTTGCCTTGAGTAGCCCTCGGTATTAGCATTACTTATGTTGTGTCCGGTCGTAGTAATGGCTAATTGCTGCGTAAATAAGGAGCGCTTGGCAATTTCGATCCCCATAAATGTTGACGGCATTTGATTGGCCTCCTAGCCATAGTTAAATTTATCCTCGCGTATCAAACAAACCTGAACGGGCAGCACCCAAACTTTTTTGGTGCGGATTGTGATAGATAACTTCATTCTCTTCAAACGGACCCTTCAGGAGATCCACCGAGAAATTAATGTAATCCAGCGAATGCTGAATCAGCTGCTGGTTCAACTCGTTGGCTTCACGCAATGTATGAATAGAAGACATCAGCCGTCTGCCAGACTCAAGCAGCATTTCTTTGTCCTCCGGGTTAAAAATAATTTTGGCCAAATCGCTAATAGCCACTTTTAGGCTCGCCCTGTAGCCTTTAGAGAGCAATACCTTGGCAATCGTTTCGTTCCTCTGCCCTTCCAATTCTCCAATCCGCTTCAGCAGCGCGCTCTCTTGCTTGGTTATTCTCGATAACGTGTCCAGGCGTTTATCAATAATGGCCTGCTTTTTCTCAGCCGCCAGCTCGATTAGAGTAATATGCACATCATTAATGGCGCCCATTGTATTCAGTAAGGATTGGAAAGGCATCGCTCGTTCACCTCAAGGTTTATTTCTTTACATACGGATAAAGCTTATCCGCCAACAGCCGCGCATTAACATCATATGTGCCTGATGCGACCGATTTTTTGAGCTCTGCTATTTTATCAGAGGATGCGGAATATTGTGTGTTAAGCAGCTCTTTAGCCTCATCAGATATCTCGATGTAATCCTTTTTCTTCCCCAGCTTTCCCGAACCGGCCGCGTTCTGGGATTCTTGGCTTTTACTATACTTGTTCACCGCGCCGATTGAATTCATGCCATTGATTTTCATTTCTTGTCACCTCAGACTTTCCCATAATCAGTTCACCGAATATGCGTTATTTCTTTTATCGGTGAGGATACCTTAAAAGTTAAGATGCCGTGTATTTTATATGTCAGATTAGTGTGCTGCTGTGCTGCTGAAAATAGAGCGACTTATTTGTCCCGCTCCAGCCGATCCCGGATTTGGAATGCGGTCCGATGCTTTTCCGCCTCATTCGCATGCTTGCGGTTTTCGTCCTCATGCATATTTCTGACATCCTTGACCAGCTTGCCCCGGCAGCTTTCGCAAATATTCCCATCCCGAATTTGGGTTCCGCACATCTCACAGGGATAAGTCATATTCGGAGCATTAGCGATAGAAATGCGTCCCTCCCGGATAAACCGGGTAATCTGGCTAAAAGCGACCCCCGTGCCTGCACTGAGCTCTTGAAGTGTGCAAGAACGGTTTTCCCGCAAATATTTTAAGCATTTCTCGTATTCCACTTCGATGTCCTTAATACATTGGGGACACATACCGTAGCTGTTTTTAATATAAATTTTCCCGCACCGGGTGCAGTTTGCAACGTTCATAGCCATGAGGTATCCTCCTTAAACGACTTCCTCGTAGTTATTATTTATATCGGCATTGCATTCAAAAAATTGAAGAAAGCGCCTACCTCGCCCATGTTATTCCGTACACATCAGCCGGCAACCGCTCCGTTATTTGTTTAGCGCAGGAATTCAATGTGCTTCCTGTCGTATATACATCATCCACGACGATAATATGTAACCGCCGCTCTAAATGTTTATTGGCGATCCGCTTCCATTCGTCCTCACGGAGCCGGAATGCGCTGCGCATATCAGCCAGTCTTTCCGACCGGGACTTGTAGCTTTGTTTTCCGGTATGCCGCGTGCGCTCCAAAAGACTGACCACTGGAGCACCGCAGTATCGGGACACCTCCCGCGCCATCCGTTCCGCCTGGTTAAAGCCCCTCTCAGACAGACGCTCCGGACTAAGGGGCACATAAGTGACATAATCGACCTGATGCCGCCCCGCCGCACTCCCTACCAATTGGCTGCAGGCATAGCGAACCATTTGCGCCAGTACCTGCTCCTTGCGCTCATCCCCGCGGTATTTATAAAGTGCGAGCAGCTGCTTCATGCTCTCCGTATACTGCACGGCACTGCGGCTGCGAATAAAATAAGTTTGCGCGCGGCGTATACAATCCGTACAAGCCTCGCCTCGGCCACAAATCTGACAGCATGCTTCCGAAATCCAAGGCATACCCTCGTTACACTGCCGGCATACTCCGGTTAACGGCTTCGCCGCGCCCTTAAGCATTCGATTACAAATGGCGCACGACTCAGGCCGCGGGGCAAAGAGCTGCCGTCCGCCAACTACCGCTTTTTTTGTCCATTCGTGTGCCCATTGCTTAAACAGCCCGATCCCTCCTGTAAGAGCCCGAAAACGAGCCTGCCGTCCTTCTTATACAGAACAAGAACATCGCTCATACAGGCTGAAAAATGAATATGCCGCACTGAAGCCCGAAGCTCCAAGCCACAGCGCAGGGTTGCTTGCAACATGATGCCGGCCAGCTCCAACGCGCGAAGGCGGCAGCGCATGATAGTAGTCAAAACCACTTCACTCGCGGGCCCGGGTCACCCTTGCTTTCGCAAATACCCCCGTCGTTGTGCAATCCGGTTCATGGCGTTAATCTGACGCACCGCCCCTGTCTGCGGGTTGGTTTTATATGGCGAAGCGAAAATAACTTGTCCCGCGGGATCATCCATTGAACGGCCTGCCCGTCCAGCCATCTGAACCAGGGAAGCTTCATCAAATAACGATGAATCCGCATCCAAAATAAAAACATCCGATTTGGGAACAGTGACTCCCCGCTCCAAAATCGTCGTTGTGACCAATATACGCGTTCCCCGGTTACGGAAATCGATAACCTTCTCGCCGCGCTGTTTATCGTGGGAATACGTGCCCTCAATCGGCACCCCGGGAAGCAAGTCCCGCAGCAGCGACACGAAGGGGTCAACAAGCGCAATTCTGGAAACAAAAATAAACAGCTGGGCCTCCCTCGAAACCGATGCCGCGATATACTGCATCAGGACAGCCGGTATTTTGCGGGACAGCAGCATCTTCCTTACAGGAGGTATTCGTACGATCCTGGGCACAGGAAGAGGATGCCGGTGAAACCGGACCGGAACCTTCACATGCGGCAGCTTGCCCCGAGCAGCCGCAGCCTCAAGCGGCTTGGGCGGTGTAGCTGACAGCAAAATGGTTTTCCCCTCCGGCTTGCGGGCCTTCTCTGCCGCGTATGCTAGCATCGGATTGTTGTGATAAGGAAATGCATCCAATTCATCAATAATAACCAGGTCAAAATACCGCCAGAACCGCAGCAGCTGATGCGTGGTAGCCAGTACGATTCGGCCCTGCTGCCACCGCTGCTCGCTTCCGCCATACAGCGTTACAATCGATTCTGCCGGGAAGGCTTTGGCCAGCCTCGGCTGCAGCTCCAGTACCACATCGCGTCGCGGTGTGGCGAGCAGCACCCGTCCGCCCCGTTCTATTGCTTCTTCCACGAGCGGATAAATCATCTCCGTTTTCCCCGCCCCTGTAACGGCCCAGATGAGGAACCGGCCTCCGTTATGCTCGGTCGCTTTCAGAAACGCCAGCCCGCTTTGGACTGCAGCCGTCTGGGGCTCACTCAGGCCCCATTTTTGAAGACGCTGCGCTGTATGGCAATCGGCAGCCACAGCATGTTTATCATCGGTGCAGATGATCCCCCGAGTGCTTAGCCCATGGATAAGCAATGAACAAAAGCGGTTTCGGCCCAGATGGAGACACTCCTCGCAATAAGGGCAGCTCCCCCCGCAAGCAGGACACGCCGTCAGCACCATCCGCTCCGAACCGCTGCCGCAGCGCAAGCAGCTTAACTCGACAACCTTTCTGAACAACGGAGGTCTCCGGCGCCAAGCCACCCGCATTCCGGCCTCAACAGCAAGCTGCCCCTCCACCCAGGCCGCCTGCAAATAGCTGGCCCAGTGTGCGGCTGAATGCTCTAGTCCTTCCTGCTCCATAAGAAACAGCAGCTCCGGCTGCAGCAAAGCCTTGCCCTGGATTTTGTCCAACAGCTTCAAATACTCGGCAGGCCTCAGCTCAGGAAGCCTATAATCGCCTCTACACTGCTCCAGTGTAAGCTCCATGATATCAAGGCTTACCGGACCGGCGGCGGCATCGAAGCCTACGGCAGCCCATACATCCCGAATCTGTCTCGTTATTTCCTCCTTCGTCACTCTAACCTGCAGTTGGTTTAAATGCCTACTCCACAGAACAGCTTGTCCCAGCGAAACCTGGGGCTCCAGCAGCCAAAGCAGGGTTGTTCCCTCCAGGCTCTGAAGTCTCAGATGCACATCCACTCGCATATCCAGGGAAACATACCATGTCCAGCACAAACCGTCCTGACACACCCCGTACAAGGCAGCCTTCAATAGCTCCTCCCTTCCCCATTCCACGTTGTAAGCGCTTCCCGTTATAGTGCGGTAATTTGTTTCAAATCCTTCATCCCGTTCATGTGTACCACTACGCAGCTCATTCCGCATTCAGCAAGCAGCTGGTCCAGCGCATCCCCCGTATTGCTCAATGGAATAATCTCCATCATCCCCTCGCGGTAGGCACGCATTTTGCCGGCAATTTCAAGTGTCTGGTCCACAGAGCCTTCGTCGGCAATTGTGATCCGTATAGCTTCCCCGCGCAGCCATGTAAAAAACAGGACCATACGCAGCATCCACTCCACCTGCAGTTCATTGTTTTTAGTGATAAATACATAATGAACCGGATCTGCCTCCGGCTCCTTGTGCATCACAAGAATCCAATGAACAAGCAGCACGCTTGTGCCATAAATACCGAGGATCCACAACATTCCGATAAGCATCGCGGCACCCTCCCCCCGTAGAAACGTCTTGGGATCAGTATATGCCGCAAACTTATCTAAGGTGTCATTGGAATATGTAATTAAAGGGTGACCCATCCATTCTTTATTGCAATAATAACAGCTTGTGTGCGGTCATCGACTTCCATTTTTTGCAAAATGCTGCTGACGTGGTTTTTGACCGTCTTTTCACTAATGAACAAAATCTCACCGATGGATTTATTGCTTTTGCCTTCCGCCATCAGCCGCAGCACCTCTACTTCTCTGCGAGTCAGCGGGCTGTTGGAGTTATGCGAGAACCGTAGACGCTCTTCCTTCGCTTCTGCTCCGCCTTCAAGCCCCACCATGTCAAAATACTTCATCCGGCGCAGCTGATTGACCAGCTTGCCTGTCACCTTCGGATGAATGTAAGCATGCCCGGCTACAACCGAACGAATCGCATTGATAAGGGACTCTGCTTCCATATCCTTGAGCAAGTACCCGGAGGCGCCTTTGCGAAGCGTTTCAAACACATAGCTTTCATCATCATGAATAGAAAGAATAATGACCTTAATGTCCGGGAAAAAATCCTTCAGCTTCTGCGTAGCCACTACGCCGTTCTCGACCGGCATATTGATGTCCATAATGACAACGTCCGGCTGCAGAGTATTGCACAGCTCCAAAGCCTGTATGCCGTCACCGCACTCGCCGACAACCTCAAGATCCTTCTCCATATTAATGATACGCTTTACGCCCTCACGCAGCAGCTGATGGTCATCAGCAATCAAAATTCTGACTTTGTTTTGTTCTGTTGTAAATCCCATATCCCAGCTCCTCCCTACGTCTGTCCTTTCGCTTCCTCACGCTCAGCACCAAACGGGATTACAATCGTTATACGTGTACCCGCATGCGGCTGAGAGTAAATTTCCATGGTGCCTTCCAACAGCTCGATTCGCTCGCGCATGCCCATTAATCCGAAGTGATTGCCGTCAGATTCCACACGATCCACCGCAAAACCGATTCCGTTATCTGTAACGACAATTTTAGCGCGCCGCTTCAAATAAGCCAGCTCGACAGATACAAAGGATGCCTCTGCGTGCTTGTACACATTGGAGAACGCCTCCTGAACAAGACGGAAGACAGCAACCTCCATCGCGGAAGGCAGCCTCTCTTCTCGTCCCATCAGTTCAAAGTGCGTGCGAATTTTGGTTCGTTCCTCATAATCCTGAATAAACTTGCGCAGCGTCGGTACAAGCCCCAGGTCATCGAGCGCCATCGGACGGAGGTTGAAAATAATTTTTCGGACCTCCTCCAGCCCGCTCCGTACTTGCTGCTTCAGCTCCGAAAGCTCCATTCGAACAGCTTCAAACTCCTGCTTGACGATCATTCTTTCGGCAATTTCTGCACGGACGACCACATGGGCAAGGGATTGCGCCATGCCATCATGAATCTCACGGGCAATCCGCTTGCGCTCTTCCTCCTGGGCCAAAATAATTTTGAATCCCAGCATTTGACGGTTTTTGGCGGATTCCAAAATACGCGTCACCTGATTCAAATCACCGGATAAATATTCAAGCACCAAATTCATTTGAATAACAAGCGCTTCGGCCCGCTCAATTGTTTTGTCCAAATTTTTGAGCCGTTTTTGCAAGTCGTCGCGTCTGGATCGCAAATGAATTTCCTTCTCTTTAAATATCGACAATTGCAGTTGAATATTTGTAGCCGCTTCATAGGCAACACGAATATCTTCCTCTTTAAAACGGTGAAAATCACGACTAACCTCGGTCAGCTTGACCCGGGCCCGGCGGTAGTCCATCTCCAGCTTATCCACCAGCTCAATGGTCTGGTTCGTTTCCTCAATGACATGCTGCAGCTCCCTGTTAAGAGCTTCCCACTCCGAACGGGCGCTTTCACAAATTTCAAAAATTTGATATTTACTCGTTTCCATGACGTTAATGGCGTTTTTTATAACCTTGTCGATCGCATCAATCTCCAAATGGACCAAGGCTCCTTTATGTGCTAATTATACTTTATTATTCATAGTATCACAATTTGGGCACATGAATGGAGTCTTTTTGCTAGTAATTTCCAATTATTGGAGAGTGATAGAATAGGTACTGGCGTCCCATCCGACCTGCCAGCCCATTTTCTCCGCAATCATGCGCAGCGGCACCATGGTGCGCTCATTCATAATAAGAGGAGCTACCTCAGCGGTCGTTCTTTTTCCGTCTGCCACCAAGTCCTTCTGACCGACCCACAGCTCGACAAAATGCGTTCCGCGCAAAATACTCACTTTCCGTTCCTGCTCATCCCAGGCCAGTTGGCCTCCAAGCGCTTCTGTAATAAAGCGGATAGGCACCATCGTATTGTCCTGAACAATAACCGGCGCTTGGTCCAGTACTACCTGTTTGCCGTCAGCGGTCAATTCCTTGCGGTCAATCGCAAGCTTAACAAGCGGCTTCACGCCTTGGTCCGCTGTTTGCTGATACTGAATGGAGAGATTATCTACGGCCACCATCCCGACCTGCTTCCGTTCATTTTGCTCATTCAGCGGGCTGGCGATATAAAGCCGCTTTAATGTGACCGGATACTGCATCCCGTAAGATGAGAAATCCACCGTGATGTCCTTCCAGCCGGTCCAGTCGATTGGCCGTGCAATATCAACCAAAAACGATTTTTTCGTGGCATCCGTCAGCTCGGCCCGAAACCAGTTATTACTACTGTCTCCATATAAACGCAGCTTCATGGATAGCGGCTGCCCGTTCAGCTCAATACCTTGACCGTTCAACTGGATTGAGGCATTTTTGGTCCCGGCTGCGCGGCTCATGTCATAGTTCAACACGGCTGCCTTTCCGGATGATGATCCTGTATCTCCAGGCACTGCGGTGATTTGGGCTGTACCTTGTATATCGGCATCCAGCGGCAAACTGCTGAAGGAAACCGGTAAGCTTGTAGCATCAAAATCGGCCAGCAGCTTCTCCATTGTCACCGGAGTAGTCACAATCGTGCTGAACCCGTCTACCCGGGCAATCCATACCTCTTTCTCTCCGCTCTTTCGTTTCTCCCACTGTATGGATTCCGGCGCAAGAACACGCTCGTCTCCTTGCGTCGTGGTCACCTTCAGCAGGGGCTTGTTCGTGTCTGTAATTTCACCGGATAACGTGGATACCTCCAGCTTCGATATATCCTCTCTGCCCAAGATTTGGACCTCCATTGAGCCCTGTGCTGTCCCGTTTTGGAACGTTACCTGTGTTGTCCCCTTCTGTTTAGCCGTCAAAATATTGCCGTCTATGCTGCCTATCGGACTAGACATGGTCCATTGTCCGGTTACCTTTTTCGGGTCGAGCGGATTGTAGTACTCGTCGTACGCTTTTTTCGGAGTCAGAGTTACTTTTTCATTAACGAAATAGGTTTGCTTCTGAGGCAGCTCCACCCATTGCACTTCTTTGCCCTCCGGTGCCGTGGAATAAACCGCTACCCCGTTTACGACACGCCGTGACTCCTGATTGCTTACCCATTGTGTCGCGAACTCGCCTAACGGGCGTACCGCCATTTCCGTCGATCCGCCGCCATCCAGATTCATCCCTTTCCAGGTATCCAGCTTTATCATCAGCTGCTGCAGCTCGGCCAAGGTCACCCCGGTGCTGGTCGAATTTTTATCAACTGTAATTACATATACATACCGCTCATCCTTCGTATACCCGATCGCCGTCCTAGCCACTGCTGAACCCCCGGAAATCTCGCTCGTATTTCGGGAAAATTCGGCAGGCTGCCCTTGATCCACAAGAATGGTATGCCCGCCAATCATGGTATTAAATGTACTGACATCATACTTATCGGCGTTATCGAGCGCAAACACACGATAATCTGCAATGAGCTTGTCGCCTTCCTTCATATGCGCCCGCACGAACTCATCGGCTTTCCCCGCGGCCCGGAGAATGTAACCGTCTTTGGGAGCAATCATATCGATAATATCGCCTGGAGCTACCTTCACGATAACACCGTTTTGGACAAGCACTTCTGTGGGATAGCTGACCCCATCGTTAGAACGATCCACCTGACCCCACTTATCCGTGTACATAAACAAACCGTCTTTATGTGTGTGCGTGCCATCCGGCTCCGTCCAGTAGTACGTTTTGTTGATACCACCCAGCGGGAACGTTGCTCCATCCGCCGTCTTGACTGTTCCCTCGTACGAGAACAAATCAATGACCGGTTTATTCTCTTTCGTAAGCCCAAAGCTGTAAAACCCGTTCAAGCCCACCGAAGGCGTTGCGGTCAGCTTTCCATCTATCACCTGGGGCCCCATGGGTACGCCCTCGGCCTGCATATTGTAGAAATCCCCATTCGTTGCGGCGACAGCGCCGTTCTCATTGGCCATCCCGAGTGCTGTCTGCCTTTTGGTGTATTGCTGCCCTGTACCGGCAATTGTGTCCAGCTTCACTAAGGGATTCTGAAGGTCCACCTGTATGACGTGAGCTTGGACCTGAACCGGCTTCTTATTGCGTTCAAACGACCAGCTGTAATCCTTCAAAATCGCGCCCGAGGTAATCGGCGTTTCTTTGATCAATGTCATCGACGAAGCCGCCGCGGTCGCGGCATAGCCTGTCTGGGGCACCCATACGACGGTTCCTGCCTGAACGATTAATGTGCTTATTGCAACTGCTGCCATCCACTTCTTCATCCTGTTGATATAACTCCTCTCCAAATCCATAAATCTAGTTCTAGCAATCTCTTACATGAGGCTACTATTATAGACTCTGGAACCTAGAGAAAAGTTACGTTACAATTTGTTAACAACGCGATATCAGCCAGATAGTCGGCCTGACTGCGCCTGCCATGTGGTCAACTGAACGCCGTCCTGCAGCGAAACACCGCGAGCCGGGAGCTGCCCGCGGTGCGAAAAAAAGCTCAGGCACAATTCTTGTGCCTGCAAACCAAAATGAACCTCCAACACCACTTCACTTTCGTGGCGTCAGAGGTTCATCTTATTTAGACTCCATTATCAATGGCTTTGCTTGAGACGGCGCATATGTTCTATGAAAGACTGCTCACAGACACAAGCTCCGTCAGCCTGTACTGCCTCCTTGCCGCGTACAGCTCAGCTGCCCTGAGAATATAATATCTATACTATATTAGTTGAGTGCGTCAGCTTTCAGCTTCTCCGCCTTGTCTGTACGCTCCCATGGCAGATCGATATCCGTGCGGCCAAAATGACCGTAGGCAGCCGTTTGGCGATAAATCGGCTTACGCAAATCCAATTCCTTGATAATGCCTGCAGGACGAAGGTCGAAATTGTTTTTAATCACTTCAACCAGCTTCTCCTCGCTGACTTTACCGGTACCGTAGGTATCTACAGAAATAGAGACTGGACGCGCTACACCGATTGCATAAGCAAGCTGAATTTCGCATTTATCCGCAAGACCTGCTGCAATAATGTTTTTAGCCACATAGCGTGCTGCATATGCCGCGGAACGGTCTACTTTTGTCGGGTCCTTGCCGGAGAATGCACCGCCGCCATGGCGTGCATAACCGCCATAAGTATCAACAATGATTTTACGTCCGGTCAAACCGGCATCCCCTTGTGGTCCGCCGATTACGAAACGGCCCGTTGGGTTAATGAAGTAATTTGTATTTTCGTCCAGGAATTCAACAGGAACTACAGGTGCAATAACATGCTCTTTAATGTCGCGTTGGATTTGCTCCAAAGTTACATCTTCTGCATGCTGTGTAGATACGACAATCGCATCCACACGAACCGGCTTGTCACCTTCGTACTCGATCGTAACTTGCGTTTTGCCATCCGGACGCAGGTAAGGCAGCGTACCGTTCTTGCGAACCTCCGACAAACGGCGGGCCAAACGGTGAGCCAAGGCAATCGGAAGCGGCATCAGTTCAGGAGTCTCGTTTGTTGCAAAACCGAACATCAGACCTTGGTCGCCAGCGCCAATCGCCTCGATCTGGTCATCATTCATGCTGCCTTCCCGAGCTTCCAGAGCCTGGTTTACACCTTGTGCGATATCAGGCGATTGCTCGTTCAAAGAAGTCAGAACGGCGCAGGTCGAAGCATCAAAGCCGTATTTTGCACGTGTATATCCGATTTCTTTAATTGTCTTTCTTACGATTGCCGGAATATCAACATACTCCGAACGGCTGCTGATTTCACCAATAACCAGAACGAGACCAGTTGCAACGGAAACCTCGCAGGCTACCCGAGCATTCGGATCGTTAGCTAGAAAAGCATCCAGAACCGCATCAGAGATCTGGTCACAAATTTTATCAGGATGTCCTTCGGTAACGGACTCTGATGTGAATAAACGTCGACCGCGCGCAAGCGCCATAAATATCGACCTCCTGTATAAGTTGAATTTTAATTAAAACATCATCCCATAAAACGGCTTCGACAAAAGTCTTGTCATAATTACATAAAAATTTCCACCGCGAGCAGTGCAGATAGCTGCGATCTACCCTGGAATAATATTACCAATCAAGTATGGGTCGGATTACGTTGTGCTTCTGGAAAAAACGAACTCCATAAGAACAAATCACCAATCCGCAATTCTATACCAGCATCTTCTGAATTAGTCCGCATTACGAAACCTTCAGATAAATCTAAGCACTTAAAGCAGCTGAATCAAGATTTATGATGGTGGATATAAAATATTTAGGTAAAAAAATGAACCTTTTCCGCGAGGAAAAGGCTGCAATACGAAACCTTCAGCTATTTATCTTATCCCATTTGTCGGTTAGTGTCAATTACATTCAGGCCTATTTACATAAAATTATAAAGAAAATAGCGTTTGTTCTGCCGTCTGTACCAAGCGTTTCGTAATTTCTCCGCCTACTGCGCCCGCATCTCTGCTGGCCAAGTGGCCCCAATAATCTTCTTTCATTTGATGAGAAGGAATAGCGCCCAGCTCTGTTGCGAACTCGCTTTGTACATTTTGAAGCCCTCCGGCACCAACAGGTAGTCCAAGCTCCGCGGCGATCTCATACTTCATTTGATCCAATACCGATTTGCACGCAGGTACAACCTTTTTGTTTCTGGCCATTTTCAGGCACCCCTTTCTTGGTGTGTACCGTTATTGTTTCCGGTTTGCCTGCTCTGACACGAATAAGTTGTTGTCAAACGGGGTAAAATGTTGATGAATTGACAATGCTCATTTTGGTAATGCGAAATGAATCCGGACTACTTGTTATCAGCAAGCAGATAAGACCCTTTGACCATCACATAAATCTCCGACGTCGACTTAGGATCCGGCTTGATGCCGCGGCCTTCTCTCGGGAAAATGAGCAAATGATTGTTCTCGATCACACCGTTGGGCGCAATATCCTTGCCAACCGTTACATCCGGAACACCATTCTCATCACTGCTGACCAGTATGGTCTTTCCCGTACGGACGATAAATTCCGTCCCCGAACCGGCATATAGGATCTGGTTGGCCTTCAGCTGGACCACTTCAATCGTGTTCTGATTCGAAGAACCTGATTGGCCAGTTCCTGAAGACGGGCTGCTTGATGGTGTTGGCTGGGGCGTTGGTGTAGCTGTTGGCTGCTGAATGACCAAATTGGGATTTATCTGCTTGAGCACTTCTTCCAAGTAGCTTTTGGTTACAATTGGGTCGTCCGCGCTGCCGGGAACCGTCTTATTATCGGCACTAGACGTAATGGAGATAAGCCCAAACAGAGCTATCGCTACACCTAACACAACCATCCATTTAAACGGTTTGCTGAAATTCATGGTTTGTCTCATTCCTTTTATGTATGAATAATTCCATTATAGGGAACAAAAAATAAAATAAAAAGACCCCGAAGGGTCTTTTTATAAATGATTGCGTTAATCTTAGTAGCCGAGTTCAAATACGAGCTCTGCACCAGATGGAGCAACAGCTTTGATTGTGAAGCTACCGCCGTTAGCTGTGCTAACAGAATCGCTAGTTTTGTCAGTAATTGTATAAGAACCGTCATTATTGATTACGATGCTATCGTACTCGTCTTGAGATTCTACAACTACATAACGTACGCTGAGAATATCGGAGTAAGCATCGAAGTTAGCTTTGGAGAACTCGTTACCAAACGCCTCATCAACGGCTTTGTACTCGCCAAATCCTGCCTCATCCCACAGCTTGTAGCTATTAGCAACAGTTGCAGAAGCGTACTCACGAATGACCCGCTTAGGATTAATAGCCTTAATCGATGTCGTCTTGTCAAGAACAACAACCGGAATAGATGCAGTACTTGAACCTTTAGTTGTTTTGAACTCAACTGTCAAATTAGCAGTACCTTCATCAAAACCGTAAACAAATGCTTTACCTACATCACTGGAAGCAACACCGCGATTAACAGTTACTACACTGCCACTCGAATCGGTTTTATAAGCATCAGCTTCACGCAGTGCGTAACCAGCAGCGACAGTCGAATTACTAGAATAAACACCAGTAATTACGTTTGGCAACAATACTGTTTCGCTACCATCTTTAGCGGTAATCTTGATTTCTTTACCCGCTTTTCTGTGGTCGTAACCAGAGATAATTACTTTACCAGAGGATGTAGTAGTTGTAGTTGCAGAACCAGTCTGCACAACCGACAAATCGTCAGCCAAAGTAGTAGTTACGCCGTCAGTGTTTACATTGCTCACGCCCAAAATTAAACCAGAGCTTGTTTGATAACGACTCAAGTCTTGCAGCGCTACGCGGTCGCCATCCATAACTGCTTTATCAATGGATGCAGTGTAGGAAAGAGTTTTGTTGCTCCCTTTGATAACTTCATAAGTTTTAGTTGTTTCAGCGATTTTGCTCCAAGAAGCGCCTGCTTTATTAGCAGCAGCAGTAGCATCTTCGTCGTAGTTTTTATTTTCTACGAGCTCATACTTCACTTTGTAAGTTACGCCTTCTTGACCGTTGTTGATTTTCAACTCTTTGTCAAAGAGGTCTGCCAAATCAAAGTAGTAGGAGTACACACTGTCAACAACAGAGCTAGAACCCAGTGCTGCGCCGCTCAGATCCAAACCATTAGTTGATTTAGAGAAGTAGCTTGCACCAGACAGATAAGCATTTCCATCAGATTCAGTACCCGAACCTGTAAAGGTTACTTTAACTGCATAGTGACCAGCATAGAGTGCATCTTTAGCTTCTTCGCTGTATTGATCAAAGAATTTAACTTTGAATTTAGCTTCAGCAGTAGCATCGCCAATTCGAACACCTTTGTCGCCATTGTTGGAGGTCAGCTTGATTGTTTGCACTTCACGCTCGCTACCAACAGTGAGACGCAATTGTGCTTTAACTTCAGGCTTCTCTTTCAGGGAAACAACCAGCGTTGCGCTACCTTTATCATCGATATCATTCAGCTCGATGTAACCTTTGAAAGGACCTTTAGTTACAACACCTTCATCATAATCGCTGTCGTTGATATCAAATGCGGAACCATTGGTTACGTCAACCTTGATATCGCCTTTTTCTGCAGCTGTAACGATATCATCCTTGCTCAATTCTTCGCCGTTAGCGTTTTTCAGAATGAGCTGTACATATTTCTTGTACAGAGCGGAGGAGCTGTCATCGCTAAGACCATCGTTCTCAGCAAGAACCAGAGAAGTTGTCCCGAACTCAACAGAAGCTGGTTTCTCAGTTGCAGAGATAACAATTTTCTTGGATACGCTGTTACCGGAAGAGTACAAGTTGATTGTATACTCTCCACCTTTTTTCACTTTATCAGTTACGTAGAAAGCGAAATCTTTGTAGTTATCGCCATCAACGTCTTCGTCAAAAGCATAGTCATCAGCGTTTTTACCCAATGCTTTGTAGTCACCGAATTCAATACCGGAGACATCAGCAAAAGCGGAGACATATTTATTCAAAGTATCTCTGTCAATGACTTCAACGCCATATTGGTCCCAAGCTTTAACTTTGAGGTAACCAAGCTCTTCGATGTCGATAGAATCAACAACTTTACCCGCTTGATCCATCAGGTCGCCAACTTCCAGTTTAGTGACGATTTGTTGGTCACCAACTGTGAAGATTTTGGAAGCGGAAAGGCCTGTATCTTCATCATTGATGTAGATATTTACACGGAAGTTGCGATCGTATTTCTCGTCGCCTTTCCATTTACGGTTTGCTGCATCGTAGTCTTCATCAGTTGCATTCAGCTGCAATTTGATTGCAGACTCACCAGCGATTTCGCTCCAATCTTCATCATCCAGGTTCGTACGGATTTTGAATTGGCTAGCTGGTTTCTTCATGTCTTCGCCATATTGGTTCAGAACTTTGAAGTCAACACGAACTTCGGATTGCGGAAGAGTCTCGGAAGAAGTAGCGAAGTCGATTTTAGTCGCTTTCTCAGCTTCTACAGAAACTTCTTTCGAAGCGTGGTCTGCATCAAGGTTTTCAAGGCCGCTCAATGTAACAGCATAAGTTGCTTCAGGCATGCTGGTTTCGAAAGTGATTGTAGCAGTTTGTTTGTCATCTGCCCATTTCACAGTCGGGCTAACAGCTGTGCCATCGCGTTTTACACTCAGAACCGCTTTGGAAGTATCAGCAATCGCGCCGCTCAGTTTCAGCGTCAATGTTTTTGCGCCGGTTACTTTCAGGTCAGCTACGCCAACTTTACCAGTTGCGATAACTACTGGAGGGTTAGTGTATGCAGAGTAAGTGGAGTTAACCAGAGTTTCGCGTTTCGCTGGAGCAGTGAAATCAGTTACGCCGGACAACAGGCCAGCTTTAACAACTGATGCTACATAACCTTTAGCCCAGTCAGATACAGTGCCGGTTACGGAAGCGCTAGCGTCGATTTGCAGGTTGTATACGCGAGCAAGTACAGTTGCCATTTGCTCAGCAGTTACGTTACCCGATGGGTCGAATTTGCCAGCTTCTACGCCGTCAAAGTATTTTGCTTTTGTTACTGCGCCGATGTAGCCAGTTGCCCAGCCTGCACCGTCAAGATCTTTATATACAGAAGCGCCGGACTCATCTTCAGTCAGCTCTTTCAATTTAACGATGATTTTCGCGAATTGTGCGCGAGTCATGTTTTGGTCAAGACCAGCTGTGCCGTCTTCCAGACCGTCAAAGATGCCCGCTGCTCTCAGAGCATCAAATTTCTCTTGTGCTGTAGATGCAGCAGTGGATGTTGTAGTAGCAGTATCTTCAGCTGCCAGCGCGATAGCGGACATCGAAGACATTGCCAAGGAAGCTGCTAAAACTACGGATAAACTTTTCTTCATAACCTTTTTTTCTCCTCCTTGATTTTGTTTCAGTTGTTGAGAGTCTTTTGTGCTTAAATGTGAGCTCGTGTCTCTCATTTGCCGATTCACCCCC
Organism: Paenibacillus sp. y28; assembly: GCF_037137075.1. Taxonomy (NCBI): domain Bacteria; kingdom Bacillati; phylum Bacillota; class Bacilli; order Caryophanales; family Paenibacillaceae; genus Paenibacillus; species Paenibacillus sp. y28. Next base: position 91,123 of record NZ_JBBBNV010000007.1, read on the forward strand.
TTCCCAGAGTTGAGCGTTATAAACGATAAATGAAAGTCTGCGGCATGGCCTGCAGAAACTAGTAAACGGAGAATAGCACTAAGCCGATAGGTAGATACCCTTTAACATTATACAATGCGCGATTCTCAGCGTAAAGAGATAATTTTGAGAAATTTATCCATCGTTTTATCTCTTAACCTTTTGCTCATTGTATTAAACGCAGGGGTTAAAAAAAAGTTGCGCTGAATCGAAAAAAGTTTTTCTTTTTTTTCTAAACGCATTTTGTCACTTTCTCAACTCTGGTCGGCATCCCCTCTGTATATCATTTCGTATATCATCGCCTTACAAGAATCAGTATAGCTTGAATTATGCCCGGAGTCATTGTTAAAGATTTTCCAAGCTAATTGAAACATTTAAACTGCGTGCGCCCGTCTTCACCGGGGTAAAAATTGAAGCTGCCGTTCATTATTGACTTGATGAATTCAACTGCCAGCCGCTTTTTGATTTTGCATTCTATAACTCACAAAAAAAGAGCGCCGGCATCAGCCGGCACTCCGTTCATGATCATTTCGGGATTTTCTTCTGCTGTTTCATTACACGCAGGGCAATGGTGCCCGCTTGAGCGCGTGTCATGGATTCCAGCGGGTCAAAGCGGTACGTTACCGTCGTTTGACCCTCCAGCAATACATTCTCTTGGCCTTCAAGGTACCCCGCCTTCACAACGGCCTCTACAGCAGGCATTGCATAAGAATCAATCGACTTGGCATCTGTAAACAGCTTGATAAGCGCCGCCTCTGTTTTGGTCGCATCAGAGCTCAATTTCAGCTCGTTGGCACGCGCAATCATGAGCGATGCATCCTGTCTAGTGATCGTGTCGTCTGGACGGAAGCGTCCATCCATCGTGCCGCGGATAATACCGGCCCGTGCAGCAGCTTCAATATGCTCATAATCGTACAGCTTATTCGAATATCTGCTGGTAGACGGCACGTCAACGAACGTGTCTTCGTCATCGTCTTTTTCCGTATTTTTGTTTACAAGCGGAATATCAAAAATATCCACGAGCAGGCTGGCGAATTCACCACGGGAAATCGCGTCATTCGGAACAAAGCGAGACTGCGTTTTGTTCTTCATAATCCCTTTAGAGTACATGATATCCAGCGCATCCCTTGCCCAGCTGCTGGTCACATCATCAAAGCTGTTATCCATGTACATGACTTGATAATAGCCGAACTGATCGAACGGCACCTTAATGGTGTTCTTGTTGGTATCCACTACACCGCCAACATTTCTCCATTCCAGATCCTCATAATCAAAACGGAATACGGTTAAGTACTTCCAGCCTTCATTTCGGATGCTGGAGTCAAAAGCCAATGTCAGCTCGCCGCGCTTCGTCGGAACAACCAGATCCTCCACTTTGCGCTGATAGAAACGGTTTACGATGCTGTCGTCCTCATAGTAAGGTGAAACGCCCGAGCCGGTAAGCGCATTTTTCAAATCGGAGGCATTTTCGGAAATGGTGCCCGCATCAATCCAGTACAGCTTACCCGCCGGCTTAAAGCGCCCTGTATCGTCCTCCAAATAAGTCGAGCCGCTTCCTGATGATTCTGTTCTTGCCAGCTTGCCATCGGTGTTGTCTGCAATGCCGAACAACAGCTTGCGGTTAGAGGTAATGTACTGGTTGTCAGCCAGAAGCTCATTACGCATCAGCTTTGTATCTTTAGGGAATGATAATACAACCTCGCCGTCGAAAACGCTCATCTTGCTCGCAAGCTCTGCCTTATACTGCGCGCCTACGACCATGGTGTATGCATTAAACACCACAAGCGTTCCTTTCAACTCCTCTGTTCCTCGTACGACTGTAAAGCTAAGCTTATTTTCTCCTTTTTTCAGGCCTGTCGCTTCATAAGAGAAAGTTTCGGCTGTCTTATCATAGGTCGCCGCATTTTTGCCGAACGATACGGACGTCGCATCGTCAGCCTTGATCACAATGGTGACAAAGTTACTATTAATATTGGTTTGCGTGACACCTTTGTTATTCGTGAATGTAGCTGGTGATACAATGACGTACGGGACATTCTCACGAGCAATGGTGATGGATTTAATCACAGAAATTCCGGTGGAATTTACAACCTCAAAATCAAATACCGTGGAACCAACGGTAAGGTCATAAGCAGAAGTTGTAAACGTCGCTGTTTGAGTCGTACTGTTCTGAGCGGTAGAAACCTCTGCGGTTTCTGTTGTGCCATCTCCTTTATGAACAGTGACATTGACCTTTAACCCGGTTCCAATGTTGGAAATAGAACCTGTAAAACGAACCGTTTCCTGCTGTGTCGAGTACTTGTCGTCAGCCGAATTGGTAGCCTCGATAAATTTCGGATCATCCGCATCATCTACAGGCACAACGCTGTTAAATTGCGGTACATCCTCTGAAAACCAGAATACACTGTAGCTGGCTTCCGACACGACTTGACCGTTAAGCTTCATTACAATCCGGATTGTATTTTTATTCGCAGTCAGCGGATTGGTTGTTGCATCGCCCAAAGGCAATTTAAAGACGCCATTGGAATCTATATAGCTCGTCCCTGCTGCCGTATCTTGGAGCTTGTACGTTTGGGAATTAACATAAACCTCGATATTTTCATATTCCGTCGAAGGCAGGTTAACTACCCGGCCCTGTATACATACAACAGTTGGGTTGTCACAATAAATGTCCGTTGGATTTTTGATAATCAACCCGTTGTATACGTTGTTCAGAATGACATAGGGGGCCGCAGTAATAAGCAAATCGTATTCCATGATGCCTTCCAGGTTTGGTGAAGCACCCGTGCTGTCCTTAGATGGTGTTAATGTCAGGGTTGTATAGCCATCAGGCAAGCCTTCTACATTAACGGTAAAAATATGGTAGCCTGATACAGAAGTTGAATCATAGGTGGTGCAATCCGGGTCACAGCTCAGAGTATACGAACCAGCTACAGCGGAAATCCATTGTGTATTGGTATTGGCATATACTTTCAGTGTGGCCGGCAGCTCATTAATTTCAGACTGGCTGGAGTCGTCAAGCTTTACTTCGATTCCGCTGCCTAAATCGCGTTTGGTATAAGCGATGTAAGCCTCTGTCGGATTTTCATAAACAAAGCTGTAAGAGGAAGTCGCTTTGCTGCTATCCGGAATTGTATTTCCTGTTCCTGTAGTCCCGTTATGGAAATAAAAGCTGATTGTTTTATTCTTCGTTGTACCTGTGTCGGAAATATCAATGGTTTGTGTGTAGTTATATACATCGTAAACACCGGTTTGACTTGAAGCTGCATCTAAAACTACATTAGAAGGCAATGCAAAAAAATTAATCTGGTCTACCAGCTTGTTGTTCACAAATACATCCGCATATTGGTAGTATACCGCATAAGTAACTGTAGACCCCGATACGGAGTAAACATTATTTTTCAATTTGGTTGTAAGAACAATATTGCTGCTCTCGATTACCGGCTTGTTTAGCAGCTTTTTAGCAGCAGCAGTCGATCCGCTTTCAATACCATAAGCATTGTAGGCGAAAGCAGTTCCGTTATCATATACAAAGCTGCGCTTCGTCTGATATCGATTGGAGCCGTTTCGTGCGACTAACGTTAATTCGTTATCACCGGGAGTAAACGTAATATCCGATCCCCGGGTACTGTTAGCAACGAAGCTGAATTTCTTAGAGCTGCTCAAAATGCCCTCAATCGGGCCGCCCTGGCCTTCAACATAGGCTTCAACTTCAGAAGCGTTCGGCGAAGTACCGCTGATTTCATGGTTGGTGTACGGCGATGAACCCGGATACAAACGCAGGGCATTGCCCACAAAATCCTCGTCATTAAACTTCAGGTTGAGGATATTGGTGGTCGGTGTAAAGTAAGCGTAGCCCGGAGCGGATGAAACGACGGAACTGCCCGATCCATACTTCAGTGTCACCTTGTTTAAGCCTTCGACTAAATTGACGTTTTCAAACTGAATTTCATAAGTTGAAACAGACTGAGCTTTGTTGGCCTTTTCCGTTACCACATCACCCGTGTTTACGTTCTCAATCTCATAATAAATGCTGCTGATTGCATCGTCGCTAATCCCTTCAATATCCGCTTCAATGGTAATCGGATTACTTGTAAAGCGGCTTGGGGAAGCTTCTGTGCCCAGACTCGTGATTTGAATGCGTGTCGCTGCAAGTGCTGGAGCAAGCGGCACGATTAAAGCCATCACCATGGTCAGAGCAATAGACAGGCTTAGCCATTTGGTAAAAAAGCTCTTCAACTTTAGTTCCTCCTTATGTAGATGTTCATTTTCTACAGATTTAGACGCTTTCGTAGAAAAAAAGTTTTATGTACTGTTGTTATCGGTCAAATCTCGTCGAAAATTTAGGGGCGATATTAAATTAACGACAGAAATTGGTATTTATATTCTCCATTCACCCCTTTCCTTGTACGACCTTCCTGATCATTTAAAAATAGCCGCGGCGCAGGACGTGATACGCGGTTTTAATTCTTCTTTTAAACAAAAAAAATCGGCCCAAAGGGCCGATAGGATTAATCCTTATTTGGAGACGGAACGCTCTCCCGTTTTGCTTCGGAACCGATCCAGAAGGTTTAACACCGGACGGCGGGTTTGGCCGACAATCCCGATAGCTTCCGCGCCGAGCTGAAGAACAAGAAGCAATACGGCGATCAAAGTAATCGTTACCCATAGTGTCGCTTGGGATAGCAAAACCGCACTTGCTCCAAAAACAAGAGCAATACCGTAAATCACGAGCACCGTTTTACGATGGCTGAAGCCGAGCTGGAGCAGGCAATGATGAAGGTGGCTTTTATCAGCTACAGAGATTGGTGTTTTATTGACTATCCGGCGTACAATCGCGAAGAACGTATCCGAAAGCGGTACACCAAGCATTACAATTGGAACAATAAACGATACCAGCGTGGCCTGCTTAAATCCAAGGATCGATAAGGTGGCTAAGCTAAAACCGAGAAACAATGCCCCGGAGTCACCCATAAAGATTTTGGCCGGATGAAAATTATAAAAAAGGAAGCCGACAATACTGCCTAGCAGCAGCGCGCTCAAAATAACGACCGTGATATTCCCCATAATTAGCGCCATCACCATGATAGTCGCTGTAGCAATCGCCGAAACCCCCGCAGCAAGCCCATCGAGGCCATCAATCAAATTGATGGCATTGGTGACACCAACAATCCAGAATATGGTGAGCGGGATGCTGAGCCAGCCCATGTCTACGGTAGAATCCCCGAACGGAAGATTAACAAGGTCAATTTGAACCCCGCAGTACACCACAACAGATGCGGCGATAATTTGGCCCAGCAGCTTCCATTTGGGCGACAGCTGATACCTATCATCCAACGCACCGACCAGGACGACGATGGCTCCGCCAATGAGAAGCCCGGTAACAACTTCCTCATTCAATTCGGCAAAGGCCGGAGCAACGGCAAAAAAGGCACCAATAAACGCAAGAAAAATAGCTAATCCTCCAAGGCGGGGCATAATGCGCGTATGTACCTTACGGTGATTCGGTGCATCAACAGCTCCTACCCAAAAAGCAACTCTCTTGACGACCGGTGTCAGCACGATTGCCAGCACCACTGCAGCGGCAAATCCGATTGCATACAGATACATCATCTGTATTGTTCAACTCCCCCATGATCTCTATACCATTACGCATAACATTGCCATTATACTCTTTAATCTGTGGAAACTCCACAGCCGATTTTCAGGAAAAAGGACGGAATTCGGCCTTTTCTACGAGTTTGCAGGCCTTTTCTGGACATTCTCTTTTTCACGAATCACTTTCATCGCAAAAATCGGCAGCGTAAGCATTCTTTTGTAGCGCCATGGTTCCTGAATAAGCCGGTAAAACCATTCCAGACGAAGCTTCTGGAACAATTTCGGAGCGCGCTTGAGCTTGCCAGAGATCACGTCAAAGCTTCCTCCGACACCCATCATCACGGGAACCTGCAGCCGCTGCTTGTACCGGTCTATCCACGGCTCCTGCTTATCGGCAGATCTGCCCACTAGCAGAATATCCGGGGCGGCTTGTGCAATATCCGCAATAACCTGCTGATCCAGCTCTTCCGAGAAATAGCCGTCCCGGCGGCCCACCCATTGAATCAGCGGATACTGGGCTTCCAGCCTTCTGCCGGCCTCAGCGATAATCTCGGGAGAAGCGCCAAGCAGATATACCTTCCAGCGCCTAGCCTCCCCCGTCTTCAGCAGGTTATGAATCAAATCAATGCCGGTCACGCGCTCGGTCACCGGGTTGCTTACATAGCCCGCGGCCCATACAACACCCGTGCCATCCGGAACAATCAGTTCAGCCCGGTTCATCATGTCCATAAGCGCCGGGGCATCCAGAGCGGCCATGACCTGAATCGGGTTAACCGTTATAACTTGATGAGGCTCTGTTCTCCGCTCAATTACCTCGGTCAAATAAGCTACAGTATCTTTCATGCTCCATTTGGACACCGGAACGCCAAAAATCGATACATACGGAATATGGTCTTTCATGGATGTCACCCTTCTCGACGAAAAAATGCGGCGATATGCTGGGCAGGCTGCTGCGCCTGCTGCTGAAGCTTCCCAATAACGGACGCTTTGTCCTGAATCCACCGCTCCCGGTCATTCAGAAGCCGGGCTGCTTCTTCGGCAACACGAACCGAATCAAAGGATTCCGTGCTTGCTGCCGCACGCATAGCAAGCCGGTTCAAAAATTGATCGATTTTCGGGTCGTAAGAAATCCCTACTAGCGGGACCTGCTGCGAGGCCGCATAAATTAAAGAGTGCAGCCTCATGCCGATTAACAAGTCGCATTCGCTGACGGCCGACAGCATGTCCTGCGGATGATCAAGCCCGTCCGCGACCTCGGATTTGGACTTCAGATCCGCAGGAAGATGTTCTATAACTACCCGGGAAGCCTCCGCATCCGATGGCTGATGAAACGGCAAAAATCTCAATCGCACCGGCTTCTTTTCATTCAGCTGCTGCAGCGCGACAGCAAGCGCCCGAAGCTCCGAACGGTTCTCGTTCCAGAAACGCACCGAAATGCCGACTACGGGCTCGGACGTAGCCGGCTTTTGCTGCAGTCCGCCGGCCCCGGCGGGTGCTCTTCGGGGAAGACCCATAACCGGATCAGGAACGACCTCCATCCTCTCGAGGCCCAGCCCCATTTTGGCCAACAACTCGGCTGATTCCGTGTCCCGGACAGACACATAGCTGCTGCGCCGGAACACATGCTGAATGGCTGGATAAAAAAGACGGCTATGCACCGGCCCGATGCCTTGGGAATAAATGAACGTCGGCTTCCCGAACAGCTGTGCAAGCTTAATGATGCCCAGATAATACGGAATCGTCAGCTTTCCGGTTGCGTCCTGAAGCAAGCTTCCGCCGCCGCTGATAAGTCCGTCACTCTCCCGAATTGCGGCTGCAACCTGTTGAAGCTTCATCCGATGCACGGAACGGACGCCGTACATCCGGGAGGTCAGATCGGGATTGACCGAAAGTACAATCGGTTCAATGTCCAGTCCTGCTCTCGCCCCTTGCTCGGCCAGCGCAAGCAATATGGATTGAAGCACCGCTTCATCGCCGCTGTTATTGAAGCCGTAGTAGCCGGAAATAACTATTTTCTTTGCAGTCGCAGCCATCGTTTCCCACTCCTTGCCGCCAAATTCCACACTGCAATCAGCAGCAGCCCGAGCACTAGCCCAATTACAACACCGTAAGTAATCCGCAGCAGCGAGATGACAAACGGCGTATGCAGGTGGGCGAAGGTGCCGACGATCGAAAGCTGCCCGATTACACCCAGCGGCAATAAATACCGTGCATGACGCGACATCATCGCCAGGTAAATGCCCAGCAGCATGAGTGGATGAGCCAGAAGCTCCTTTGTTCTTGGCCGGACGCCAAGCGTATTCTCCAGGAGGGTACGGAATAGTTTCTCATAATCCGATGCCTGTCCTTCATTGCCTGTACGGGATAAGTAGTACCACAAGCCCGCCACGGCAACACCCGCTATGACAATCCAAAGGATGTTGATTTTGGCACGAAGAATCCCCACAAGGCGTCCCCAGGATTCCTTCAGATTGACCGCCTCATCAAAGAACAGCACATAGATTCCCACCAAAGCGATAGGCAGGAAATACAGCAGATTGACACCGCGGAACTGCTCCAGTCCCAAATTATATGTCATTCCGTTTAACAGTCCGATTACAAAAGCACTGCCAATCAGTGAAATCACAAGCGAACGGACAAACCCGGTCAGAGCAAGACTAATCTTGGCTCCGGTAGAAGCTGTATTCCGGTCCTCTCGCAACCGGCGCAGCCAGTGAATAACAAGAATCAGCCCGACTGTCGGCGCACTGATGGAAGCGCCGAGCGCGATTGCCTGCAGAACCAAAGCTGGCTTCAGCACATACAGGCCTGCCGAACCAACAATGCCAATCAGGAACAGCGGCAGCTGAATACGGCGGAAATAAAGCCCCGCAAACAAGGCGATTATAGCCATGCTGCCCAACATAACCAATGGCTTCAAATACCGCAATACCGGGTTAAAATGATTCACGAAAGGCTCTGCCTGCCCAATGGGATGACCGGCCGCTGTGATTTTGGCAATCGCTCCGGAAGGTCCCTCCAAGGATTTGTAGTAATTATCCATGTAGTCATTGAGAACACCTTTATCGGAATCCTTTGCAATTCTTGTATTCAGGAACAGCATGCGGATTCCGCGATCTGTCACGGCCAGCTCCAGCCGGTCAATGATTTTGTCCGGTTCCAGATTCGCATCCCGCTCCGTTACGGAATGAAGACGAATCACCTGATAATTCAGCAGCGATGCCAGCTGGTTGAATCCGCCCTGCGGCAGCTTCTGCATTTCAATAAAAGCGATATGCATTCCATATTTTTTGAAAAGCTCCGCTGTTTTAACCACTTCGGATTTTTTGCTGTCCAGATCAAATCCGGTTACCGCTGTACCGTCGAACAAAATGGTCTTGACTCCGCGCTGCTTCAGCTCAGCCAGCATCGGCTCCAGCGCAGCGGCCGAGAACGGTTGTATCCGGTTGGACAGGCGGGCCACGATATGGAAGCCCTCCTTCTTCAGCAGATCCATCGTGATCGGATCTGGAAGCATCGGCTTCATCACAGCCTCTTCCGGCGCCATTTCAATGATAAGGCCGTTAGAATTATTCAGCGTCCATGGCGTTACGTTTACACGAAGACGATCGCGGAATGTCTGCTCAATCAAAGGCTGCAGCTTATCCTGTGCTTCCTGTGACGTAAATAGCAAATAGGTAAAGTTCTCATTGGCCGATTTCAGCTTGCCCGTCAGAATCGAGACTTCAGACGCGTTGAACATCTGAATCCGGCGGCTCAGCTTAAACTCATCCAGTGTACTTTCGTAGAGAGACATGCTGGTAATGCCGGCCGATTTCATTTTTTTCAGGTGATTTTGAAGATAGAGCTCCGGATTCCCCTGGTAGGCGGATGCTTCCACCAAATCACGATAGTCAAATACGACCTCTACCGCAGGGGCAGACTGTTCTGTCTGCACCCGCTGCCAAACTAGAGGAATCGCAGCCAGCACACCGATGATTACCAATGTCCATAGCCATTTCCCGCTCTTGCTGTTCATACGTTCCAGCCATTGAAGCACTTGCTCCCACTCCTATTCGTGATTGTCGACCCTTGTCATGACGGATTGGACCAAGCGCTGCACTTTTTGTTCCGCATCCTGCTCCGACGCACCTTGGACGGCAAAATATACTTTTATCTTCGGCTCGGTTCCGGACGGACGCAGGCAGAACCAGGAACCGTCAGCGAGCGTATATTTGAGCACATTTTCTTTCGGCAAGCCGTCAAGCCCTTGAGAATAGTCCTGGACCGCTTCCACAGCGATGCCATTCAGATCGCTAGGCGGAGCGCTTCTCCACGAATCCATAATCGAGGCAATTTGAGACACGCCGTCCTTGCCCTTAAGTGTCCGCGATTCCAGCCGCTCCAGGAAGGTGCCGAACCGGGCATACAGCTCCTGCAGCACTTCGTACAACGTTTTTCCCTGACTCTTATAATAAGCCGCCGCCTCGCAAATCAGCATGGACGCAACAACCGCATCCTTATCCCGGGCGTGTGTTCCGGCCAAATATCCATAGCTTTCCTCATAACCGAATACAAACGTATGCTGCCCGCTTTGTTCAAATTGGGTCATTTTCTCGCCGATATATTTAAAACCGGTCAAGGTGTTCAAAACGGCAGCTCCATAATGGCGGGCAATGACGGCGCCCATCTCGCTGGTCACAATGGTTTTGATTACCGCGGCGTTTGCCGGCAAATCGCCCTGTTGCTTCATGCTCTCCAGCAAATAGTTGACCATAATGGCTCCCGATTGGTTGCCGGTTAACACAACATACTCACCTTGGGCATTTTTGACAACAGCGCCCATACGATCGCAATCGGGGTCAGTCCCGATAATAATGTCCGCCTGCTGCTGTTTGGCAGCTTCAATAGCCAGCGCAAATGCCTCGCGCTCTTCCGGGTTGGGTGACTTCACCGTAGAAAAGTTGGCATCGGGAAGCTCTTGTTCGGCGACTACGCTTATCTGGGTGAACCCGATTCGCTCCAAAGCGCGTCGTACCGGAAGATTCCCTGCGCCATGTAACGGAGTGTACACAATTTTGAAATCTCCGCTCACAGACCGTACAACTTCAGGATTACGGCTTACAGAAGCAACAGCTTGAATGTAGGCTTCATCTATTTCAGCACCAATCCGCACCAGAAGGCCGTTCTGTTCCGCTTCCTCCCGGCTAAGCCGCTTAATCTTGGAAAATGAATCAATCGCATTAACACGGGCGATGACCTGTTCGGCGTCAGCTGGAACAAGCTGTCCTCCATCGGAGCCGTAGGCTTTGTAGCCGTTATATTCCGGCGGGTTGTGACTCGCCGTGATTACGACCCCTGCATCGGATTTGAAGTGACGTACAGCAAACGACAGCTCGGGAGTTGGCCGCAGCGACTCGAACAAGTATGCTTTAACCCCGTTTCCAGCAAGCACCAGCGCCGTTTCAAGCGCAAGCTCCGGCGACTGATTTCGAGAATCGTAGGCGATGACAGCGGATGGGCGCTGATTGCCGCTTGCAACAATAAACTCAGCCAGCCCTTGTGTGGCCCGGGCTACAGTATACCGGTTAATACGGTTTGTGCCGGCGCCTATTACTCCCCGCAAGCCGCCTGTGCCGAATTCCAAATCGCGATAAAACCGCTCTTCGATTTCGGCAGTCTGTCCTTGAAGACCGGCTAGCTCCGCCTTTGTCTCAGCATCCATGTTAATATCCTCTAACCATGCTTGATATTCTGCTTGTGCTGTCGTTTGTGCCATATCCCACTCATCCCTTCATTTTTTATATCATGGGCTTCCTTTTCTGGGACGCAGACTAGCTTTTGTCAGAAAGCGCAAACATAATTTGACCCTCGGCCACAACCTCATCCCCGACTTTGGCCACAGCGCTGCCCTTACCGAATTTCCCTTTCAGGCGGGTGATTTCCACCTCAAGGCGCAGGGTATCTCCCGGAAACACTTGCCCCCGGAAACGGACTTCATCCATGCTGGCAAAAAAAGCCAGCTTGCCCCGGTTTGCCTCTACCTTCAGAATAGCAACTGCGCCAACCTGAGCCAGCGCCTCAATAATCAGCACACCCGGCATAACCGGCGCACCTGGAAAATGGCCGACAAAAAAAGGCTCATTCATCGTTACATTCTTAATCCCTACCGCGCGGACGCCCTCTTCAACCTCCAAGATACGGTCAACAAGCAGAAACGGCGGGCGGTGCGGAATAATTTCTTGAATTTGATTGATATCCAACATAAAATTTTTAAGCTCCCCTCTGTAATACTGTATAAAAGCTTCCTGTCCAACTTACACTAGTAATGTCCCTTCATGCCTGCAGGAATGAAGGTTGATATAAGAGAGCATCGTACTTCTGGTCCTGAAGCGGCCGTAAGGCGATGCTCTTTTTTCACATATTGCGGCTTGTCTGGTCGGACCGGTTCATAGCCTTAAACATCATCATATAGCTCAGGGTCGTCAGGATAGAAAAAGCAATGGCCAGCCAGAGAAACAACTCCGCATACGGAGCCCGGAAAAAAATAAGCGCGAATGCCGCATAAACGAGAACTGTCGTCAGCTTGCCCATCCAATTGGCCGGCACAGTCCGTTTGCCCCGAAAATGAAAAAAGGCAGAGCCTGCAATCAGGCTAATATCCCGGATAAAAAACACAGCGGCCGCTTGCCACGAAATCAGCTTGGTTACCAGCAGTGACACAATAACCGTAATCATCATCAGCTTATCGGCCAAAGGGTCCAGCATCGTGCCCAGTGCAGTGACCTGGTTATACTTGCGTGCCAAATAGCCATCCAGCACGTCTGTCACCCCAGCCAATACGACCACAAACAAAGCGGCAAGCGGATGATTCAGATAAAAGATAAGGATGTACACTGGAATTAACACAAACCGGCCCAATGTTAAAGCGATAGGTACATTCACCTTGACTGTGCTCCCCCTCTATGCAGCGAGGCGCTGGCTATCTGTCCCATGGGCGAATCACCCAAGCGGACTCATCACCCATCCATTATAACGTTCTTGTTTGAAAAAAAAAACTCCCCGTCGCCGGGGAGTCTAGCTATCCGCAAATACCAGGTCATACAAATGCTTCCATGTACTCCAGCTGAACACTTCGTGCGGTTCCTGACGGCCTAAATATACATACCCGACCAGTAGTCCTGTCACGCCGGCCAATAGGCACAAGAGAGGAAGACCTATCACTTTTAAAATCGTAAATGCCGCATGCTGCTTTGGTTTGCCGCGGGCCGGTTTCTCCTTAGCGGCGGCGGCAGGCGCTGCTTCATCCTGCGGCCAGGGATGGCTTCTTGGTTGCTCACTCATCAGCGGCATCCTCCAATCACTGACGGGCTATGCTCGAAGATTATTCGCAATACCCATCATCATATCTGCCGACGTAATCGCCCGCGCGTTCATCTGGTACGCCCGCTGCGTTGTGATGAGGTCCGTCATCTCATTGGCCAGAATCGCGTTCGATTGCTCCAAAAAACCCTGGCGCACGGAAATCTGAGGCAAATCAACCTGTCCGGCGACCTGTGTCAGCGCATCGGCTTCATTTACTCCGTTCTGCAAAGCAAACAGTTTTTCTCCGACCTGATCCAGGAGCTGAGGACGAATAATATGCATCAGCTTCAGACTTCCTGCCGCTGTCGGCGGTTCGTCACGGTTGATTTCATTATAAGCCATTACGTTACCGTCCGCATCAACTTGAATCCGGTTATTCCTGGGAATTTGAATCGGCTGGTTCGATGCCGCATCGATGACGAAATTGCCTTCCTTGGTCGTCAAAAATACCATCTCCGGGTTGGCCGGGTTAACCGAGAAGGAAAAGGCCCCGTCCTTCGTCCAAGTGCGCTGGACATTGCCGTCCGCCCCAGTACGTTGAACCTCAAACAGCGCTTCTCCTTCAATCGCGAAGTCCATAGGGTTATCCGTGTTTTTAAGGGTTCCTTGGGACATGTCCACCTGAATCTGGCTCAGCTTGGCTCCCCAGCCATACGTCAGTCCGAGCGGGGTCATACGGCCTTGCTGTTGAAAGCCTTGCGGCTGATTCAAGGTGCTGGTGAAAATATCATGAAACGTCGCGTTCTTCCGTTTAAATCCGATCGTATTACTATTGGCGATGTTATGCGCAAGCACGTCCAGCTTGTTTTGCAGCCCGTTCAGCGAGACCGATGCATTGATGAGAGAATCGTTCATGAGTTAACCTCCGTCTATACTTTGCCTATTTCGTTAGCCGCCAGCTGGAGACTTTTATCGTAGGCTTGAATGACTTTTTGATTCGCTTCATACGCCCGGGACGCGCTCATCATATCTACCATCGATTGACTCGGATCTACATTCGAACGCTCAAAATAGCCTTGACGCACAAGCACCTGATCCTGCTGTGTGGCCGTCCGGGCCTGTCCTTCCGTCAGACGGTATGTGCCATTGCCTTCCCGTACAAGCAGGCCGGGGTTGTCCACGATTGAAATAAGAAGCGTCTGCGGATTGCCCGCCGCATCTTGCACCGCTTGTCCGTTCACCTCATTGAACAGCTGGCCGTTCTCATTCACCCGGATTTTGGTTTCGCCGGCCTGAGTGTTCGGGTCAATCAGTTGAATCGGCTGACGATTCGCATCCAGCACGAGATAGCCTTCGCCTGTAATCAGCTCGCCCTGCTGGTTAACGGTAAATTTCCCGTTCCGGGTGTAACGCTCCTCGCCATTGGCATTTTGCACAGAGAAAAACGACTGCGGCTGAAACACAATCTGACCATCGGCCGATACGCCTTTACCGCTGCCGTCAAACTGGATTCCGTCCACCTGAATATTGGAAATAAGCGCGAAATCAAACGGGTTGCCGGATTCGTTCAAATCCCCCTGCATGAATACCGGGACATTCTCTTCAGCAAATACGCCCGTGTTCATTCGTCCGATCGATTTGCTTGTCGGCTGGCCGGGTTCACCGCCAACGAGCGAAATGAGCATCTCCGGGAAACTGCGCAACGAAGTTTGATTTTGTTTAAACCCAGGTGTATTCATATTAGCCACGTTGTTTGTAATCGTATCGTGTTTCCGCTGCTGCGAAATCATTCCCGCTGTAGCGGTATACAATCCTCTTAACAAGGGTAAGCACCTCCAGGGACAATCCTACTTCGTATATCGACAAGTTTCGTTAAAAAGTTTATCCCTATTTGCGGCGAGTCACCTTGTCCAGGTTATCCAGCATAATGCCGGTGCCCTTCACAACACAATGCATCGGGTCCTCAGCAATGAGAACAGGCACTTTGAGCTCCTCCGCGAGCAGCTCGTCCAGCCCGTGCAGCATGGCTCCGCCACCCGTCAGTATGACGCCGCGGTCAATAATGTCCGCCGACAGCTCTGGCGGCGTTTTCTCCAGAACTGATTTTGCAGAAGCTACAATCGCCGAGACCGGCTCCATCAGGGCTTCGCGAATTTCTTCGGAATAGATGGTAACGGTAATCGGAAGGCCGGAGACCATGTCCCGTCCGCGAATATCCATGGACTCCCGGCGGCCGTTGAAAACCGTGCCGATTTTGATTTTGATATCCTCGCTTGTGCGTTCACCGATGAGGAGCTTGTACTTATTTTTGATATATTTGGAAATGGCCGTGTCGAACTTGTCCCCCGCCATCTTAATAGAAGAGGAGGTAACGACGTCGCCCATCGATAATACCGCGACATCCGTCGTTCCCCCGCCAATATCGACAACCATGTTACCGCTCGGCTGGAAAATATCCATCCCCGCCCCGATCGCAGCGGCTTTCGGCTCTTCCTCCAGAAACACCTCTCTGGCGCCGCTTCGCTCTGCCGCTTCACGAATGGCCTTCTGCTCCACCGAGGTAATATTGGCCGGCGCGCAGATCAAAATACGGGGATGGCTGAACAGGCCCTTACCGCCGATTTTTTGAATAAAGTGCTTCAGCATCAGTTCCGTAATTTCAAAATCGGCAATAACGCCGTCTTTGAGCGGGCGGATGGCCACGATGTTGCCCGGTGTCCGTCCCACCATGCGGTGCGCCTCCTCACCAACAGCAAGCACCCGCTTAACATCGCTTTCTATCGCGACTACGGAGGGCTCGTCAAGAACGACACCCTTCCCTTTCACATGAATAAGCACATTTGCCGTGCCCAAGTCAATTCCAATATCCTTCCCAAACATTTGCGCCGTTCCTCCCTGATTACCGTTCCAAAGAAAAAATTGATGGTTCTGCTAAAAAGTGTCGATGTACATATCTGTGATAAAGTTCGACAATGAACACCAAAATCCTTTTTTTCCCCGGAACTTTTCGATCAGGAACGAGCCGATACCAACACTTCCGCGTTTTTGGGAGGGCGGGTCCGTTTGTACTTGATTTTCGTCGCCTCCCCTCCGCGCAAGTGGCGTATCGACTTATGGTACTCCAGGATCGTTTTGACCTGGCCTGCCAGCTCCGGGTTGATCTCGGGCAACCGCTCCGTCAAATCCTTGTGCACGGTGCTTTTAGAAACGCCAAATTCCTTGGCAATCGTGCGGACCGTCTGTTTCGTTTCAACGAGACTGCGGCCGATCTTGATCGTTCGCTCCTTGATGTAATCGTGCACTACCCTCGCCTCCCTACTCGAGTTAGATTGGTACATTATATGAGGAGGGAAACGTTATATTCTTTGTTTCCAAGCCTGACAAGCCTAAACTCGGCAATAAATTTCACCGATCGCCCCGGCCGAAGGCCTATTGCACGAATCAAGCCACGAACATGCTGCGGCTGCCCTATCTTTACCTGTCTAATTACACAAAAAAGCAGCGGGGGAATCCCCTCGCTGCATATACTGTCCGGGTACATTAGTTAGCGGCGGTATTCGTGCCGGCAACTCCTGCCAGAAGCTGCTCCGGATTAAGCGGTGTGCCGTCCTGCGCCTGACGAACCTCGAACTGGACGTGAGCCGGCAGGGCCTTTTGCAGTTCGTTGCGTCCGGCTTTGGCAATTACGTCGCCCTTCTTGATTTGGGCTCCCGTCTGCACTTGTACATCAGCCAGGCTTTGGTACACCGTAATTAATCCATTCGGATGCGTAATCTCAACCTGATTGCCGACTACGCTGTGCTTCTCCACCAAGGACACCGTTCCGCTTAACGCGGCCAGAACATCGAAGCTTTGGCCGTCCCCGCGGGCCAGGGTAATGCCCACGTTCGGAATGAAGGAATCGCCGAACTGAATCATTGCCGCTTGGCGGGCCTCCGCCGAAGCGTTACTGTCATAATACGGCAGTACAACCTTCACACTCGTCTGGTCGGCGACCGGCCACTGCATCGTCTCTGCGGGTGCGGCGACAGCCAGCGCATTGTCCGGCCCAGATACCGAATCGGTCACGGTTTGTCCGGGCTTATCGACTTTTAATCCCAAGTCGCCTTCGGACAACGACAGCGAACCCGATTGCTGGTACACCCACATTAAGGTTAGAATGATTGCTGCGGCGGCCATGTAGGTTGCTGGAAATACCCATTTTTTCGCCAGCAGCTTCCTCCAGCCGGAAGACTCTACTGCCGGTGCTCCATTTGCTTGCTTTGGAGCGTTCTCTTTGTTTTTCAACTCTTGATTCTGAATCTCTTTATTAGATTCATTCATTTGGTCATCACCTCAGTAATCATTGTTGCCAGCACAATCGGTTTTATACGTGAGGCGATAGATTTTTTAAGAGAATCCTTGACCTACAAAAACGGCTCTACTCTTTCGATTTGAACGCCGCTATAGTAATACCGGACAATCTGCTCCGCCGTGCTGCCCGCACGGGCCATTCCATTGGCCCCCCATTGGCTCATGCCGACTCCATGCCCGTAGCCGTACGTCGTGAATTCGATTTCCTTGCCAATCAGCCGCCAGGTAAATTGGGAGGAATTCAAGCCTAGCCGCTCGCGGAAGTCCTTGCCTGAATATAGCTGGCCGGCAGCCCGGATCGTCTTGATGCGATGGCCTGCCGTACGGGCCAGAACCGTTATTGCCGAAACAGTCCCCGAACCCGATTTGACAACAGGGACCGCCGTTCCCTGCTGCAGCTTACGCAGCATCTCCGCTTGGCTCATGCGCTGGGTCGCCTTGTATTTGGGGGACTCGCTGACATCCCAAGGGCTGGCCACACTGCGCAGGTACGGCACGTAGATGCCCCAGTACTCCTCGGAGTTTTCCGTATAACCGTTACTCGTCGAGAAAAAAGTTGCGTTGATCGGCTTGTTTTCATACGTGATGATTTGTCCCGCCGTCTCCTGCACAGCCTTGTTCAGCTTCTCCATGTTCGCCTCCGCTGCAGGGCCTTTCCATTTGGAAGCCAGCTGCTTTTGGCTGAGATACGCCTGATGGGTAATGGAGTCGGTAACCTGGGCCTGACCCGCTTGTTCCGGCATTCCGGAAGAGTCCTGCTCCCACAAGCGCCGGATAATGTAGGTCCGTGCCGCCAAGGCCTGCGCCTTAAGCGCCTCCGGCTCGAACTCAACCGGCATTTCTGCGGCAAGAACGCCGCGGACATACGTTTCCAGCGGGACCTGCTCCACTTGGCTTGACCCTGTTAAGTAAACCGAAATCAGAAACGGCTTGGCCTCCTCCTGCACCGGGAATAGCTCCGAAGAGGCAGTCTCCCGGGTCACAGCCGGATCGGGGATAGGGTGGGATTCCGCACGCTGCATTGCTAGAATACCGGGAATGAGTACAGCTAGAAACGCCAGCATGGACAAGCCTGCATGCCCCCAGAGAAGCGGTTTTCGAGTCCGTAGTCGCATTTTCATAGAAATCCTCCACCTGTATGTTCGAGAAGCCCTCTCTTTTTCCATCATATGAACGGTGCGGGTTTAATAGAACGGGAACCGGGAAGACCTCCATCACACATTTTCATTTTAAGAGACACTCGCTTCAAAATAGTGCCTCCAATGCTGCTGAAGGTAGGTCGATTGTTCTTTGGTTTTATCCTGGCTGCGCAGTCCCGGCGAAGAAGCAACAACAGCAAAAAACCAAGCTCCCGGGGAGCCTGGCTCAAAGGTTATGCATTCGATTGTCTGTACTGCGGAGAATTTTGCTGCCGCAAACCGTCTTGCTCTGCTTACGCCAGAGTCGGAGCCGGCTGCACGGCAAACAGCTTCCTCTCATTCTCCACTTCCTGAGGCACTGTAAACTCCACTCGCCGGATGTCCGCCCCGATCATCTGCAGCTTGCGCGTAATGTCGTCGTAGCCGCGATCAATATGGTGGGTGCCGCTTATTTCCGTTTCTCCTTCAGCGACGAGCGCGGCCAAAATCAATGCCGCCCCTGCGCGCAAATCGGTGGCGCACACCTTCGAACCCTTCAAACGGTTGCTTCCGCTTACTATAGCGGTTCGTCCATCCACACGGATTTGGGCGTTCAGCTTTTTCAGCTCTTCCACATGCATAAAGCGGTTCTCAAAAACCGTTTCGGTGACAATCCCCGTACCATCAGCGGTAAGAAGGAGGGCCATCATCTGCGATTGCATATCCGTCGGGAATCCCGGATACGGCAGCGTTTTGACATCTACCGCCCGCAGCGGCCGTTCGGCGAGCACCTCCAAGCCGTTCTCCTCTTCACGTACCGTGACGCCCATTTCCTGCAGCTTGCTAATTACCGGACGCAGGTGATCGGCAATCGCCCCTTCTACCATAAGACGGCTTCCCGTAATGGCCGCCGCCATCATGTACGTGCCCGCTTCAATCCGGTCCGGGATAACCGTATGTACAACGCCCCGGAGCTGCTCCACGCCTTCAATGCGGATAACTCCTGTTCCTGCGCCGCGAACCTTGGCTCCCATGGCGTTCAAATAGTTTGCCAGGTCGACAATTTCCGGCTCCCTCGCGGCATTTTCGATAATTGTCGTTCCCTCTGCCAGACTGGCGGCCATCATAATATTTTCCGTAGCGCCTACACTGGCCACGTCCAAATAAATTTTGGCCCCTTGAAGGCGTCCGGTAACCCGGGCCTCGATGAAGCCTTGCCCCAGCTCAATCTCCGCGCCCATGGCCTCAAAGCCCTTCAGATGCTGATCGATCGGGCGTGTTCCGATCGCACAGCCGCCAGGCAGCGCAATCCGGGCATACCCGTAGCGGGCCAACAGCGGACCCATGACCAAAAAGGAAGCGCGCATCTTGCGAACAAGCTCATACGGAGCGTCAAAGGAGGTAATGTGCTCCGCATTAATCCGAATCATTTCTTCTTTATAAGTAACATGGACACCTAATCCTTGCAACACCTTGCTGATTGTCATTACATCGTCAAGCCGAGGCACATCGTGAATCACGCTTTCCCCTGCCGCACCCAAAATCGATGCAGCGATGACCGGAAGCACGGCGTTTTTGGCGCCGCTGACCTTGATTCTGCCGGACAAACGCTGTCCGCCGCGGACGATTATTTTGCTCATCATGGTTCCCTCCGCGTTACTAAAAATTTCCATTGGAACATTTGGAAACATCTTCCCTTGTTCCGTCCATTGTACAGTTTACATGAAGCGTGGTTGTGGAACAACTGTTATTTGTTTACATGTGCTTATAAACGGATGTTCTCCGTCATTCCGTGCTTTAAGGCAATATGAAATCGTTCGCAGCCTGCAGCAATTTTGTGGGGGCCGATTCTTGATGCGCGGCATTTCATACTACACATTGTTGACAAGAAAAATGAATGTTATTCCAGCAAAAAGGGCCGCCCGCTTCGGAACGGAATAAAAATCGCTATTTTTTTCACGAAACGATTCCCTTCATTAAACTGGCCCAGTTCAAATAATCGATGAAAAACCGGGCCAACTGGTAACCGAGCGCTATAGTCAGCACAACCTGCAGCAGCTTGGCTTGCGGACTCTTGGGCTGCCGAAGAAAAACGTCGAGCCGGACCTGCTGAAGCACCCACCAGGAAATACCGATGCAAACCAGCACGATGCCAATATTGGTGATGCCCGACACCGCCAGAGAAAAAGACAACGGATCCGCCGCGCCCATAGGTCATGCCCTCCTTATTGTGGATGAATTCGTTCCAGCAGCACAACGAATTCAGCTCGGGTTGCCGGCTCATCGGGACGGAAGGTGCCGTCATCAAAGCCGTTCAGCCAGCCCTCTGCCTTCATCTGTTTTAATATAGAGGCGCCCCAGTGGCTTTCGGGAATATCCACAAACGGGGCTTGTCCGCGCAGCTTGCCGCTAATTCCTAGCGCGCCGGCAAACATGCTGGCCATTTCAATCCGGGTCAAGGGCTTGTCCGGACCGATGGTCTGGTCAGGGTAGCCTTGAAGAATCCCTTTGCGCGTAGCGGCGGCAATAGCCTCATACGCCCAGTGATCCGCCGCCAAATCGGTGTAATTCAGCTCCATCTGGCGGGATAAGCCGAAGGCGCGCACAAGCATAGCCGCCGCTTCCGCCCGGGTTATCGTCCGATTCGGCATAAACATGTACTCCCCGTAACCGTTAACCCAACCTTCTTCCGTTGCAGCCGCGATTTCCGTCTTAGCCCAGTGATCGGCGATATCAATATAGCCGCTTACCAATGGCGCTTGCGAAACCTGCAGCTCATACAGCTGATCCGAGAAGGAGCTGTTTGCCGTCAGCTTGATATAGTAGCTGCCCGGCGCAAAGGGCTGAAGCCATGCGGCGCTTCCTGTTCCGGCCGGAAACTGGCCGCTGGTTACTGCTTCAAGACTCGAATTGTAAATGGTATAGGAGACATCTGCCTTCTCCGGCAGCCCGGTAAGGCGGAACTGAGCAAGACTGTCCTCCGTCAGCTTAAACCGGAACCAATCGGCGTCATCCGCTGTATCGATAATCCCCTGATACGGGTAATCGAAGCGGATATCCGTCGCCTGGTATGCTTTGTTATTCGGCTCATTCGGATCGACAAGCTTCGGCACAAATTCCAGACTCAGGAAGTATTCAGCTGCCGCAGCCAAATCAGAAGCGTTGGTCACCCGAATGTAGTACGTGCCGGGCAGCACCTCCATCTGAGGCGCATACTCCGGCTGGCCTTGTCCCCCGGCATCAATGGTCAGCGCCCGCTCTCCTTGCTTCTGTATAAGAAGGGCCAAATCGATTTTGGGGCTGTCCGTGCTGGCTCTCACCCGCATAATTCCGGATGTCTCCGGCTTAACGACGAACCAGTCCTGATCTCCGCGACGATGAAAAGTGCCGGTGATCGTCTGTGTGCGGGCCGGCAGGGCATACG
This sequence comes from Paenibacillus sp. y28, assembly GCF_037137075.1. Taxonomy (NCBI): domain Bacteria; kingdom Bacillati; phylum Bacillota; class Bacilli; order Caryophanales; family Paenibacillaceae; genus Paenibacillus; species Paenibacillus sp. y28. The sequence continues at coordinate 112,918 of NZ_JBBBNV010000007.1, forward strand.
CTTTGTACTGGCGGTCATTATCCTCATATGGATCTGCGTAAATATCAAAGCTGCTCGAAAGACGGTACGTGGAGGAAGCAGCAGCACCGGCGTTTTTGGCGGCTATCCGTACAAAAACGGTTCCTTTTCGGACCGTAAGGGTGCTTTGTTTGCCGGGCGTCACATCCTGAGTCATTGTTTTGCCGTCATATTCAACATACATTGTCATCGGGAGAGCATCCGGCTGATCGGCCTGCAGCGTCAAATGCAGCTGGCCGTCGTAAGGAATCTTCATCGAGTACCAGTCCTTATCGGAGCTGCCGCTGAGCTCAGCTGTTATCATGGTGTTCAAAGGGAAAACGGCTGCCGACGCCTTCGTTTCATTCGGCTCGTACAAATCTGGAATGTAGGCTTGCGTCAACGCCAAATCGGCCCTGAGCTGCCCGTATCCGGTGTGCTCATCCCAGCCGGGTGCTCCGACGTCCTGAGAGGAGCCTCGCATATGATTACGAATCTGGGCGGCCGTCCAATCCGGGTGCTGCTGCCATACAAGCGCAGCAACCGCAGCGGCTTGCGGAGCCGCCATGGACGTGCCGTCCCGATACTCATATCCGCCGCCCTGCGCGGTTGTATATACCAGCCAAGGCGCAACCAGGTCTACCTCCGGTCCATAATTGGACCGCTCTTCAACCTCTCCTGTTCCGGTAATTCCGCCAACGGCAAGCACACTCGGATAAGCCGCCGGGAACCGGACCATTTCCCCTTCATCGTTGCCTGTTGCGGCAACCAGCAGCACATTTTGGGCCTCGGCATATTCCACGACTTCCTGCAGAAACGGGTCGCTGCCCGGGAGCCCTACGGACATGACGACCACCTTCGCCCCGTGATTGACAGCGTAGCGGATTCCCTCCGCCAGCTTCGCCTCATCTCCCCGGCCGCTTTGCTCCAGCGCCTTGATCGGCATGAGCTTGGCCCTCCAGAGGAGGCCGGTTACCCCGGTGCCGTTATTTCCCGCAGCAGCCATCACTCCGGCCACGTTCGTGCCATGACCGTTATCATCCAAGGGCGGCTGTTCCGGATCAATCACGTTATATCCGGAAACCAGATTAGCCTGTAAATCCGGGTGCTGCAAATCAACCCCGGTATCAATCATGGCTATCGTGAAGCCTTCATTTCCCGTTGCTATGTCCCACGCCGCCTCGGCCTGAATTTGCTTCAAGTAGGTTTGCCTGCTGAAGAACGGGTCGTTCGCAGCGGCAAGCGAGCTGAGCTCCCGGTTGGGAAGCATATACTTCACCTGAGCCGATCCCGCCCACTTCACGCGCCACTCCCGAGGATCAACCCCCTCCGCAGGACGGACAACATCGACCCCAAGCTCCTTGAATGTGCTTATCCGCTCACTCGTGTGCCAAAATTCGGCCGGAGGCTCGCTGTTCCATTTCAGGATCCATGAATCCGCTTGAGCCGACTGACTCTCCGCCGCCTGCTGGGGAGCAGCGCTCATCACAGTTACCCTCTCTCTCATTCCCATGCTTTCTGGAGCCAGGCTATAGGAGAAATGGGACATTGCCAATACACTGCAAAGCAATATAGATGCTGTTATTTTCATCGTGTTATTCATTCTGGACGGACCTTTACCCCATTTTTTATAACTAATTTATATTCGCCACGCACCTTCCAAACTCCTCTATTCCGTTGAAAAAAGAAAAGGCCTCTCCCGTTCGGAAGAGGCTTGCGACAACCACTATATTTACCGGATGAAGAAGTCCTGCGTCAAAGACAGCACCTGATTTAAGTACCCCAGCACAATGTGCGGGAATAGCCCCAGCAAGACGGTCATCAGTGCGCACAGCCAAATAGCCGCATACTGAGGGACAGAAGCCCGGACAGGAGCATCTGTGGTGGCACGCATAAACATTTGGCGGATAACCCCGAAATAATAGTAGTAGGATATAACGCTGGTTACAACCATAATGGCGGGAAGCCAATAATTTTGCGTCTGCAGCGTTCCGAACAAAATGAACAGCTTACCGAAGAAGCCCGCCGTCACCGGAAGTCCGGCCAGAGAAAGCAGAAACACTACCATGGCGACCGCCGTCCACGGCGCGCGGTAATATAGTCCCGCGAAGGCCGAGATTTCTTCATTGCCGGTATCGCCGGACACTGCAATGAGAACGGCAATGGCTCCAATCGTCATCAGCAGGTAGGCCAGAAGGTAGAACAGCAGCTCCGTCACGTTGCCGTAATGAAACATCGTGAAGTTCGATGCGAGCGGAACGAGCAAATACCCCGTATTGGCTACCCCGGAAAAGGCCAGCAGCCGCTTCATATTGTTCTGGCGGAGGGCGGCCACATTGCCGACAACCATTGTGACAGCCGCAAGCACCCCGATGGAAAGCAGCACATCCTCCGTCAATCTGGACGAGCCTGTGCCGTACAAATTGTATAGAACCCGGAACGTGAGCGCGAAGGCCGCCCCCTTGGATACGACCGCCAAGAAAGCGGTGACGGGCGAAGCCGCTCCTTGGTACACATCCGGCACCCATGTATGGAACGGGGCCGCCGCTATTTTAAAGCCGAATCCCGCCAACAGCAGGAAAAAGGACACATACAGCAGCGGCGTCATGGAATGATCCGCGCCAATAACCGCTTTTTGAATATCCCCTAGATTGGTGGACCCCGATATTCCATACAAAAAGGACATTCCATAGAGCATAATAGCTGAGGAAATTCCGCCCATCACCACATATTTAAAGGAAGCTTCATTTGTTTCCTGCCGCTTCTTCCGTATGCCCACGAGCACATAGGAGGTTATACTGAGCAGCTCCAGACCGACAAACAGCGTAATTAAATCGCCGCTTGAGGCCATTACCATCCCGCCGAGCACAGCCGGCAAGTACAAATAATAATATTCTCCCACGTGAGGAATGTCCTCTGGTTTGACCGATCCGATGCTCATCAGCACAATAAGCGCCGTGCCGCCGAGGAGAAGCAGCTTCATGAAGCTGGCAAAATCGTCAACACGATAGCTTTGCCCCAGCAGCTGCACGGCATCTGAGGATGCGATTGTCCCGGTCCGGGCATCCACCATATTCAAGGCCGCCAAATCGCCAGCGGTAAACACAGCCGAGACAATCAGCGCAGCCAGTGTCAGCCAGCCCAGAAAGCTTCTGGACCGTTGCCTTGGCAGCAGTAAATCAATGACAGACAATAGAACGGCGGAGATGACCAAGGTCAATTCCGGTGCAAGATGGACCAGATCCCCGGCCGCCAAACGCTGAAATGAATCCATTGGCCTCTACCCTCCCGTTTTTGTCACTGCTGAAATGGTTTGATAAAATCCGCTGACCGTTTGCCCAAGCGGTTCGCTAAGCACAGAGGGCCAGATGCCGATCAGGACAATAAAAGCCACCAGCAGGATCATCGGCACCGCTTCCACCAATCGGGCATCGCGCAGATCCCGGAATGCATCCGGCAGCGGACCGTACGTGATGCGAAGAATCCCTCGCAGGACATAGACAGCGGTCAAAATCACACCGACGGCCCCGACCGTAGTCACCACCGGATGCTGCCCGAACAAGCCGAGCAAGGCCAGAAACTCGCTGATAAATCCAGACAATAACGGCAGTCCGAGAGAGGCCATGCCTGCAATCAGCAGCATCCCGGACGTAAATGGAATGGACTTCGCCAGTCCCCCCAGCCGGTCGATTTGTGTGGTGGCTGTGCGCTCGTACAAATTACCGACAATCAGGAAGAGCAGGGCGGATATCAGACCGTGCGAGACAAGCTGAAAAATAGCTCCCTGCAGGCCGATCTCGTTAAACGCAGCCAGACCCAGCAGGACAATGCCCATATGACTAATGCTGGAATAGGCCAAAATCAGCTTGAATTCCCGCTGCCTCATCGCCAGCAGCGCCCCATAAAGAATGTTTACAACACCAAGTACGGCCAGCACCAGCGCCCCTGCCTTCGCCTCCTGGGGAAACAACAGAATACCGAAACGGAGCAGGCCATAGGCTCCCATTTTCAGCAAAACCCCAGCGTGAATCATAACGACCGATGGCGGCGCCTCCGTATGCACGCGAAGCATCCAGGAATGAAACGGAAAAATCGGCAGCTTGATTCCGAAGGCTACCAGCAGCAGGACGAACATCGTCCATCTCATCGCTCCATCGGCATAAAACGGGTTGCCTTCAAACACACGGTTGACTAGTGAATCGGCATGCTGAAGCAGGTTGGCCGAAATGGTCTGCAAATCTCCGCTGTAGATGAAGGACATCTGCTGCTGGGCCTCATTGATGCTCATCGTCATTCCGGCTGTCGTGATCAGCAGCAGGAACGCAATAAACATGACTGCCGAACCGACTCCATTGTAGATCAGGAAGGAATTGGCCGCTTTTTCCCGGTTCATGTAGCCCCATATTCCAACCAAGAAGAACATCGGAATTAATGTCATCTCGAAGAAGACGAAGAACAGCAGTAAATCCTGCGCAGTGAACACTCCCAGCATGCCGGCTTCCAGCAGTAAAAACAAAATGTAATACGATTTCCAGCGTTTTTTGACGTATACCGAAGCTAGCGCGGCCATGGAGGAGATGAAGCCTGTCAGCAGCACCAGCGCCATGGACAAGCCGTCTACCCCGAGACTGTAGGCGAATTGCACATAATAATCTGTAATGGCTTCCGAAGCAAGGTCTTCCTCACGGCTCAGCGGAAGCTGAATCCAGGTATGCTGTTCCGTAAATTGCAGTCCTTCCGACTGCTGATTAAATCCGGCGTACAGCCACAAGGAAAGCAGGAACGGTACAAATGCCATCATGATGCCTATCGCACGGATGAGGCGTCCCCGCTCCTTCGGTATGCAGGCCAGCAGGATTATGCCGGCAAGCGGCGATAACACAATCAGTGACAATATCGGCAAGCCGTCAAGCATGGATGAACCTCCTTCCGGCCAACAGAAGTACAAGCAGCACCAAGCCGAGCACGAGCACGAGGCCGTAATTTTGCAATTGGCCGTTATTCAGTCTTGTACTTATCCGGCCGAGCCAAGAAGCAGTCCCCGAAACGACCCGGACAGCCCCGCCTACCACATAATCATCGAACGCTTGCAGCAGAAGCTGAATAACCGACAGCGGTTTTAGGATCACGACCGCATACATCTCATCGATATAATACTTATTCAGCAGCAGACGGTGCAGCCCCCCCGGGCTTTCCGGCACACGGCGGGAGGCCCCCCTTCTGCCGTATAGAAACCAGCCAAGGCCGATACCGGCCAGCCCGGTCAACGTTGAAATAATCATAACGGCAGAGCTGTGATGCCCTTGAGGAGCTTGACCGGTAAGCCACTGCTCGAACAAGGCACTGCCTGGAAGCTGCAGGAATCCGGCCAGAGCTGCAGGGATCGCCAGCAGCACTAAGGGCAGGGTCATGACACTTGGTGACTCATGCGCCTGCCGCGCCCCGTCGCTTTGCGGCTGTCCGGTGAACACCAGGAAGAACAGCCGGGCCATGTAGAAGGCGGTAAAAAAGGCGGCGACGATTCCGACGGCAAACAGCAGCGGTGATTGATGCCACGCTTCGGCCAAAATCGCATCCTTGGACCAGAATCCCGAGAAGGGCGGAATCCCGGATAATGCCAGAGCGCCGATTGCGAAGGTCCAGGTCGTAAGCTTCATTTTGGAAGCAGCGCCGCCCATTTCATGAATGTTCTGCGTATGAAGGGCGTGAATGACACTGCCCGCCGCCAAAAACAGCAGCGCCTTGAAGAAGGCATGGGTGAACAGATGAAAGATTCCGGCGGAATACGCCCCGATACCAAGCGCCATCATCATGTAGCCAAGCTGGCTGACCGTGGAATAAGCCAAAATACGCTTGATGTCATTTTGCACCGTGCCGATGGTGGCGGCGAAAATCGCTGTAAACCCGCCGACATATGCAACGGTCAACATCGCATCCGGAGAAGCCTGAAATACATCGTAGGTCCGGGCAACCAAATATACCCCGGCCGCCACCATCGTGGCCGCATGGATGAGAGCGCTGATGGGGGTGGGACCTTCCATAGCGTCCGGAAGCCAGGTATGCAGCGGGAATTGGCCTGATTTGCCGATTGCGCCGACGAAGATAAGAAGAGCGACCCAGGTGGCGGTTGCGTCGGATATTTTCCCTTCCGTCACAGCATTATGTATAGAGGTGAAATCAAGAGCGCCGCCGGGCATGTGCCAGAACAGCAGCAGAATTCCAATCAAAAAGCCGAAATCCCCGATCCGCGTCATAATAAACGCCTTTTTCGCGGCTGCCTTAGCCTCCGGCTTGTAATACCAAAATCCGATTAGCAGGAATGACCCCAGGCCGACCAGCTCCCAAAAAATATAAAGCTGCACAATGTTTTCAGAAATCACAAGCCCCAGCATAGCAAATGTAAAGAGCGATACATAAGCGAAAAATACGTTGATGCGCTCGTCACCCTTCATATATCCCTTGGAATACACCTGCACCAACAGGCTTACCAAAGAGACCACCAGGAGCATCAGTGCGTTCAGATTGTTGATCTCGAAGCCCATGCTCATTGTAAATCCGCCGATTTTCAGCCATTCCGCATTATTCCACGTATAGGCGCTTGCACCAGCTCCAAGCCGCTCAGTCCATACAAGCACGGCCACGACAAAAGATATCAGCACAGCCATGATGCTCAGCAGCGTGCCAAGCTCCTTCATTTGCCTTCCCATTGCTGTCAGCAGTAAGAACGCGAGGAGCGGAAGCAGCGGGATCAAAAAAGCGTAATGCGAGTAGATCTCCATGCGTCGTCAGCCTCCTTGCGTTATTTTTTTAAACGATCCATTTCAGTGACATCCGCTGTGCCCCGGTTACGGTAAAGCGAGATGAGAATCGCGATTCCAACGGCCGCTTCAGCCGCGGCTACGGTCATATTGAATAAAGAGAAGATTTGGCCCTGAAGCGAGGGGTTGACGCCCATTTTGGCGAAGGCGACCAAATTGAGGTTGACTGCATTGAGCATCAGCTCAATACATAGGAGCACGATGACGGCATTCCGTTTGGTCAGCGCCCCATATAAGCCGATGCAGAATAGAATGGCAGCCAGAATGAGATATGCGGTAACGACGTCACTCACGTTACTCCTCCTCCCTTTTGGCCAAAATAATAGCCCCGATAAAAGCAACCGTCAGCAGTACCGATACAAGCTCGAATGGAATGACATGCTCGGTGAACAGCCGAAGGCCGATTTCCTTCGTATTGTCGGCGGCAGGGGCCAGCTGCTGCAGCGGGAACACCGCTTCCCGAATGGCATAGAACAAAATTCCGAATAACGCCAGCACGCCCACGGCGGCAAGCACCTGATGGAGCGGACGGCGGGGCTCCTCCTCCTCGCTCTGGTGCTTTGTCATCATAATGCCGAATATCATCAGAATGGACACCGCGCCGGCATAAATAAGCACCTGCACAAAGGCCAGAAACTCCGCATCAAGCAGAACGTACACACCGGCCAGACTGAGAAACGTGAATGCCACAGCCGTGACCATGTGCACCACCTTTGTGAAGCTAATCATATAGATCGCTCCGCCTATTGCAAGCAGGGCAAACAGGAAAAAGGCGATATTCGCCCCGCTGGACAAAAAGCTGACCATGTTATCCAGCATCCTTTTTGCCTCCCTTGGGCATCGCCGAATTATTCTCCTGGCGAATATTTTGCGTGTTCTCACTGAGCCACTGCATGTTTTTGAACAAATCGTCCCGGCTGTACGCGCTCAGCTCAAAATTGTTCGTCATGACGATCGCCTCGGTCGGGCAAACCTCCGTACACAAGTCGCACAGAATACAAATTTCAAAGTTTATGTCGTAGGTGTCTATGACTTTTCCTTTCTTGTCGGGGTCCGGGTTCGGCTTTCCCGTCAAGGAGATGCATTCGGTCGGACAAATCCGGGCGCACTGGTTGCAAACGATACATTTCTCCGGGTCAAAATGCTGTATGCCGCGGAACCGATCCGGCATTTGCAGCGGCACGTCGGGGTAAGCGTAGGTGACCTTCTTGGCTGTTAAGCTTTTGAGTGTGACACCAAGTCCTCTGGCTATCCCTTTCATCGTTTCATCACCCCTGTGGGTTTAATTGAATAGCTGCCTCTGTATACATTCGCGGCATTCATTGGAAGCACCTTCCTTGCACGCCGCTATTCTCAAGAAATGCCTAACGAAGAAGCTGCTTGACAATCGCAGTCAGGAACACATTGGCCAGCGCCAGCGGAAGCAGAACCTTCCAGCCCATGCTCATCAGCTGGTCTACCCGAATCCTCGGCAGCGTCCCGCGTATCCAGATCAGGAAGAAGACCACCAGACAAAACTTGAACAAGAACCACACAATTCCCGGTATAAACGCAAGGAATGGAAACGGTGGCAGCCAGCCGCCCAGAAATAATACCGTGGTCATGGAGGCGATGGCGAACACATACACGTACTCCGCCAGCATAAAGAAGGCAAACCGGAACCCGCTGTATTCCACATGGTAGCCGGCAACAAGCTCGGATTCCGCCTCCGGCAGATCAAACGGCGTCCGGTTCAGCTCCGATACCGCAGCCACAATGAACACTGCAAAGCCGATTATTTGGGGCAGGAAGTTCCAGTTCCAGAACCAGCCCCCGGCCTGGCTTTCTACGATTTGGCGCAGGTTCAAGCTCCCGCTCAGCAAGATGACCCCAATCACCGAGATGACAAGCGGGATCTCATAGCTGATCATTTGAGCTGCGGATCGCATGCCTCCCAGCAGGGAGTATTTGTTATTGGATGCCCAGCCTCCTAGTATGATGCCCATGGTGGAGATACCGGAAATGGCAACGTAGTACAGCAATCCGACGTTTAAATCGGCCAAGTGGAACGTTTCGGTAAACGGCAGGACGGCCAGAACCAGGAAGGAGGGCACGAACGCGAGAACCGGCGCGAGAATAAACAGCTCTCGGTCCGCCTTCTTCGGAATGGTGTCTTCTTTAATGAGCAGCTTCATCACGTCCGCGACCGATTGCAGCAGCCCGAGCGGCCCGACCCGGTTCGGTCCGATACGGAACTGCATCCAGCCGAGAATTTTGCGCTCTGCATATATTGCGTACGTGACAAACCCAAGCACAATCATCAGCATCATCACGCCAACCAGAAACAGCAGGATGACATTGCCTAACGTCAAGCTTGAATTCAGCAAGGTGTCCATCAGCAGTCGACCTCCCCGACGACAATATCAATCGCTCCAAGGATGGTAATCAGGTTCGTCATCGTTTGGCCCACAAGCAGCTTCGGAAGAATTTGCAGGTTTACAAACGACGGCCTGCGGAACTTCAGTCGGTATGGCTTGTCTTTGCCCTTCGAAATAATGTGGCAGCCGATTTCGCCCCGGGGGGACTCAATACCGACATACACTTCTCCTTCCGGGGGACGGATAACACGCGGGGCCTTGCCCATCGTCTCCCCGCCTTCCGGAAATTGCTCAACCGCCTGCTCCAGAATACGAAGCGACTGGCGGATTTCTTCCATTCGTACAAGGTAACGGTCATAGCAGTCCCCGTTTACTCCGACCGGCACATCGAATTCAAAACGGCTGTAAAGGGAGTAAGGCTGATCCTTGCGCAAATCCCATTTCTCTCCCGTACACCGCAGGTTCGCGCCGCTCAAACCATACTGGATCGCCGTTTGGGCATCATATGCCCCCACGCCGCGAATCCGTGCCAGAAAAATCTCGTTTCCGCTAACCAGCGTATCGTATTCCTCCAGCTTCTCTCGCATATACGGCACAAACTCGCGAACCTTTTGAATCCAGCCTTCAGGCGCATCCCATTTTACGCCCCCGACTCGCATGTAGTTGTAGGTTAGACGCGCGCCGCACAGTTCGTTGAATAAATCAATGATGATTTCCCGGTCCCGAAAGGCAAACAAGAACGGGCTCATCGCCCCGATATCCAGTAAGTAAGTGCCCCACCAGACCAGGTGGCTGGCGATCCGCTGCAGCTCCATTACGATGAGCCTTAGAAATTCGGCCCGCTCCGGAACCTCAAGACCCATCAGCGTCTCGACGGCATGGACGACCACATAATTGTTCGTCATGGCGGAAACGTAATCCATTCGGTCCGTGTAGGGGATAATTTGGGTATAGTTCAAGTTCTCCGCCAGCTTCTCGGTCCCCCGGTGCAAATACCCGAGCACAGGAATCGCTTCAGTAATGATTTCACCATCCAGCTTAACAATAACGCGAAACACACCGTGCGTGCTCGGATGCTGCGGGCCGACGTTAAGCAGCAGTTCTTCCGTTCGAATCATCGCCTACACCTCCGGGTCATACGGTTCATAGTCTTTGCGCAGCGGATGGCCAATCCAATCGTCCGACATCATAATGCGCGTCAGATTCGGGTGCCCCGGGAAATCGATGCCGAGAAGATCGTATATTTCCCGCTCGTTCCAATCCGCTGTCGCCCATACCGGAGTTACGGAGGGAATTTGAGGCGCTTCCCGATCGGTTTTAACCCGTACTGCATAATTCTGCTTGGCCTTAAACTGAATCAGGTGGTAGACCGTCTCCAGATGCGTCTCCATATCCGCCCCGGTCATATTGCGAAGATAGTCCAGCATTAATTCCGGATGATTGCGGAGCGTTTGCGCGCTTTGCAGCCAATAAGCCGGCTTGATGACGACCGTCGGGATATGACCGTTCCGCTCATTGATATAAGCCTCGTCTACCGCTTCTTCTCCAGCCTGCTCCTTCAATATGGCAACCAGCCGGTCCAGCTTCGGCTGGCTTGGCGACGGTCCTTTCGGCGCCGCCTCTTCCTCGCCGCCAGGCTCACTCTGCTTGGCTCTGGCTGCCGCGCGGGCTGCCCGCGCCTCGGCCGCAGCCTTTGCCTTCGCTTCCTTGTCGGCATCGGCAGAACCCGCCGCCGGCTCGCTTGTAACCGCTTCCTTAACTGTTTCCCGCTGAGCTTCCGTACTTGTTTCTTCTACGTCTGCAGCGTTCGGCTGATCTTCCGCCTTCTCCTTTTTTTCCTCTTCGCTCACCTGCTCGTCACCCGCTTCCCGGTCTTGGCCTCATAACGGATTTTTTCCTGCAGCTTGTTAATTCCGTAAATCAGTGCCGCGGGATTCGGCGGACAGCCTGGAATATATACATCTACAGGCACGATTTGATCCACGCCTTTTACTACGGAGTAAGACTTAATGTACGGCCCGCCGGCCGTCGCGCAGGAGCCCATCGCGATGACCCACTTCGGCTCCGGCATCTGATCATACAACCGGCGGAGCAGCGGAGCCATCTTCTTGGTTACAGTTCCTGCTACAATCATGACGTCCGACTGGCGCGGCGAAGTCCGGAATATGACCCCAAAGCGGTCCAGATCGTAGTGGGACGCGCCGGTATTCATCATCTCAATCCCGCAACAGGCCAGGCCGAATGTAAGCGGCCACAGCGAGTTACTGCGGGCCCAGCCTTTGACCTGCTCGAGGGTGGTAAAAAAAATATTTCGTTCCAGCTCAGCTTTTTCTTCCGGACGAATTGACGCTAAATCGAATTCCATTGCAGCACCTTCTTCTTCCAGGCATATAGGAGACCGACGACAAGCAGCAGCACAAAAATCAGCATTTCCACAAGCGCAAATAACCCGAGCTTGTCATATGCGACCGCCCAGGGGTACATAAATACAGTTTCGACATCAAAAATAACAAACATCAGCGCAAACAAATAATACCGGATGTTGAAACGGACATGGCTTTCCCCTACCGGCTCGTTTCCGCTCTCGTACGTCGTCATTTTTTGCTCGGTAGGCTTGTTAGGCCGAAGCAGCCGCCCCAGCGACAAGGCCACTATCGGCAGCATAATTCCCAGGAACAAAAAAATAGCCACTAACACGTAATTGTTAGAATACGTCTCCACCGAATCGCCCCTGTCTATATAGATTTTTCTTATCACAAAACGAAAAATAATTAATGAATCCCCTACCAATTATATCAAAACCGTGAAATTGTGTAAATTAAACCACGTAAAACAACGTGTCGGCCTTGTTTTTTACCACATTACAGTATTTCCCACTCTATAATTTTATCCTACTTTTCGGTAAATTGATGCAGTGATTCATTTCTTTTATATGTTCCGGCTGCAGAATCAAACAAAGCTTATCGGAGTGCCCGGGCTGGTAACAGTGTATGAAGGCAGTCTCCGATCTCATAACCGGTATGTTGGTCCATTCGGTGAACAATCCTCCTTCGGATGGATGAATAAGCCGCCCTGTAAAAAGCATCCGGCTTGTTTGATGCTCGGATCGTTATGAACCGTCTGTCCAGGATAACCCCGAGGCCCAGTCGCAATAAAAAACACCGCTGCCCGGGATGGACAGCGATGCGCTGCTTCACTTCAATTTAAGCTTCATTTTAAGCTTCATTTAAAACCACTAAGAACGTCTTGATCTCATAAGGCTGAATCGAGAATACAACCGGTCCCTCGGCTGCCGTGCTGCCGTCCTCCGGACGCTCCAGCAAATCCGTCTCCTGCCAGCTCTTCATGTCCGCATCGCTGGTCAAGCGCACTTCTCCGCGTTTGCCGGCAAACTCGTGCAGCCGGATCATCATGGCATTGCTGTTTTCCGCTTTTTTGACAGCGTCAATCATCACATGGTCCGCAGTAATCCCGGCCAGCGAAAACCTCGTCTGGGACGGCTTACCGCTCACTGCTTGCAGCGGCGCGTTCAAGGACCACGCTGCTTGAACGGTACCGCCGTCATACCAATCCCCTGCATGCGGGTACAGGGCATATGTGAACGCGTGCTCACCCTGATCAGCCTGCGGGTCCGGCACCAGGGCCGCTTTAATCAAGGACAACCGCATCACATGGCCTTTGATGTCATAACCGTATTTGCAGTCATTCAGCAGGCTGACGCCATAGCCGCGTTCAGACAAGTCGGCCCATTGATGGCCCACTGATTCGAAACGGGCGTAATCCCAGCTGGTGTTCCAGTGTGTCGGGCGCTTCACGTTGCCGAACTGAATGTCATACGTGGCTTCGGTGGAGCGCACATTGACCGGGAAGGCTGCTTTCAGCAGCTGACGCTGCTCATGCCAGTCGGCCTTGGTAACGAAGTCAATCCGGCGCTGGCTGGCATAGACCACCATTTGCTGGCTGATAACCGATCTGCCATACATCCAGCGGAACGAAACCACTGCACGCTCCGGACCGACCTCGTCCACCGAAACGGCTTGAAGCTGATCGATAACCCGCATTTTTTCCTGATAAAAAATATCGATATCCCACGCCTCATGACGGCCCTTCGGTTTATCCTCAAACACCTGCAGCACGTTCCCGGCTTCGCCCTCAGCCAGTACGTTGCGTCCGGCGGTTTTATCATAAATCCGAACGAGGTGGCCCTGTTCGTTCCACTCGATATGGTAGTACGGCGTGGATATCTCACGTGCGCCGCTCCGGAATGGAGAGGCTGTCTCTTGATCTGCAGATGCCCATGGGCCTGACACGAAATAGATGGTTGTGTAGCCCATCGGCGGAATCCTTTTGACACGGACATGCCACTCTGCTCCTGCCAGCTGTGCGGCCAGCCTGCCTCCGTCCGCATCAAACCAGTCCCCTTGCTCCATACCCGGCTGCAGCGGAATGGACGCCATGTCGTCGCGTTCCCACGAAGCGCTGTTGAATACGGTGAAGGCATATTCCTTCTCCCGGTTGTGAACATCGCCCCGCTCCTCGGCCTCACCCGATACCGTATAAGCAGCGCGGCTCCATGCAGCCTGCCCGATTTCATACGCCTCTGCGTACTCTCTGCGGCAATCCTCATAGACCTCGCCAATTGATGAACCCGGGATAATATCATGGAACTGGTTGCGCAAAATAATTTTCCAGCCCTCATACAACGACGCTTGCGGATAGCTGCTCCAATTGCCGATCTGCAGGCTGCCCAGCACACTCAGCCATTCGGCTTCACGGTAGAACAGCTCCAGCTTACGGTTGGCCCGTTTGTTGTAGGCCTGGCTTGTGTAAGTGCCGCGATGCAGCTCCAAATACAGCTCGCCGTCCCAAGTATGCACATACCGGTCGGTTTCTGCAATTTGCTGCTTCAGCTGTTCGAAGTATTCGTCAGCCCGTCCGGTCGTCACATTCGGCAGACCCGGCATCTTCTCCAGCCGGCGGCGCAGCTCCAGCATCTCCCGGTTTACACCGCCGCCGCCATCCCCGTAGCCATAGGAAAGCAGCAGCTCCTGATTAATCTCTTTATCCCGGTAGCCTTCCCAGATGCCCTGCACCGATTCCGGCGTGACGCTGCCGTTATAGGTGTAGTAGAACGCGCCTTCGCTGCTTCCCGGGTCCGGCGTCGTAATGAAATGGGTCAGAACCTCACTGCCGTCGATCCCTTTCCAGCGGAACGTATCATGCGGCATCCGGTTATATTGGTTCCAGCTGATTTTGGTTGTCATAAACATATCAATACCGGATTTACGCAAAATTTGCGGCAGCGCCCAGCTATAGCCAAATACATCCGGCAGCCATAAATAGCGGCATTCCACGCCGAATTGCTCACGGAAAAATTGCGTGCCGTACAGCATTTGCCGAACCAGCGATTCTCCGGAGGTCAAATTGCAATCGGCCTCCAGCCACATTGCGCCGCCCGCTTCCCAGCGGCCTTCCTTCACCCGCTCTTGAATCTGCTTGTACAGCTCCGGATAATCCGACTGAATGTAGTCGTACAGCTGCGGCTGGGTTTGCAGAAATACATAATCCGGGAACAGCTCCATCAGCCGCAGTACGGTCGAGAAGGATCGTGCCGATTTCTCCCGGGTATGCTTCAGCTGCCACAGCCAGGCCACATCAATATGAGTGTGCCCAATGCACCGTACGGTAACCGGATGCTGCTTCGGCATTGCGTCCAGCTGGCTGTTCAGCAGGTCTCTCGCTTCAGCCACAGAGGTGTAGAATGCCTCGGAGCCAGGTCTTGACCAGTCAATCCGCAAAAAAGCCCGGTCGAGCGCCTTCAGAAGTTCATGATGCTCCGGACGGTTCTCATCCAGCAGCTTGACTGTGTCCAGTACGGCCCGGCTGGAATAATACAGGTCATCGGAAGCCTCATCCAGCCAGCACAGGCCCGCTATCGACAGACGGTGATCGATTAATGCAGCCTTGTCATACCCGTTCAGGCCCGACCATAAACGAAATGTAAACTGCACTTGCTTCCCGGTAAGCTCAGCAGGAAGGAAAACCTCCTGGTGGTTAGAATCAACGCCCTGGTACGCTGCCCCGTTCAAAAATAATAGAGACTCGAACCCGCTGTTATTGCCGACGCCCGTTTGCCCGAAATCAAACCGGCCTACAATCTTTTTATTATGCCAGGCAGCGGGAATTTCGCATTCGAACGAAAGCCACAGGTACGTATCTCGTCCTGTCCAAGCCTCTCCGACCCGAATCTCCTTCCAGCTGTCATCCTGCTGCGGCGGATAGGCTCCGATTGCTCCCTCAGGGTCAGGCTTGCATTTCATCCCCTCTATGCGCAGCTCATCCCGGTATCGGAACGGCTCAAGATCTTTAATTCGTGCTGTCAGCTTCTCCTTGGTCCATAACATGTTGCGGGTTCAGTCCTTTCGTCTATAATCTCGAAGCGCACCGGTCTCCACCGGTGCGCTTCAAAGTACGAATATCTATAGATGGTGCTCGTATTATTTGCCGAGCTTGCCTTGCAGGGAAGCCGGCTCGAAGTTCGGATCAACCAGAGGCTGCGTCGCACCGGCTGCTTTGACAACTTCCATTGCAGCATTGTAACGCAGGTTCAGGTCTTGAATCGACTTATCCAGGTCGCCGCCTTGAATAATGTATCTAATCAGAACATCGGATTTTTTCATGCCTTCCAGCTTGCCTTCAACAGTAAAGGTCGGGGCAGCCGGATAAATAGCATCATATTTGGTTGGGATGAAGCCTTCCATACCGGCAATGCTTGGAGCTTTTGCTTTTTCAGTAATATGCGGCAGGATGGAGACGCCGTAGCCTTGCTCATGGTAGCCCTTTTGTACTTCATCGCTGTACATGTACTCCAGGAATTTCCACGCTTTTTCTTTATTTGCGGAATCTTTGCTGATGGACAAATATGCGCCGCCGTTAACCATTGTTGCACCATTCATTTTGCCGTCAACAGTGGGTACTGGAGCAGCAGCCCAGCGGATTTTAGCCGGGAACTGGTTTTTGTACACAGCCGGCTCTGCCGAGTGGTTGATGTACATCCCGATTTTACCTTCAGCAAACTGTGCGCGCAGCGGGTCAATATCAAGTGTCTCTACGCCCGGCATCATGCTGCCGTCTTGACGCATTTGATGAAGGGCTTCAACCGCCGCTTTGTAGGCACCGAAATCGTATTTACCGGTTTTGAAGTTGTAGCCTTCAACAACGCCTGTCCCGCTCAAAGTCGCGATTGGATAAATAACGCGGTCAATAGAGGACGAGTTTTTGAAGTTGGCGGCAAATCCGTAAGCGCCTGTGCTTTTACCGGCTTCAGTCAGCTTCTTGGCGTATTCTACGAATTCAGCCAGCGTTTTCGGCGGTTCTTTCAGACCTGCTTTTTCAAACAAATCCACGTTGTAAATCAAACGCCACATTTGGCCTACGTTCGGAAGGCTATAGATGCTGCCTTTATACAAGTTCTTTTCTTCTACCAGCGTGTTGGCAAATTTGGCCTTCATGTCTGCGCTAATGTAAGGATCGAGCGGAGTCAGGAAGCCTTTTTGTACCCAGGGTACAAGCTTATTGAAATCGACCCGAAGAATATCAGGAGATTGCTTGCTGGCGAACGCAATTTCAACCGACTGGTCGTAGTTATCCGCCATGATGTTGATCTCAACTTCAAGATTATCGGTGTTTGTTTCGTTGTACTTCTTAATTACTTCCTTGATATAGTCTGCGTCGGAACGGTCATTCGTCCAATACGTCAGCTTTGTCTTGCCACCGGCAGCTGCCCCGCTGTTATTGGCTGCAGATTGCTCTGTGCTGCTTGTCGAGCAAGCGGCCAGCAGAAATACCAGCAGAACCGAAAGGGCGGTAACGATTGCTTTTTTTGCCACTGTCATTCTCCCCTTTTAGTGATGAATTGAAATCTAGGATGTAAAGCGCTAACAAGCTGATTATAGTACAATCCATTGTCCGGGTAAGAAGGTCAATCTGATGATCCGTGGTGGAGAAAACAACTATTCCCCCTGCTTCAAGGGAATAATCAGCTTCACTGTAGTTTTGACATCAGGCTCGCTTTCCAATATCATGCGCGAATCCGGACCATAATAGAATCTCAGCCGGTTATACACATTGGACAAGGCATAGCCCTTGGACGGCCGCTGCTCCCAGTCTGCTTCCTGCTCCTGCTCCAGACGGTGGTAAACAGCCTGGGTATCCATGCCGCTTCCGTTATCCTCAACACTCAGATACAAGTGATGCTCGTCCTGAGCCACAAGAACACGGATTAAACCATGCTCCTCCCGATGCTCAAACCCATGAAGAATGCAGTTTTCAACGAGCGGCTGAAGCAAAATTTTCAAAATGGGATGAGAAAGCACCGCATTGTTGGTGACGATAATCTCGTAGTCAAATAATGATTCGTAGCACTTCTGCTGAAGCATCAAATACTGCCGCACATGCTCGATTTCTTTCTCCAGCGTCGTAATTTCCTGCCCGTTGTTTAAGCCCAACTGGAACAGCATGGACAAGGACACAATCATGTCCCGTACATCCTCATGCTCGGCCGTCGCTGATTTCCACAAAATCGTATTCAGCGTGTTATACAGGAAGTGCGGATTAATTTGCGCCTGAAGCGCCTTTACCTCCGCCTTGCGCATCTGAAGCTCCGATGTCTTCACATCGTTGATAAGCGCCTCGATCTGCTCCAGCATCCGGTTAAACTGCCTGCCCACCTGGGTAACCTCATCTTCAAAATCACTGGTAAAGCGCACATCCAGCGAATTCTGCTCCACCCGTTTCATCAGGCGCTGCAGCTTATGCAGCGGCCGGAGAAGAACAGCGGAGAACACATTGGTAAGCAGCAGCGCGAGCAAAATACATCCAATCATAATAATCAGGATAAACCATTTGATCAGGTTCATCTGGCTAAGCAGGGCCGACTTGGACTGCAAGCTGACCAATACCCACTGCTCACCCAGGCTGAGGCGGGCCGAATTAACCAACAACTTGTCCGAACCGGTGGTATGCTCGAAATAACGGTTCGTTTGATCAAGCACCTTGCTTACAAAAGAACCATCTTCCAGAAGATAGCTGTACTCCGAGCGCATATCCGTCACGCTCTGCCCATGGGCATTAAGAAGCAGAAACTGTCCGCTGCTGCCGACCAAATCCTGCATTATCGCTTCCCGGAGCGCTTCTTCCTTCACATTAATGATAAGGTACACACCGCTTGTATAGGTTTCACTAAGTGGATTCATCAACAATGAGATGACCCGGTTGTTCCCGTAGAACAGCCGGTCCTCGTGCGCCTCCACCCAGTGCTCCCGCCCGCTATTGCTTTTATCCATGGCCTGGAACATGTCGGTATCCATGAAGCTGACCCGTGTATCGCGCACAGAGTTGGTCGGGTAGAAATCGCCGATTGGTGTCGAGATCAGGACCGATTCAATAGATGACTCACTCAGCTTCATTTGCGCGAACGGCACCTGAAGTGCAGACAAATGAAGGTAATAATTGCCCGCCTTCCGCCCAGCCACATCCTGCATCATGTCCTTGAAGGCTTGGCTGAGCATCATGACGGAGGACGATACCACAATATGCTTTAACCGCTCATCAGCAACCTGTACCGACTTATTGAGCGTATTTTGACTAAGCTGGAATGCATTGCGTTCATTTACCCGGGAGGCGATGTAATAGGACATCGTTCCCGTTACAGCGATACTAATCATCGTCAGCAGGGTGAACGAGGCCCAGATTCGCCGTTTCAGCGATAATCTGTAATAAATCGGCTTTTTATTGGCCAACTTCCGTTTCGATCCTCCCACTAAAAGAAAGTGAATTTCTTTTATAGATTACCCTTTTAACGAACCGGCTGTCATCTGCATAAACGATTTGTTAGCAAAAATGTATACGACCAGAATCGGCAAAATCGACAGGCACGCCCCGGCGAGCATCAGCTGCAGCTCGGAAGCGGCACCCAGCCCGTAACGGAGATTGGAAAGACCAACCGTCAGCGGCTGAAGGGCCGGTTTGCTCATCGTAAAGACGAACGGCAAAATGTACTCATTCCAGGCATTCCGGAACGCGAACAAGGCGGTTACGCCAATCGCCGGACGAAGAAGCGGCAGAACAATGCGCCAGTACACCGAGTAGAAATTGCAGCCGTCAATGTAGGCCGCTTCATCTAGATCGCGCGGAATCCCATTGAAGAAGCCAATGAGCATGAAGAACGACGTCGCATGGGCGCTAATCAAAATAATAATGACGCCCCACAACGATTCATTCAGGTTTAAGGCAACCATCAGGTCGAACTGCGGACGCAGCACAACCGCTCCGATCGAAATAAACATGGTGCTGGCCTGCAGCCCTACATATAACTTTTTACCGATAAAGGAACCGCGATCGACAGCATATGCGGCCATCGTTGTCACAATAATGGTGCCTGCGGTTGTTGCTGTCGCAATAAAGAGACTGTTCCACGTGAAAAGTGCAAAGTTCGCCTTTTTCCACGCTTCAGCATAGTTTGAGAAATGCCATTCCGCAGGTAAAAATGTAGCGCCTGTCGTTACCTCCAGGTTCGTCTTGAATGAACCGAGAATCGCAACCACAATCGGGAACAGCAGCATCACGGCCACGGCAATCAAGAAAATCCATAGCAAGGTCATCGAGACAAAATGGAGCAGCTTGTTCTTTTCTTTTGGACTATATTGTAATTGTTGTGCGCTTTCCATAGCTTATTCTCCCTCCTTATCGCTCTGATTAATAAATTTTGTTCAAGCGCTTGGACAACCAGAAGTACAGCAGGGTAATGACACCGACAATCAGTGCGGTAACGAAGCCGACCGCGCTGCCGTAGCCGATTTGCTGAACGTTGGCGCTCATCGTAGAGACAGGGAAGAACAGCTTGTACACATACAAGAACATAACCTCGGTTTTTCCGAACGGACCGCCTTCTGTCAAGACCATGATGCTCTCATAGCCCTTCAGCGCGGTTGTGATTGCCAGCATAATAATCATCTGCATGACCGGACCAAGCAGCGGAATGGTGACATTCCAGAACTTCTGAATGGTGTTCGCGCCGTCCAGGGAAGCCGCTTCATACAAGTCCTCAGGGATGTTTTGCAGCCCTGCGAGGAACAACAGCATGTAGTTTCCGATCGCGCCCCAGATGGCAATAATGACGGTCGTCAGCATCGCATTATCCGGTCCCAGCCAGTCAATCGGGCTCGACACAATGCCGAGGCTCATTAAATATTGGTTCAAAATCCCGTTATAGGAGTTGAAAATAATAATAAACACGATCGCCATAACCGATGTACTAATAATGGTCGGCAGGAAGTAAATCGCCCGCAGCAGCTGCCGGCCCTTGATGGCACGGTTCAAAATTACAGCCAGGATAAGACATAACGGCAGCGTCACGATCAGCTTGCCGGCTGCATAAACGAAGGTATTGTATACCGAATTCCAGAACTGATCGTCTCTCATGACCCGTGAAAAGTTGTCAAGACCGATAAATTGGGGAACTCCGAAGCCCTGATAATCATAAAACATGTACCGCAGCGCCCAAATAATCGGGTATACGGATAACGCAAGCGTCAATATCAAGCTCGGTAAAATAAATACATACGAGTTGAGAGTACGTAACGCTTTTCTGCTCATGTTAGTTCTCACTCCTTTAATTCTTCTCATATTGTCCTAAAGCTACTATAAGAGAAGTGGCCCTTCAGAGAGGAGAGAGAATATCACTTTTTGCAGGGGATAATGCAACTTTACGATGGAGCGTTTCCGTTATTGGGATGAATCGGAAGCATACAGCTGCCGGAATTCAGATGGCGTCATGCCCGTATGGCGTTTAAACAGCTCCGTGAAGTACGGACGGTCCTCATAGCCCAGAGCCAGGGAAATCTCTTGAACCTGTCTGCCCTCGATGAGCATGTCCTTGGCCTTCTCCATACGCGCAGAGGTGACATATTGATGGATTGTCATCCCCGTAACCTTTTTAAACAGATTGGAGAAATAGCTGCCGCTCAAAAAAACGATCCGGGCATAATCGTTGGCCGTCATATTCAAATGAAGATTGTCCTTCATGTATGCCGTCACCTGATTAATTAACTGATGCGCTTCTTTGGTCTGCTGGCCGCGCAGCAATTCACAGCCTTCCCGGCACAAGGAGCGAACCAGCTCCTGGGTGTCCTTCAAGGTAAGAGCCGTCCCTGCTTTAATGTCCTTTAACCGCTGCTCTAACGGCTGCCGCTCTTCATCCGTCAGCTTCTCCATAAATATGCGATGGATCAAGAATGCAAGCTCATAGTAGTTGTTTCTGATGACACCCGGCTCCGGCGGCACCGAAAATGTAAAATCCTCTTCAAAAATATCATCCAGCACTTTTTCCGCCTTGGCCATATTCCCCGAACGCAAGCAGTAGAAAAGCTCCCGTTCCTTCTCGGCAGACTGCCGTACCGGCATAGGGTGGGCTGGCGTTACATCCGAATAGCTGTAAACACTGTTGCCTCCGGTATAAAAGTTATAGGAAAGCGCCACAATCGCCTGCTGGTACGAATCCGATATATCCGGTATGTCCCGAACCTCTGTTCCGATTCCAATGGATACCGTACAGCTGGAATAACGGGCAATATTTTCACGGCATTCCTCCGCCAGCGCTTCAGCGCTGATTCGCTCCGTCGGATTAATGACCGCCACAAGTCGCTGGATGTCCTCCCGAAACACCAAGCCGTTCGTATATCTGGAGATCGTCTCCTCCATAATATTTTGCGCGGCAAAGCGAAGCAGTTCCACCTCCGGCACCGGCAGGGCAGGACTTTGATCAGCAAGCTGATCTATTTCGGCCAGCAGCACAATAAAATTCTCCTTATCGATGCCAACCTGCAGAAAGTCCCAACGCTCCCGGGCGCTTTTGGGGCTTGCTTTATAACGAAGAAGCAGGCGGAAATATTCCTGCCGCAGTACCGGAATGCTTTCCCTAACCTTATGCTCCATTTCATTCATGCGTAAGGCCAAATGCAAGTCCTCCATAAGCACCTGCTTGGCTTTTAAAACAATTTCCAGCACCTGATTCGGTGTAAATGGCTTCAAAATATAATCAAACGCCCCAAGCCGTATGGCCTGCTGGGCATAATTAAACTCCGTGTACCCGCTCATAAAAATAACTTTCGTTTTCGGGCTCTCGGCCTGCATCAGCCGCATCATATCAAGCCCGTCTACCTTAGGCATCCGAATATCCGTGAGAACAATATCCGGCTTCACGGAACGAATCATTTGCAGCCCCTCCTCCCCGTTATAAGCCGTTCCGACAATCCGGATTCCATGCTCGCCCCAAGGAATATGATTCACGATTCCATTCACAACTGAACGAATGTCATCAATAACACACATCGTCACTTCATCATTCATAGCTGTCTTCCTCCTTCCCTAATCTTCACCTACGCGGGGTCGATCCCTATGATTAATATTATGGCGGAAATGACAACAATTACGAGCGGCATTTCCATGAATAACGGGGGAGAAAACAATGCAATCTGAAAAACAGCTTTGAATCCCCTACTCTGGACTGTACCTGTTTTGAAACAATAGTGGCGCAAGCTTACACGCTGATAAGAAAAACAGCACTAAAAAAATAAACCAAAAAGGCAAGGAGAGCGATTCTCCATTGCCTTTTTGGTTTCATCCATTATTCTTTATGATCTGCAATTGAAATCCGGTTGAGGGCACGCTGCAGTGCAAGCTCCGCACGACGGAAATCAATTTCTTCTTTATTGCCCTTGATACGCTGTTCAGCGCGCTCTTTCGAAGCCTGAGCACGTTCAACATCGATCTGTTCCGGCAGCTCAGCGCTCTCCGCTAACAGGACCACCTTGTCTTTGCGCACTTCCATGAATCCGCCGTTTACAGCAATTACATGGCTTTTGCCATCCTGCTTCACTGTAACCGGAGCGATTCGGAGCGGCGTAACAAGCGGAATGTGATTAGGCAAAATGCCCAGCTCCCCTTCCGTTCCCTTAACGACGATCATGCTTACCTGCTCGGCAAACACTTTACGCTCAGGCGTTACCACTTCCAATAAAAAGGTGCTCACGTTGATTCCTCCTTCTCGCGAGGCCGGCTCGGAAGCTCCCTCCTGTTCGGTTCAAAGGCACCGAGCAGGAAGAAGCGGTCCGACTAGCAAAAAACCCGATTACAGGGTTTTTGCTTTAGCCACGGCATCTTCAATCGTACCAACGTTGTGGAAAGCCGGTTCCGGAAGATCGTCGTGTTTGCCATCCAGGATTTCCTTGAAGCTGCGCACGGTCTCTTTAACCGGAACGTAAAGTCCAGGAATACCGTTGAACGCTTCTGCAACGTGCAGCGGCTGGGACAGGAACAATTGGATGCGTCTTGCGCGGTGAACGACCGTTTTATCTTCATCCGACAGCTCGTCCATACCCAGGATTGCGATAATATCAAGCAGCTCTTTGTAACGCTGCAAAATTTTCTTTACGCCTTGTGCCACGTTGTAATGCTCTTCACCGACAACTTCCGGAGTCAGAATCCGGGAAGAGGACGCCAGTGGATCCACCGCCGGGAAAATACCCATTGCCGCGATGTTACGCTCAAGGTTCGTCGTGGAATCCAAGTGCGCAAACGCCGTTGCAGGAGCCGGGTCAGTATAGTCATCCGCAGGAACGTAGATCGCTTGGATCGACGTAACGGAGCCTTTCTTGGTGGAGGTAATACGCTCTTGCAGTTGACCCATTTCGGTTGCCAGTGTTGGCTGGTAACCTACCGCGGAAGGCATACGGCCGAGAAGCGCGGATACCTCGGAGCCCGCTTGGGTAAAACGGAAGATGTTGTCGACGAACAGCAATACGTCGCGGCCTTCTTGATCACGGAAATATTCCGCCATTGTCAGACCGGACAATGCTACACGAAGACGTGCGCCCGGAGGCTCGTTCATTTGACCGAACACCATCGCTGTTTTGCTGATAACGCCCGAATCTTTCATCTCATGGTACAGGTCGTTACCTTCACGAGTACGCTCACCTACACCGGCGAATACGGAGATACCGCCGTGCTCTTGCGCGATGTTATGGATAAGCTCCTGCATCGTTACGGTTTTACCTACACCCGCACCACCGAACAATCCGACCTTACCGCCTTTCGCGTAAGGAGCCATCAAGTCAACGACCTTGATACCGGTTTCCAGCATTTCTGCTTGTGTGGACAGTTCATCAAAGGTTGGAGCTTGACGATGAATCGGGTTCGTCAGTGTACGATCCACTTCGCCTGCTCCGTCAATCGGATCGCCGATAACGTTAAACACGCGGCCAAGTGTTGCAGGACCTACCGGTACATTAATCGGTCCGCCAAGGTCAACGGCTTCCACGCCACGAACGAGTCCGTCTGTGGAAGACATCGCCACGCAGCGCACGATGTTGTCCCCAAGGTGGTTTGCCGCTTCAACCGTCAGATTGATGTCGCGCTCACCTGCACCTTGAGCTTTATATTCGATCTTAATTGCGTTCAAAATTTCAGGCAGATGGCCGCGTTCGAACTCGATGTCGACGACCGGCCCCATGACCTGGACTACGCGTCCTTTGCTCATGTGTGTCCCTCCTCCAAAAATACTCTCTTTCAATCGTTCCTATTACAGTGCGTTCGCTCCGCCGACGATTTCGGAAATCTCTTGCGTAATCGCAGCTTGACGCGCACGGTTGTAGCTGAGTGTATAATTCGCGATCATCTTCGTCGCGTTCTTCGTCGCATTGCCCATTGCTGTCATCCGGGCCCCGAACTCACTCGCTTTGCCTTCCAGCACAGCGCTATAAATCAGGGTTTCGGCGTAACGCGGCAGCAGCACTTCGAGAACACCCTCTGCCGATGGCTCGTATTCATAGTTGGATACAGCCCCGGCAGTGCCTTCTACCTGCTCCAGCGGCAGCAGTCTTTTTTCCGTCGGAATTTGAGTAATGGCATTTACGAAACGGTTGTACACGATGTACAGCTCGTCATACTCGCCTTCAACGAACTTGTTGACGGCGCTGTTCGCGATGGCCTTTACATCAGCAAACGCCGGATTATCACCAATTCCCGTCACTTGGCCGACAATCGGAATGTTCCGTTTTACGAAGAAATCTCTGCCCTTGCTGCCCACCACAAAGATGGCATACTCGTCCGCAGACCTATGCTTTTCTTTAATGGTGTTCATTACTTTACGGAGCACACTGGAGTTATAACCTCCGGCAAGACCGCGGTCGGAAGTAATAACGAGGTAGCCTGTGCGCTTAATCTCACGGGATTGCAGCATCGGATGCTTGATTCCTTTAGAACCGGCAGCAATGCTGGAAATAACCTCTTTCATTTTATCCGAATAAGGTCTGGACGCCTCGGCTTGTCTTTGCGCGCGTTTCAGGTTCGCAGCAGACACGAGCTCCATCGCTTTCGTAATTTGCTTCGTATTTTCCGTACTTTTGATTTGGCGCTTTATCTCGCGCATCCCTTTAGCCATTTACATTCTCACCACTTTCGTCCGAAAGATGGCTTGCCCATTCCTTAAGCGGAAGGAGCAAACCCTTTCTTAAACTGATTCAGCGCCTCGACAATGGCTTTATCGGTATCCGGAGTCAAATCTTTGGTGTCGCGGATTGATGCAAAAATCTCCGGTTTGTTGGAACCAACAAACTCCAGGAATTCTTTCTCAAACCGGGTCACGTCTTGAACCGGAATATCGTCAACGAATCCTTTCGTTACCGCATAAATACTAACAACTTGCTTTTCCAAGGACATCGGCTGGTTTACGCCCTGCTTCAAAATCTCAAGCGTACGAGCACCACGGTTCAGCTTGGATTGAGTCGCCTTGTCCAAATCCGAACCGAACGCAGCAAACGCAGCGAGGGAACGATATTGCGCCAAGTCTACGCGGAGTGTACCGGCAACCTTCTTCATCGCTTTGGTTTGAGCGGAGCCCCCTACCCGGGATACGGAGATACCAACGTTTACCGCTGGACGCTGACCGGAGTAGAACAGGTCGGACTCAAGGAAAATTTGACCGTCCGTAATCGAGATTACGTTCGTTGGAATGTAGGCAGATACGTCACTCGCTTGAGTTTCGATGAAAGGCAGTGCTGTCATCGATCCTGCGCCCTTCTCATCGCTCAGCTTCGCGGAACGCTCCAGCAAGCGGGAGTGGAGATAGAATACGTCACCCGGATAAGCCTCACGGCCCGGAGGACGGCGAAGGAGCAAGGAAAGCTCACGGTATGCGGCAGCTTGCTTGGACAAGTCATCGTATACGATAAGAACGTGCTCGCCTTTGTACATGAAGTACTCGCCCATTGCGCATCCCGCATAAGGAGCAAGGAACAGCATTGGGGACGGCTCGGATGCACTGGCCGTTACTACGATAGTGTAATCCAGCGCGCCTGCTTTACGAAGCTGTTCTACGACAAGAGCAACCGTGGATTGCTTTTGACCAACAGCAACATAAATACATTTCACGCCGTTGCCTTTTTGGTTGATGATGGTGTCGATCGCAATCGCGGTTTTACCGGTTTGACGGTCACCGATGATCAGCTCCCGTTGGCCGCGGCCGACTGGAATCATCGCGTCGATTGCTTTAATCCCGGTTTGCATTGGCTCATGAACGGATTTACGATCCATAACGCCAGGCGCCGGGGACTCGATTGGACGGGATTTACCTGTGTTGATTGGACCTTTGCCATCAACAGGCTCACCGAGGGCGTTAACGACGCGGCCCAGCAGTTCTTCGCCTACAGGTACTTCCATGATGCGGCCGGTGCGTTTCACCTGGTCGCCTTCCTTGATATCTTTGTATGGTCCGAGAATAACGATACCTACGTTGTTTTCCTCGAGGTTGAGCGCCATACCTACGACGCCGTTCGAGAACTCCAGCAGCTCACCGGACATTGCATTTTCCAGACCGTGAGCGCGGGCAATCCCGTCACCTACCTGAATAACTGTACCTACATCAACGACTTGAATGTCGGATTTGAACTGTTCGATCTGACTTTTAATCAGCGTGCTGATTTCTTCAGGTCTGATACTCAAGTGATATTCACCCCTGTCTACAGTGCTTGAATTACTTCAGCGTTCTTTCCAGTCGGGCCAATTGGCCTTTTACGCTGGCATCATATAAACGGTCCCCGATTCGTACCAGCATCCCGCCAATAATCCCTTTGTCGAGAACATTCTCGACCCGGATCGACTTGCCGGTCAGCTTGCCGAATTTCTCGGTGACCTGCTTCGTTTGCTCTTCCGTAAGCGGAACGCTTGTTGTGACGATTGCCCGTGCTTCGCCAGTCGCTTCACCGGCAATGCGCACATAGTCGTTCAGCAGGGTGGACAGCAGCGTCTGCCGTCCATTTTCAATGAGCAGCTGCAGCGTGTTGAAGACCGCCTCCGAGATTTTGCCTTCGAACGTTTGCTTCACAACATCCAGCTTGCGGCTGGTGTCAATGTTCGGATGGTTCAGCAGTTTCTCGAAGTCCGGATTGGCTTTGACGGCTGCAACGACCGCGCGCAGGTCTTCTTCGACCTGACCGACCGCTTGCTTTGCCTGGGCCACTTCAAACAGCGCCTTGGCATACCGCTTCGCTACAATCGTGTCGCTGTTCATTGTTGACCTCCTACCTCTTTCAGGTAATGGTCAACCAGCTCTTGCTGGGATTTCTCGTCCAGCTGCTTCTCGATAATTTTGGAAGCAATCAGAACGGACATCGCGCTTACCTGGCTGCGCAGGGACGCCAGCGCCTTGTTTTTCTCGTTCTCGATATCACGAAGCGCTTCTTCCTTCACACGGCCTGCTTCTTCTTTTGCCACACGTACAAGCTCATCGGCCTGCTTGCTTGCAGTAAGCCTTGCTTGCTCGATAATATCTTGTGCTTCTTTACGTGCTGTTTCAAATGCGCCTTTTTGTTCGCTGAGCAGTTGCTCTACTTGCAGGCGGGATTGTTCAGCCTGCTGCAGTTCGCCCTGAACGAGCTGTCTGCGCTTTTCCATAATTGCCATCAAAGGCCCGAAAGCGTATTTGCTGAGCAAGAAATAGAGAATGGCAAATGCAATAATCGCATATACCGAAGATTCCCAATGGAAACTCAATTTGGTCACTCCTTTCAAATGCAGCTTAGTTCAGAATGATTCAAAGCAAAAGTAAGGCGTGGATGACATGAGGCCGTCCCCGCCAAGTCAATTCATTATTAAGCTGCGGAACCGTAGAACAGGAATGCCAATACGACAGCGATGATTGGAAGTGCCTCGACGAGACCAACACCGATAAACATCGTTGTTTGCAGCGGACCTTTCAGTTCTGGCTGACGAGCGATACCTTCGACTGTTTTACTTACGATCAAACCGTTACCAAGACCTGCACCCAGTGCACCCAGACCAATTGCAATTGCTGCTGCTAAAAATTCCATTGAATATATCCTCCTCAAATTTAAATAAATTTATTGAATCCAACCTATTATACGGATGGCTTGGATCTAACCGAAAACATAATGTTAATGATCATGATCGTCTTTAATTTCTTGCGAAATATAAACCATGGTCAGCATGACAAAGATAAACGCTTGAATCGAACCGACGAACACACTGAAGCCCTGCCATACAACGAGCGGCAGCACCCCGTAAATCCCTGCCCCGATCAGCGTGGAAATCAAGACCTCACCGGCAAAAATATTACCGAACAACCGCATGCCGAGCGTAACCGGCTTCGCGATTTGTTCAACGATATGCAGCGGGAAGAACACCGGGAACGGTTCAAAATAGTGCTTGAAATAACGCTTCCCGTTTTGACGGATACCGTTGTAATGAACAATGGCAATAACCATCACTGCCAAAGCCAGCGTAACGGAAGCATCCGCAGTCGGCGACTTCGTCCACACCACATGCACCCCATGGCCGTGAGACTTTTCTATCGCATCTGCTGTAATGCCCAGCAATGCGTTCGGCTCGGTATGCTCAGTTCCGATAGAGAACGGCAAACCAATCATGTTGCCTACAAAAATAAACATCATCAAAGTCAAACCCAGTACAATAAAGGGCTTTCCTTTTTTCATATCCATATTGCTGGCCACGATGCCGGATACGAATTCTACCAGCCACTCCATCATGTTTTGCAGCTTGCCAGGGTTGGATACCGATAAGTTGCGAACGGCCAGACGAGCCAGAATAAACACGATAATGCAGGTTAAAGTGACCATAAGAAACGTAGAAATATCAATTTTGAAACCGTTTAAATCAATAATCGGAAAATTATGCAATCTTCTCACCCCTTTCCGTTTCAGCCTGATTTCTATTTCTTAGTCTTTTGAATCATTGCGGCAACACCCAGTAGGAGTGTAACCAAATGCATAAGAAAAAAACCAACAATTGTACTAATCAGATGGATCTGATTAGACTTCAAGGAAAAAAACACAACCAATACCGCCAAGCTCGCCCTCGTCAAAAAACCGAGATTCATTTTTTTTCGTCCCGTGCCGGCAGCGGCATCTGCAGCTTGACGCACTTTCATCGCCAAGTACCGGGAATTAATGAAACTGACGAGACCTCCAAGAAACAAGCCAGCGCAAAAGGGACGGTAGTCCGGAAGAACAATCCATCCGATAGCAAGCGCTGACAGAAAAACCATCGCCGGACGCTGGATTTTTTGAAGATGGGCCGATAACTCGTCCATGTTAGCCCCCCGAGAATGGTTTTAGCAAATATACAATGCTGACAATACTGACGGCTAAACCGGCCAATACGCCACCTGCAATCCACAGTGGATGGCCGCCAAAAAAGCCTCCTACCCACTGCCCGGCCCAAAAACCGGCAACCACGCAAACGCCGAGGTCAATGCCAATTGCACTCACTAATCCTATCGCTTTCCATGGTTTGGAAGATTGGTCGCTCATGGCACACTCCTTCAAATCCTACATCATTGTATCGAAGCTAAACAAGCTTTGTCAATTCAAAAAAAATCAAACATTTCGTGAACACGGATCGGTGAAAAGCCTTATCTGGCAACGTTTCCCGCCTTTCGGCAACCAAACAGCGTACAGTACAGCTGTTTGGTTTTTTAAGCTTGTCTTAATGAAACGGGTCCGGGCGTTCCGATTCCAGTCCAAAATGGTGCAAAATCGCCTGCGCAATCCGCGGACTGACCTTGCCGTCACCATACGGGTTGGCCGCTTTGCTCATTTTCTCATACAGAGCCTGATCGCTCAGCAGCGCCTTGGCACGGGCATACACAGTCTCTTCGTCCGTCCCCACAAGCTCGAGCACGCCAGCCTCGATCCCTTCCGGACGCTCCGTCGTGTCACGAAGCACCAGCGCAGGCACGCCGAACGATGGCGCTTCCTCCTGAATACCGCCGGAATCGGTCAAAATCAAATGCGTATGCGGATAAAAATTGTACAAATCCGTCACATCCAGCGGGTCGATCAGCTGAATCCGCGGATGGTCTCCCAGCAGCTCCTGCGCCGGTCCTTTGACCGCCGGGTTCGGATGCACCGGATACACAATCGCAATATCCTCGAATTCATCGGCAATGCGGCGTACGGCCCGGAAAATTTGGCGGTGCGGCTCCCCTTGGGATTCGCGGCGGTGGGCGGTCATCAGCACTAGGCGGCGGCCTTTGGCCCATTCGATCATCGGATGGGTATAATCGTCGCGAACCATGTACCGCATGACATCCGTAATCGTGTTTCCCGTCACGTAGATGGAGGCCTCGGATTTATTTTCCTTCCGCAGATTTCCGGCCGACCACTCCGTCGGGGCAAAATGCACATCGCAAAGCACCCCGGTCAGCTGGCGGTTCATTTCCTCCGGGTACGGGGAAAGCTTATTCCAGGTACGCAGGCCGGCCTCTACGTGGCCAATCTGAATTTGCTGCAGGAAGGCCGCATAGCTCGCCAGGAACGTCGTAGAGGTATCTCCGTGCACGAGAATGATATCAGGCTTCTCTTCCCGGAATACGGGCTCCAGCCCCTGCAGAACACGGATAGACAGCTCATTGAGCGTCTGCCCTTCCTTCATGACGTTCAGATCATAATCAGGCCGGATGCCGAACACGTCCATCACCTGATCCAGCATTTGACGGTGCTGCGCCGTAACACAAACCTTGGATTCAATTTGCTCCGGGTAATTCTGCAGCTCGAGGACAAGCGGAGCCATCTTGATCGCTTCCGGACGTGTTCCGAAAATGGTCATTACCTTTATCCGTTTCATCTCGTCTCAGTCCCTCTCTTCTACATGGTGCCGAAAATTCGGTCCCCGGCATCGCCAAGGCCCGGAACAATATACCCGTGGTCATCCAGATACTCATCGATGGAGGCCACATAAATATCCACATCCGGATGGGCCTTCTGTACAACGGCAATCCCCTCCGGCGCAGCAATAAGCACCATCAGTTTAATTTGTGTGCAGCCCCGGGCTTTGAGCACATCAAGCGCAGCCACGGCCGACCCGCCCGTAGCAAGCATCGGATCAAGCACAAGCAGCTCCCGCTCCTGCACATCCGTAGGCAGCTGGACGTAATATTCCATCGGCTTCAGCGTCTCCGGATCGCGGTACAGACCGACATGGCCAACCTTTGCCGAGGGCAGCAGCTTAAGCACGCCTCCGACCATACCAAGGCCGGCGCGCAAAATCGGAATAAGCCCCAGCATCCGCCCTGAAATCGTATAACACTGGGCTTTGGATACCGGTGTCTGTACCTCGACAGGCTCCAAAGAAAGCTCGCGTGTAATTTCGTAGGCCATTAACGTCGATACTTCTTCAATCATTTCCCTAAAATCTTTCGTTGTTGTCGATGCATCCCGCAAAAAAGCAAGCTTGTGTTGAATCAGTGGATGATCACATACGATAACCCGGCTCATTGACAGCCTCCTGCTTCCATCTATTCTGCAAACCCCGTTTATTATATCATTGTCCGCGACAAGTTTCATCCATTCCGGCCGCCCCTGACCAAGCGTTTTGCAGTCGGCAAAATGACCGGTCCGAAACAGCCGGATTCATGCCTCCGCTGCGGCGGGGCAGTCTCCGTTAACCTATCACAGCCATACCGTACAAAGCAGTGATAGGTCATACATGGGCCTGTTCGGCCCGCCGGATAGGCCTAAGTCATAACACAGAGAAAAAGGGAGACCTGCTCGGCCTCCCCTGATTAGTACCGCTTAGTAGCTCAATTCGGAATACAGCGGGAATTGGGCTGTCAATTCTTTTACCATGCCGCGCGCTTGGTTCAACGCGGATTCGTTGGTCGGATTTTTCAAAGTCAAAGCAATGATCTTAGCGATCGTTTTCATTGCTTCCTGGTCCATGCCGCGCGAGGTTGCAGCCGGTGTGCCGATACGGATACCGCTGGTAATGAACGGGCTGGTCGGATCAAACGGAATCGCGTTCTTGTTGACTGTTACACCAACTTCATCCAGAAGGTGCTGTGCTTCTTTACCTGTCAGGTTAATGTTGCGCAGGTCAACCAGCATCAAGTGGTTGTCTGTACCGCCGGACAAAATGTTCAAGCCTTCCTCCACTAATGCAGCGGACAAGGTTTGAGCGTTGTTGATGACGTTTTGAGCGTAGGTTTTAAATTCAGGCTGCAGCGCTTCGCCGAAGGAAACCGCCTTAGCCGCGATAACGTTCATCAGCGGGCCGCCTTGGGAGCCCGGGAATACCGCTTTGTCGATAGCAGCCGCCCAAGGCTTTTTGCAAAGAATCATACCGCCGCGAGGACCGCGGAGCGTTTTATGGGTAGTCGTCGTAACGAAATGAGCGTATGGCACAGGGCTTTGATGCAGGCCTGCAGCAACCAGACCGGCGATGTGCGCCATGTCAACCATGAACAATGCGCCTACATCGCTTGCGATTTGTCCAAGCGCTTCAAAGTCGATTGCGCGCGGGTAAGCGCTAGCGCCTGCAACCAGAATGCGCGGACGG
Source organism: Paenibacillus sp. y28 (assembly GCF_037137075.1). Taxonomy (NCBI): domain Bacteria; kingdom Bacillati; phylum Bacillota; class Bacilli; order Caryophanales; family Paenibacillaceae; genus Paenibacillus; species Paenibacillus sp. y28. The sequence continues at coordinate 146,018 of NZ_JBBBNV010000007.1, forward strand.
TGCTTGAATGCAGCTTTGCGAACCTCGTCATAGTCAATACGGAAAGTTTCTTTGTTTACACCGTAAGCAACGAAATTGTAAAGAATACCTGATGCGTTCGCCGGGCTGCCGTGGGTCAAGTGCCCGCCGTGCGCCAGATCCATACCGAGTACGGTGTCGCCTGGAGCGATAGTTGCCAAGTAAACAGCCATATTGGCTTGTGCGCCGGAGTGGGATTGAACGTTGGCATGCTCAGCGCCGAACAGCTCCTTGGCACGCTCGCGGGCGAGATCTTCCACTACGTCTACATGCTCGCAGCCGCCGTAGAAGCGTTTGCCTGGATAGCCTTCCGCATATTTGTTGGTCAATACGGTGCCCATTGCTTGAAGCACTGCTTCGCTCACGAAGTTCTCGGAAGCGATCAGCTCGATTTTGTCACGTTGACGGGCAAGCTCTTGGTTCATCGCAGCCACGATGGCCGGATCTTGTTTACGCAATTGTTCCATGGTTTCTTCCTCCTAAGGTTAGCTTCTAGTTTTATTGACAGCTGCCGGAATCAGCTTCCGCAGGTAAATCCTCTTCAGGTAATTCATAGACGGCACGGACGCCGCCAATCAGCTTAGGCCGGGTAATGGCTGCTGTTACGCGGGCATGCCCGACAAACCGCAGTGACGGGCGCAGCGGCACGGCCACACGCTTCAAATGCATGCCGATCAGGGTTTCTCCGATATCCACGCCGGCATGGGCGGCAACGGTCTCAACCAATACGGCATCATGAAGGCGCCGGTAAGCATAAGCGGCCATTGAGCCGCCTGCTTTGGGTACAGGCACCGCAGCAACAGGCTCCAGGCCGTATCGCTCGGCGGCGGCACGCTCCATAACAAGTGCGCGGTTCAAATGCTCGCAGCACTGAAACACCGGGAAAAATCCCGCTTCCTTGCGGACCCGCTCCACGCCCTCGTAAATCGCCTTCGCGGTTGCCATCGTTCCCGATGAGCCGATACGCTGGCCCAGCACCTCGCTAGTGCTGCAGCCGATGACAAGCAGTTGTCCCGCTGCAAGCCGGCCGGCCTGAACGGTTTCCCGCACGATGATTTCCGCCTGTGCTGCAATTGCCTCGGCGGCAGTTTCTTGTGCCTGTGACCCTTGAAATTCATGTTGATCCGTGCTTGATGTCATCAAAGTGTCCCTCCTTCTACAAAGGGTTCCCTCGGCCGGTTACGGATGCAGCTGATATTTATCTTCAATCGCTTTGACTTTGTTCACGCGGCCAACATGGCGCGGCCCTTGCGAAAACTCTGTTTCCAGCCAGATTTTGACGATTTCTTGCGCTACGCCCGGTCCAATGACCCGCTCTCCCATAGACAGAACATTGGTGTCATTGTGCTCCCGGGTTGCTTTAGCCGAGAACAAATCGTGCACGAGCGCGCAGCGGATGCCGGGCACTTTGTTAGCTGCGATCGTCATCCCGATGCCGGTACCGCAAATAAGAATCCCCCGGTCAGCTTCGCCAGCTGCGACCTTATCGCAAACCTCGATGGCATAGTCCGGGTAATCCACCGAATCCGGGCAGGAACAGCCATAATCGACCACCTCATGACCCAGCTGCTGAATAAACGGAATCAGTTCATCCTTCAAACGGTAGCCCGCATGATCGGCTCCAATTGCAATTTTCATCGTCTTTTGCGCCTCCTCATCCTTGCCGGGTCAGAATGGGCCCGGTTGTCCAAGTCCTATTATAACCGATAAACGCAAAAAAGAGCAGGTCAACACGAATCGTGTCGTTGCTCTTTGCCCAGGCGACCGGCCGTATGACCCGATGCTCCATTGTGGTTTGCTCCACTTGTCGCCAGTTACATCGGGACTTCATCTTATGCTTCATCATACCTTATTTCTGAAGCTTCTTCAATAGCTTTTGCAAGGCATTTTCCAGCTCACCGGCACAAATCCGGTAATCCTCCAGCGTACCGCCGAAAGGGTCGGCAATGTCGGGGCTCGGCGATTTCCGTTCCAGCTCCAGCACGCGAATCCGGTCCGATTCAGTGATCGGCTGGGACAGCGCCTGCTTCAACTGGATCTCCGAGATGAGATGTTCTTTTTCCACAAGGGCTTGTAAAGCCCTGTCGTCGTCCTCCACATACTCCTTCAAGGTATGCACCTTGTCCACGGCTCCCGGGAACAGCTGAACGATACGCTGCTTATGACCCATGGTCATCGTAAGGACCATATCGGCCCATTCGACAAGCTCACGGCTAAGGGCCTGTGATTGATGCTCGGAAGGAAGCCCTCGCTCCTTCATAACTGTCTGTGAGTGGCGTGAAGCCGGTCCGCCCGATACTGCAGCGACTCCTGCGGAACGTACTTCTAGCGTTATCTGATAGTCTGAGGCCAGCTTGCGCATCATAGCTTCAGCCAGCGGACTCCGGCATGTGTTGCCGGTGCACACAAATAAGATCCGGTTCATCTGTCGTCCTCCTGCTATCGATTCGAGCTGCGCGGCTCTGGATGTTGTTCTTACATTATATTAAAAACCGGATTCCAAATGCGAGTAAAATCGTTCCGCCCAGCGCTTCCCCATATTCGCCTACCCAGCCTCCGACCCGGCGTCCAAGCAGCAGTCCCAGCACTGACATCACGCCGCCAAATATTCCGAACATCAGTACGGTTATCATCACATCGGAAGCAAACAAGCCCAGCGAAACCCCTACCGACATGGAATCGATACTGACACTCAGGGCAAAGACAAGCAGACCGCCCAGCGTCCGGTGATCGAAGGTTGACATATCCTCGGACCGAAAGGAATGGAGAATCATATGGCCGCCCAGCAGCATCAGCAAAACACCGCCGATTATGGTGGCTATATTGCCCAGCAGAGCCCCGGCATAATGTCCCAGGAACATCCCCATTAGAGGCATCACGATATGAAATAAGGAGATAACTGCGCTGATTTTGGCGATCTCCCGTAATCTGGCGCCCTTCATTCCGATACCGATTCCTAAGGAAAAAGCATCGAGTCCGAGTGCGAAGGCCATGATAAGAATTGTCCATAATTGCCCAAATCCGACCCACATGGCCAAAATGACCACTCCCTTGTCCAACGTCTACATCAACATATGCACAAAGGGAGCGAAAAAGTACAGGCCCGGCTACACTTGCTCGATCCGGTGGCCCGCCGCCTTTTCCATCCGGTTCAGCAGCGCATGGCCGATACCGGTCCGGCGGCAGCCGCGCGCCGCAATAAAGGTTGCGCCCGCTTCATCGAAAAAACGCAGCGCATGGTACAGCTGGGCGGCGAGAGGCTCCAGCTGCCCGTCTGCTCCACAACCGAGAACGACGTCCGCGGTGAGCAGCGGGACTTCATCGGCAAAGGCCAGAACGGCCGTTCGATGCCCCTGCTGCTTGGCCTCATTCACCAGCTGCTGCAGCTTGGCAAGCACCTGCTGCGGACGTTCGCCTGTTACCAGTATCATCTGGCCTGCAGGAGCGTAATGCGTATATTTCATGCCTGGCGATCGGGGGGCTTCAAGATCCGGGGTGGATATAACGGCCTGTCCTTCGACCCGGTTTACTTGCTCATCGCTTGCTTCCCGCATGGCACTTGGAGCATCGGCCGCAGGGGCAGGCCCCTCAGAAACAACCACATGAATTTTTTCACCACATACTGCCTGCAGCTGCTCTGCGGTAATCCCGCCCGGCCGCAAAACATGAAGCACGTCCCCCTCCAGCTGGATAACCGTCGATTCAAGGCCGAGACCGGTTGGTCCTGCATCGACAATCCCGCAAATACGCCCGTCCAAATCCTCCAGCACATGCTCGGCGCGGGTCGGGCTGGGACGGCCGGACCGGTTTGCGCTGGGAGCGGCGATATAGCGCCCGGATTGCCGGATTAGGGCAAGAGCCGCCGGGTGATCCGGCATACGTACAGCCACTGTATCGAGGCCTGCCGTTACCCGGCCGGAAACAGCCTCAGGGCGAACCGGCAAAACAAACGTAAGCGGGCCAGGCCAAAAAGCGTCCATCAGCCGCTCGGCCAGCGGCGGCACGTTCCGGCACAGCGCGGTCAATTGGCTGCGGTCTGCAATATGGACGATAAGCGGATTGTCTGAAGGTCGGCCCTTGGCGGCGAAAATGGCTTCGACGGCTGCCGGATTGGCCGCATCCGCCCCAAGGCCATATACCGTCTCCGTAGGAAAAGCGACCAGCTCCCCCTCCCGGAGAAGCTGTGCCGCTTCATGAAGCATAGGATTGTCCTGGCCGGACAACCCGCCCAATGGGACTTTCCAATGGAATGTATTTATCATTTACATGACGTTCCTTTACTATGAGGTTGCGTTGTGCGTTTCTTTTATTATACCGTGGGCCGGTTTAAGAAAACCACTTTTTTATAGTATCGAAGCATTGCTTGGCCATATCGACGATAAACCAGCGGACTTCTGGAGCTGCTTCCTCTACCGGCTCAGTGGCTGCCGCTTTCATGGCAGCTTTGCTGGACGCGCCTTCCGCCGCGGATTTTACCGGCTTCTCGTCCGCCGTCCGTTTGGCCGCAGTCTTATTTGCCGCTTGTTCCTTCGCCGGCTTGTCCGTACCGGCTGCGTTTTTGACCGCCGCGGTTTTCGGCGCAGCATCGGCAGCCGCGGTTTTCGCCACTGCCGAAACCGCCTTCGCTTCTTCCGGTGCTGCGGCGACCGCTTCCCCGGAAACCGCATCCACGAAGCACAGCGGGGGAAAAAGCACACACCACCAGTTTTGGCCTTGCCCGGAGCCTATTGTTATCCGCAGCGCCTCGTACATGCCGGCCGGATACAGCTGATCTCCATAAAGCTTAGCCGGAAATTCAACCTGTCCAAGCTCAACCGTAAACGGGTATTCCGAACGCTGCTGCTTTAGCACCGCGCCTACTGCCTGCTCCAGCTCGGGCAGCCGCTGCTCAATTAGAAGCCGCGCGTCCGCAATGGACGTCGTTTCCAGCTCCTGCACCCAGGTGTTCATACGCCGTACAACCTCATCGCGTACAAGCCGCTTTAAGCGCTGATCCGCCGGACGGTCGGAGTTGGCCAAAATGCGCAAACGAATCGACTCCTGCGGGATGGCGCCTTCCACAAAAGCCGCGCTCATCCGGGTAGACTCCCAGCTTGTCAGCAGCATGACCAGAACAAAGGCAAGCAGCAGATGAGGACGAATCGAAGCACGCTTCACCATAACGAACAACCCCTCCCGAGCCGGACCGAACCGGATTTCCGACGTATAACGTCTTCTCGGTTCTAGTATGGGCACAACTGGAAGGGGTTAAACCTAGCAATCTATTAAAATATTTATTTCTCTCGTATCGCCAGAACATGCCGCTCGATGCCCGCCAGGTCCGGGATGACCTCGATTTCGTCCCAATAGCCTAGCTTTCGCAACAGCGCCGCAACAGCCTGTGCCTGCCCCTGCCCGACCTCAAAGCCGACAAGCCGGGGAACCGCGATAAGACCGGAGATTTGGCCCAGCATCCGGCGATACAGGTCCAGTCCATCAGCGCCGCCATCGAGAGCGGAGCGTGGTTCAAAATCGCGCACCTCCGTTTGCAGCTCCTCAATGTCGGCAGAAGGAATATACGGAGGGTTGGAGACAAGAATATCGACAGGCAAGCCGTCACGAATGTAAGGCTCCAGCAAATCCCCCTGCAGCAATTCAACCCGCTCCGCTACGCCGTTCAAAGCGGCATTCCGCCTCGCCACCGCGAGCGCATCGGCGGAAATATCCGAGCTGCGCACAATCCAGTCCGGGCGATGCACAGCCAAGGTCACGGGGATCGCCCCGCTTCCCGTACCCACGTCGGCCACAGCGGGCCCGCCGGGGAGGATTCCTGCCGAGCGTACTCTCCCGGACGTGGTATCCTCTTCCAGATCCCCGGTATCCCCGAATATCCCCTCCTCTGCAGCAGCATTGGCAAGGGGCTTCTGCTGCGTAGCTGCTCCTGCCTGCTGGCCTGCCTCCGGCCACATACGCTGACCGTGAAACAGAATGCGTTCGACGAGCAGCTCTGTCTCCGGACGGGGAATCAGCACCGCCGGGGTTACTTCAAACGAAAGACCGTAGAACTCCTGCCGGCCGATTAAATATTGTACCGGCTCGCCGGATGCCCTGCGGTTCAACAGCCGCTCCCACGACTCCGCAAGGCCCGCAGGGAACCGTTCATGCCACTGAAGGTACAGCGTCGTCCGGTCCCAGTCCAGAAGATGCTGAAGCAGCAGCTCCGCGCTCCAGGGCGCCTCCCCAATTCCGCAGCGCTCTAAAAAAGAAGAAGCCTGCACCCAGGCTTCCCGTATAGTTACATCTCCGCTCATCGCAAAGCCGGAGATATTCTCGTGCCGCAGCTCCGGAGCGCCCTGCATACGCGTATCCCCGGCCTCGACAGCCGGGATGCCGCCCGGTGTGATGGCCAGCTCCGGCCTCTGTTCCGCCTGGGAATGGTCAGGGACCGGATGTATAGAACGATTCAGCTCACCGCTCATGTCCTGCCACCGCCTTATTCCGCGTTTTCCATCAGCTCGGTCTGAGCCTGCAGCGACAGCGCTCCGATGATTTCTTCCAAATCCCCGTTCAGGATGGAATCCAGCTTATGCAGCGTAAGACCGATACGGTGATCCGTCACACGGCTCTGCGGAAAATTATACGTCCGGATACGCTCACTGCGGTCACCCGTACCGACTTTGCTTTTGCGTTCTCCCGCATACTTCTCCTGCTCTTCCTGCAGGAACTTGTCGTAAATCCGGGCCCGCAGCACCTGGAGCGCTTTTTCCTTATTCGAGTTTTGCGACTTGCCGTCCTGGCACGTTGCCACAATCCCCGTCGGGATATGAGTTACCCGTACAGCGGATTTGGTCGTATTGACCGACTGCCCGCCTGCACCGCTGGAGCAGAATGTATCGACCCGAATATCATTATCATGAATCTCAATGTCGATGTCCTCGACTTCCGGCATCACTGCGACCGTGGAGGTCGACGTATGAATCCGGCCGCCGGATTCTGTGGTCGGAATACGCTGTACGCGGTGTGCGCCGCTCTCGAACTTCAGCTTGCTGAACGCGCCTTTGCCGGAAATCATAAATATAATTTCCTTGAAGCCGCCCAGATCGCTGACACTGGCCTCCAGCACCTCCGTTTTCCAGCCCTGCATATCCGCGAACCGCGTGTACATCCGGTACAAATCGGACGCGAACAGAGCCGCTTCGTCACCGCCCGCCGCGCCGCGAATCTCAACAATCACGTTCTTGTCATCATTCGGGTCCTTCGGCAGCAGCAGAATCATCATCTGCTCCTCCAACTGCCCATGCCGCTCCGACAGCTCCTCGATTTCCAGCTTGACCAGCTCTTTCATTTCATCGTCAAGCTTCTCGGCCTGCATCGCTTTAGCGGCATCCAGCTGCTCGGTCACCTGCTTATATTCACAGTAGGCTTCATACGCCTCCTGCAAATCGGACTGCTCCTTGGAATATTCCCGCAGCTTCTTCGTATCACTCGTCACATCGGGATCGCAGAGCAGCTCACTGAGCTTCTCGTAGCGGTCGGCCAATGCTTGAAGACGGTCTAACATGTCCGTTCACCTCTTTTGTTCAAATTACGTATGGTCATCAGGCTATACCCGTATGCAGGTTCTCCGGCTAAACGTTAAACCGGAAATGCATCACATCGCCATCCTGCACAATGTACTCCTTGCCCTCAAGCCGCAGCTGCCCGCGCTCGCGCGCAACATTCAGGCCGCCCGCAGCCGATAAATCCTCATACGATACAACCTCAGCGCGAATAAAACCGCGTTCGAAGTCGGAATGAATCACTCCGGCCGCTTGCGGCGCCTTCATGCCCTTACGAATCGTCCAGGCACGGACTTCCTTCTCTCCAGCCGTAAAATACGTATACAAGCCCAGCAGCTTATAGGCCGCTTTAATCAGACGGTTCAGACCCGATTCCTGCAAGCCCAGCTCCTCCAGGAACAGCTCCTTGTCTTCCCCTTCCAGCTCGGCGATTTCGGATTCCACTTTTGCGCTGATCGGCACCACCTCGGCGCCCTCTATCGCAGCGAATTCACGCACTTTTTGCACAAACGGATTTTCATCGGCATTGGCTGCTTCAGTCTCGCTCACATTGGCAGCGTACAGCACCGGCTTCATCGTCAGCAGATGCAAATCGCGTACAACCAGTTTATCCTCGTCGCTCAGCTCCAGACTGCGGGCCGGCTTATCCGCGTACAGCGCCTCCTTGACGCGCTCCAGCACTTCAACTTCCTGGGCGTACTTTTTGTCGCCGCCCTTCATATTTTTGCGGGAACGGTCAATCCGTTTCTCCACCGATTCGATATCCGCCAGGATCAGCTCCAGGTTAATCGTTTCGATATCGCTAATCGGATCCACTTTCCCGGCCACGTGTGTAATGTTCTCATCCTGGAAGCAGCGCACTACGTGCACAATCGCATCCACTTCACGAATATGGGCCAGAAACTTGTTGCCCAGACCCTCGCCCTTGCTTGCACCCTTGACAAGGCCGGCAATATCAACGAACTCAAACGCCGTCGGAACAATGCTTTTTGGCGTTACGATTTCGACCAGGCGGTTCAAGCGCTCATCCGGCACTTCAACTACCCCTACGTTCGGATCAATGGTGCAGAACGGATAGTTAGCCGATTCCGCCCCCGCTTGCGTAATTGCGTTAAACAACGTCGATTTGCCTACGTTCGGCAGCCCGACAACCCCCGCTTTTAAAGCCATTTATACGACACTCCTTAAGGATTAGTTTCTACAAAAGCTACATCTTCCATAACCTTTCTATTATAGCGTATTTCCTGCAAAAAGTGGAGAGGCGCATTCCTTCCAGCAGGTTGCCTGAACTAGCCGCCGGAATTGGCTTCAGAACCGGACTTATGCCCCCTTCTACTATAGAAGCCGACCGCTTGCTTTTGTGCCGCAGCTGCTGCTCTACCTCTATAAACAAAAAAAGACTTGTCCGGCAAGACAAGCCTATGTTTTAAAAATCCGTTTTGTTCCTTCCTGCTTCCGGTTCTTCTTGGATGTGGTATGGGACTCCAGCTGTCGTCTCAAAATATAAGCACGAAGCGAATTGGCCTTCGTTGCCGGGATATCGACAATACGCGCCCCGTAATATACGCCTTCTTCCCCCGGCTCCCTGCGTACAATATCAACCTTGCACGTAATCTCGCCGCCGCCCAGCTCCATATGCAGCTCATATCGGCCCAGCTCCACCGTCTCATCATGAACGAAGCCTACTCCGTTCAGGCTAACATTTTGCACAGCGACCTGAACATGAGCTTCCTGCTCCGCCTGCAGCGAGCTTCTTGAAACTTGTCCAAATCCGACTAGCCTTCCGTTTCCGGAAGCCATGACACGAGGGTGCTCCCGTTTCTCGTTGAATTTCTTTTGATTATCCGGCGGATGAAGAATCAGAATACTCCCGTCATCAATGGCAATGATGCTGGTCCGGAATACCATCCGGCCTGCGGGGGTATAAATAGTGATTTTGACTACGTCACCCAATTGAAAGCGCTGGTAATCGGTCAGCTCAACCTCCAGCAAATCTCCTTCTGCATAACTGAGTATTCCGGTCGAGACATAGTCGTTTCGTTCCACAACCGCACGGCAGTCGAGTAAAATACTATAGGATAGCTGCTGGTCATTGTCATGAAATTGGTTCATCTCCAGTCCCCCTTTTTTCGTCTCTGCCAAGTGGACCCAAAAAACTACCCCGAAGCCGGGATAGCCTGCTTGCTGCAGGCCGGCTCGGCAGCCGGGCGTTCGTCATTCATCCCTTCACTGTACGAATGGTGCAAGTAGGAAGCTTGGATCTGCGGGTTGCCTGCTTACGTGGCGACAAGTGTGCAATGGAAGACTAAATCCCTCATACTGTTCTGTTGGAATCAGTATAAAGGACGATGAATGAATAATCAACAAACCCCCGGAAATACGGTAATATCCTCACTTTTCCACAGGGTCTGTTGATTTTGGGGATAGAATTCACCTACAATGAGACCTGTGAAGCTCGTTATTCACCTCTGGATAACTAAGTTATCCACAGATTTATTCACAGCCTGTTCACAAGCCATGGATTAACATGTGGATTTGTGTTGCTTTATACACATCGTGGAAGGAAGTTGGCTCATGCAAGAACACGAATTGTGGATGAAAGAAGCCATAGCGGAAGCGAAAAAAGCGGAGGCGATCGGTGAGGTGCCTATCGGAGCCGTCATTGTGAAGGACGGAATGATTATTGGCCGCGGCCATAATCTGAGAGAAACCACCTTTGATGGAACCGCACATGCCGAAATGATTGCCATGCGGGAGGCTAGCCGTCACTTGAATGCATGGCGCCTGCTTGACTGCACCCTGTATGTTACGCTGGAGCCCTGCCCCATGTGCGCGGGCGCTATGGTTCAATCCCGGCTGCCGCGCGTTTATTACGGCGCACCCGATCCCAAGGCCGGCTGTGCCGGGACGCTGATGAACCTGCTTCAGGAGGAACGCTTCAACCACCGCGTAGAGGTCACGGGCGGTATTCTGCAGCCGGAATGCGGAGCGCTGCTTACAGAGTTTTTCCGTTCTCTGCGCCGCAAGAAAGCGTAAAAGGGCCTCCTCCTATGAGGGGCCCATTGGTAAGATTTTTACGCCGCTTCTCAAGCTTTACCCAGTATTGCCTTCAGCATCCAGGCATGCTTCTCCAGGCTTTCTTTAATGCCCAGCAGCATATCGCCCGAGGCCGCATCAGCCGCGGTCTCCGCTGCCTCAATGCCCTGCTGCAGCTCCTTGCTCATTTGCGAGAAATCCTGAATCAGCACACTCAGCATTTGCTCGGCTGTTTCATGCCCGTCCGCTTCCTTGACGGATGCAAGCTGCAGACAGTCCTTCAGGGTCGCAACGGGCCTGCCTCCAATCGCAAGCAGCCGCTCGGCCAGATCATCCAAGTGCTGGGCGCCTTCATTGTAGAACTCCTCAAACTTTGCATGCAGCGACAAAAAATTCGAGCCCTGCACGAACCAATGGTAGTTGTGCAGCTTTGTAAACAGCACGGTCCAATTGGCTACTTGTTGATTAATTGCGTTCAATACGCCGCTATTCTTATTGATAACAAGCCGGGACATGATGACCCCTCCTTTTGCTTGTATTATTCGATTTAAGACCGTCAATTATGAGCCCTCCATAAAGCACCAGCTCACAGCAAAAGAGTACGCCGCACGCAGCTTCAGCACGCGATATCATGTTACAGGAAGGTGTCCAACTCATTTCATCCTTCGGTAGTTAAACGCCCTCACAGCTTCGGATTAACGAATATGCCAGCCCGTTTACGGATTGGATTTTCAGCTGCAATGTACATCTTGCGCCCGCTGATGAACCGTGATATAGTATTTCTTGTTTAAGGTTATGTTCATTTGGACACATCACTAGACAGGTATTGCAGGCTTGTGATGCAGGTCAAATAAATCGAGACGTGGCTCAGCTTGGTAGAGCGCTTGGTTCGGGACCAAGAGGTCGCAGGTTCAAATCCTGTCGTCTCGACCATTCATACAAATAACAATTGCGGGCGGGAAATTCCTCCGCAATTTTTTTATTTTTCAACTGACCTCGGCGGGTTGCACAATTCCAAACCATCCCTTTTATTCAGACCTCATCTTTGATATAATAAGTAACGCTACTGTGCGCCCGTAGCTCAGCAGGATAGAGCGACAGTTTCCTAAACTGCAGGTCGTACGTTCGAATCGTATCGGGCGCGCACTATATCCATATCAGACTTCTACACACCAACCCTTGCCCAGCAAGGTTTTTTTATTTTTACGGACAAACGTCTCGCCAGACTCTCCCTCCAAAAACAGACTCGACCTTGGTCCAGGAAATATCTGGACTATGGCATATTTCTGAACAGTCTTCCTTCACGTACAATGAAGAACGTCGCTATAACATAAGCGGAACTGAGGGAGGCTCATATGAGACAGAAAAGAACAGGACACATAGCCGGTCAGGCAAATCAGGATATCAGATTGTTTGAAGGGGAAAAATGGCTTGTCGTAACCGCACTGCTCGGATTCCTGCTTGCGGGAGTATGTGCGGTTTGGGCCCTTCTGTATGGCGGGCCTGTCGCGCCGAAGGGAAATGCCTGGAACGCATTTTCGTTTAATGCGGCACTGGGGGTTTTTATGTTATCGACCGCCGCAATCGCTCCATTGACGAGGTTAGGGGGCAAAAGCAGGGCCTTCTTCCGATGGAGTTACATCATCCTCGCCTTGTACTCTTATTTTGCGGAAACCGTACAAAATCTTCGCGGCGTCAATCCCAGGTTCATCAAAGGTGGCAGCTCCTTTGATGTTACGGTAGGAAGCTTGTTTATCTTCGTCGCATTGCTTCTTATTCTGTATTACCTCTACTTTGCCGTTCCGTTCTTCCGCAGAAAAGCTTACCGTGCACGCCCGGAAATGGTCTTAGGCATCCGCTACGCCATGTTGGCCATCCTTCTCTCCTTTGCAGCGGGCGTTTGGATCTCTTTCAATAATAGCCGAATCGTCGGAGCGAGCGGCAATCTGATTTGGCTCCATGGCCTTGGCTTCCACGCCTTGCAGGCCGTGCCATGTATTGCTTGGCTCACAGAACGAAGCTCATTGTCCTTCGGCTCCCGCAGAAAAATCATCCACCTGTCCGGTTGGACCTATTTACTGGGTTTAATCGCAATCGGGCTCCAGACATATATGGGGCAGCCCGTTCTTGAGTGGTCCTTACTCCCGATAATCGCCGCCGGCTTCTTCTCGGTCTCACTTGCCGCAGGAATAATCGTCCTACGCAAAGCATCTTTTGTTCCGCTCCGCAGGCAATCCAAGGAAACGTCCTCCGCCATACGGCCGTAATTCACAATATTAGCTGCAGCACGTTTGCGGCCGCCGGGCTTGATCGGGCGGCCGCTTTATTTTTCAGACAAAGGTTGTTACCGACCGCCTTGCACTTGCTTGTAAAACAAGCTACACTAATGCATAGATATACAATGCATTGTGAATGGAGGTATATAGGTTGAAAATTAGCAAAGAACTGCTGAAAGGCAGTACGGTGACACTCATCCTGTCACAGCTGCAGCAGCAGGACATGTACGGCTATGAATTGGCCAAGGCCATCGAGCAGCGCAGCAGCGGAGCATTTGCTCTGAAAGAGGGCACACTGTACCCGCTCCTTCACACCTTGGAGCAGAACGGAGTGGTAGAGGCCTATTGGCAGGAGCATGACGGGCGTAAGCGTAAGTACTACCGCCTGACAAGCAGCGGGAAGGAGCTTCTTCAAGAGAAAAAACAGGAATGGAGCCTGTTCCGATCCGCCGTGGATCAAGTGCTAGGGGAGGGAAGAGCATGAGCCGTCCAGAACCGCAATCCGCCCGCCATATACTTAATGAATATATGGATGTCGTATGCCGGCAAATCGGCCCCCGAGAAGCTCATTCTTCTATCCGTCTGGAGCTGGAGGACCACCTTCAGGATTTGGCTGAGGCCCATCGGGTGCAGGGTATGAGTGAAACCGACGCTATGCGGGAAGCAATAAAGCAGATGGGAGACCCCGAGCAAATCGGCAAGCAATTCCATAAGCTCTATAAGCCGCGCTGGGACTGGGCTATGCTGGGGCTGTTGTTTGTATTGCTTACCTTTGGCCTGATTATGATGTACGGTATGCAGTTGGCGCTGGAGCCCCGGCTTCAGCAGGATTTGTTCCTCAAGAAATGTTTACATACTGCCGGAGCGCTGGCTTTATTCATTGGATTTGCGTTCATTGATTTTCAGAAGCTCAAAAAATGGGGCTGGCAGCTTTACGGAGGAACCGTTTTGATGATGCTGCTGCTCCTGCTATCCGGCAGCCAGGTGAACGGAAAGCCTTATTTTATGCTGCCTGTCATTCGTATCGATATCTCTACACTTGCTCCCTACACCCTTCTGCTCGGCATTGCCGGGCTTTTGACAACACCGGGCTTTCGGAAGGTTAAGCTGCATTACCGGCTGCTTCTCTTTATCTTCATTCCGGCGCTGCTGTTCATTAAGGCTAATAACCTCTCCTCTTTGGTCATATATGGAGTAACGCTAATGATTGTCCTGTGGTTTGCCAAAGCCTCAACGAAGGAATGGTTAAGCTTCGCGGCTGCAACTGTAGGCTGCATGGTTCTCCTGCTGCCTGTGCTCATCTGGACCGGACCGTACAATCTGGATCGGCTGACGGCCTTTTTTTACCGGTTTGACGATCCGCAAGGAAGCGGCTATTGGACTGTACAATCTATGGAGGCGCTGCGTTCAGCAGGATGGTGGGGCCGTGGCTTCGGCATCCCGCTTCCGACACTGCCGGGTATTCATACGGAAATGTCCTTTTCTTACATGGTTTACAGCATCGGCTGGGCGGCCGGTCTGCTGTTAATCGTCGGCATGTTATTTTTATTTCAACGGCTGTGGCAAATGGCGCAGGCTATACCGGATTCCTTCGGCAAGCTGGTCGTGGTCACTCTGGCCGTGCTGCTGGCTGTCCCGTTCCTGTGGGCTATCCTCATGTCGGCAGGCCTGCTGCCCGTATCGGGCATGTCCATTCCCTTCATTAGCTATGGAGGAACCTTTACACTGGTTCAGTTCGCTGCGCTCGGCATTGTCTGCAGTATATACCGTCAATCCGGACTGATGGGGCTAACCGTAAACCGAAGATAGGTCTAATCCCTGCCCCCCGGACATATACGTCTTCATAGGACGAACTGTAAGGGAGCGGAGACTTTGGGGACGGATTCGGTTTTATGGGGAAGTATTTTGTCGTCGATAAGCACAGGACTTGGCGCGCTCCCGGTACTGCTGCTGCGTAACCTTTCGCATCGCTGGAGAGATTTCCTTCTGGCATTTACCGCGGGCATTATGGTGGCCGCATCCACATATGGCCTTATTCCGTCGGCATTGAAGCTGTCTAATCTTATGGTGCTGTGCATCGGCATAATAGCCGGCACCTGTTTCTTGACGCTGCTGGAAAAGCTGCTGCCGCATGTGGATTTATCTCACTCGCCGCACGCGGGTACGCTCGATGCCTCTGCACTGCTCTTTTTGTCAGCCATTACACTGCATAATATACCTGAGGGTCTTTCGGTGGGAATTAGCTATGCCAGCCAGCAGCCCGAGCTTGGGGTTGTCGTCGCCTTCGCCATCGGCCTTCAAAATGCGCCGGAGGGCTTCCTGGTCGCCTTCTTTCTTATCTGTCAGCGGATTGCTCCGCTGAAGGCGGTTGCTTTTGCCGCTATAACAGGTGTAATTGAACTGGCCGCCGCGCTGATTGGCTATGAGCTGACAGGCTCCATTCATGGCCTGGTTCCATACGGCTTATCCTTTGCAGCCGGCGCCATGCTGTTTATCGTATACAAAGAACTGATACCGGAGAGCCACGGGCACGGCTATGAGCGTTCAGCCACCTTCGCCTTTATTCTTGGGCTGCTGGCCATGATTGGGCTGGTTGACGCGTTCCGGTAATCAATCTGGACGAATCCCCACAAAACGGGGGGAGAAAAAAACAGGCCCGCCGACTTCGGCGGGCCTGCTTCATTTTATAAGGTTAAGCGTGTAATGGCTTTGGAGTATTGGTCGGTTTTGCTGTCGGGTCGTCATGATGACGTCCGAATTTGTGGAGCAGCTTGCGTACATATGGCATCAGGTAATAGTCAACACCATATTTGCCGGCATTGGTTCCTGCGATGAAGACGATACCGCCGAGGAGCACCAGCCATGGGTTCGTGCTTACAGTGCCTGCAAACATGAACATGAAGTTCATCAGTAATCCGAAGAAAGCGGCGGTGGCGGTTAATGCGCCAACCAGTAATCCGAGCCCAACCAGGAATTCTCCAAGCGGGATGATGATGTTAATCAGCTTGACATTCGGTAATGCGAAGTGTTCTACGAATGCGGTGAAGGTCGGATACGTTAATGCCCCAGTTGCTTTATCCGCTATAGGCTTCGTAACGGCGTTGTTCAGGAAGCCCGCTGCATCGAATCCGCCTGTAAGCTTATGCCAACCCGCGGTGAACCATTGCCAGCCTACGTACAATCTCACGAGCAGCAGCAGCATCGCTGCGTAACGATTTTCTCTCATCCATTTTACCATGACGGATACACTCCTTTATTGTCAAAAGATATTGTGAATTAAATCACTTAGTTTTGTATGAGACTGTGCGGCAGCTTCTAGATCGTCTCTTCATCTTCGCCACCATTCCTTTCTGTTTGTTGTTTCTTTTGTTCTTGTTCTTTACATCTATAGAATACCACTCTTTTCCCTAAAAGTATGTGATTAAAATCACATAGTTGTGATAAAAGCTTGAACAATACCCTGCTGAAGCCTGCCTCGTTCTTCCCTTACTGCTTTATTTTATACCATTATATTGTGATCCGGATTAATAGCGGGGGCT
Source organism: Paenibacillus sp. y28 (assembly GCF_037137075.1). Classification (NCBI taxonomy): domain Bacteria; kingdom Bacillati; phylum Bacillota; class Bacilli; order Caryophanales; family Paenibacillaceae; genus Paenibacillus; species Paenibacillus sp. y28. The sequence goes on from NZ_JBBBNV010000007.1 coordinate 162,425, forward strand.
TGCCCTTGAATTTCATTGATTGATTGAATTCAGCGTCCACCCCTGTCTTCATAACGTTAGTTCCCCGCAAAGCTATAGTTGATAAATTGCCTAACCAGCGCTCGGGCTAGCCGTAAAAGCAAAAAGACCCTTTCGGGTCTTTTCGGTCGGTGAAGTGCTTTGAGTTTTTCCTTCTTTCGCTATCGCAGCAGAAATCTCGGCATTGTTTTGCAACAATAAGATGTGTTAGGGAAATGCTTTCGCGGCTCTTTGGCACATCGCCTCGCTTCTTATAGGGAGTAGCTAATGAAATCCAAGCTCATGAAGTTGTTTCGCTGAATAGTTCAACGCAACCACACCTCTCTACTCACCGACAATAAATAGTATGCCTGTTTTACCGATTATCATACATGCGGTTTAAATCATTTTTATAAGCTGCGGTCCTGGTTTGTATTCACACGTATGAGCCGGTTGCTGCCGCGCACTTCAACCTTCACTGTTTCCGGTACGACAACCGTGAGTTTTTTCTCGAAATCCCCGGTCCATCGAATAAGGCCCTTGGCTGTAATCGAGGGAACAGTAATATACAGCGTATCCCCGGTCAGCTTAGAGGAGTAGAAGGAATCCTTGTCGTTCAAATTCAGATTCAGCGCGGATTCTGTCCGCTGCCTTGTGCTGCCGAATAGCTCAACATCCAATGTGGATGCTTTGTCCACATACACGTAGGCATCCTCCACATCAACAATGACTTTTTTTAGCTCTGGAGCGGCAGCTTGACGAAATTCAGGCAAAAGTCCGGTCGTATAGCTGGCCATAACATTGTGGCGAATCGCAGTTACAACCCCTGTCGATGCCAGTGCAGTGAAGACGAGGCAGCAAACCAGCAGTATCGCCACAATAAACATACTGAATACATCATAGTGAATGAGCGGCTTTTCTCCTCGTGCAAGCAGCATGTAAGTGACAATTTCCAGCCCAAGCAGCACCAGCACCAAAGGCCACCAAACCAGCAATTGGTCAAAAGCCCGAACACCCTGCCATTGCGAGATGAAAAGAATAATACCGAGAAGCAGCAGCGAGCTGCCCATAGATAACGTTCCTACACGCCATTGCTTCATTAGCGTCCATCCCCTTTCCTGCGGTTACCGAGAAGCAGCTTCAGCCCTCCGCCGATGAGCAGGACAGATACAACAAATGTTTGGAAATAACGGTCAAACCAAAACCGTACTCTCAGCTCCGGCAGGATTTGCTGCAGTGCCTCCATAAATACATCATTCAGCAAGTAATAAGCCCCTAGCGCAAGCAGAGCAAAACCTACCCAGCGCTGATGATTCACCAGCCAGCCAATGAACGGTTCATCCTGTACTTCTTCCCGCTCCATCCGGGAAGCCTTTTGCAGCGTATCAAAAAAACCGTAAAACCACAAAATCGGAATAATAAACAGAAATAACGTCAGCCGCAGCGTATCCATGATATAGATGGAGAACAGGAAGGCAGCCATAAGCTGAATGCCCCGCCGTTGAAGGCCCAAATACATATGTCCGGCACCGGGAAACAAGGACAGCAGGGTTGCCACAAGCTTGCTTTTTTTCCCTACTTGGCGTCCTGCATCCCATTCCTCGAAGATCGTCCGATCCTCCGGTTTTTCCCCACGGGCAATCCGCTGATCCTGCTTCACGGCATCGGCTATATTGTAAATCCAAATAATCGGCAGCACCCCAAGAAATACAAGAAACGTATCATAGTTGGTCAGCATAGTCACAAAAATAATAACCGTGAACATTCCGAAGAAGCTAACCAAGAAAGCTAAACCGCGCTGCACGAGTCCCATATGGAAATGACCTAACCCCGGCACTAAGGATAACAGTAAAACAGTTGTTCCACGTGGAGCAATGGCTCCTGGCCTTTGCCCGGCTCCGGCGGCATAAGACGACGTATTGCCACCCTGCTCGGTGATTTCTTGAGGCATATAGCCTGCATTGTTTCTTGCGTAATTTCCGGTCAGCAGCGCAACGATGAGATCGATACCGTTAATGACCCAGACAAATACGCCGGTAAAAAAGATAACTCCGAGTACCTCGTCATCCCTTCCTCCCCGGAAGATATACCATAATACAAACAATCCGATTAAGCCGAAAAACACCATCGCATAGAGCACCGCGCGGACATATTTTTGCAAATACAGCCAAGCCGCTCCTGGAATCACACCGAGCAGCAGTGCCGCAATCGGATTTTTATTTCCTTGATGATTCATTATTTCTTCCTCCTTTCCTCTGTACCCGATTCGAGCCTATCAATCAAGCCAACCGCTTTATTCATTAATTGCTCTGCCACTGAACTTTCGGTCCGCATCCTGTTATTTTCCCATTGGTGTTTATCGGCCGCATTAGCCTGCTGAGTAAGCTTTGAACCAATTCCGCCCATCTGTTCGAAGATTCCGCTCCACATCAAGACCAGAGTAACAATGGAGGCGACCGCATAATGGAAAATTGTCCGTTGATAAAAACGTTTTTTATGGAGAAGTTCTACTCCCTTATACTGATGGAGTGCGATTTGTCCCATGATTTGTTCCGTTAATTGCGGCATTTGCTTTGAAGGCTGCCGATGCTCCTGATTTTCCACTACCTGCATGTATAGTGACAAGCACATATCGCAGGAATACAAGTGCTCCTCCAATGGCTCGCGTTCTTCATTAGGAAGCAGATTCTCCACATATTGCTGCCATACCAATACGGATGGATGTCTCTGACTCATAAGAACTCCTCCTCCTTCCAATGCTGGCGTATCCATTGCTTGGCCCGGTACAGATTAGACTCGACGGTCTTGACCGCCACTCCTAGTTCAGCGGCAATCTCTTTATACGACTTCTCCTCCAAATAATACGCGATGACCACCTGACGGTAGACTTGCGGCAAATCAAACAGCTTCTGCTGTATGCGTAATTTACGTTCACTGGAGAAGTAACATCGTTCTGCGGAGCTTGCTTCACCCATCTCCGATTCCGCCGCCACACTCATTCGCTGCTCATCCATCTGCTCTAGCAGCTCTTCTCGGGAACGCTGCAATTTACGGCGATAATCAATGGCCCGGTTAACCGCTATACGGGTAATCCATGTTTTGAACCCATCCCCCTGAAACTGGGGGAGAGAAACATAGATACGCACCCATACCTCCTGCAGCACATCCTCGCTGTTTTTTGGGTGATGCAGCACCCCGTATATCGCCTGGTACAAATATTCACGATGTGTCTCTACTAAGCTGCGGAATGCATCATCGTTTCCGGCCAGAACTTGTTGAATCCACTGTTCATCCTGAATGTCTCTCCCCCCCTTCTCATATGTATAGACGAATTAAACTTCGGTCAACCCTGCATGACAATTGTATTTTATCAAAGAAAAAAACCCGCGTTGTCACAATTTCGACAAAAACGCAGGTTTTTAATATCGAATAGCAGACGGATTAATCAGGTATGACCATGACCTTCTCCCACACTGTCACTGCGGTGATTACGCTGCTTTGTTTTTTTAGAACCTGACAAAGGTTGCTGCTGGTGCTCCTTGCGGGGCGGAGCTTGTTCATTGGTTGAACCCGTATTATAGCCTACCGGTTTAGTCATCTCGTTACGCCTCCCTATTCGTCATGATTAAGATCATCCTGATGACGCCGATCGTTTGTTTGCTGCTGCTGCTGTTGACGCTGATGGCTGTTAATGGAAGGCCGATTCAGCTCAACCACCGTATTCTCCAAATTTTTATCTCCTGATTTCGCTCGGCTCATCGCTTCATTCTCCTTTTCGAGAGCAGCATTACTGCGTATAGCTTTTTAGCTGCTGCGCGCATTCATGAATATGACGAATGTAATCCTCTACAAGCGTTTGAATGATGTCCGTACTCTCGTCCACCGTCCGGTTATCCCGCTCTGCATCGATCAAATCCACCTTAATTTCACGAGAATCAATATAGGTGACCTTGAAGTCGAACGAATACATCTCATGACCAGCCGTGCGAATATGGATTCGCAAAGCTTTGGGGTCACGTCCATCAGCCAGAACCTCTGCCTTATCACTGTCGCTTAATGTGTTCGGCAGCCCTTCTTTCCATAAATACACCAATCGGCTTTGCTCTAGCGTCAGCTCTTCCGTTTTGGGCATAATTCATATCCACCTCCACTGTTAATTTGAGGCGGAACGCCCCCGAATATGCAAGCCAAGAATGACCAGATCTTACTCCTTAATTAACCTATAAGGATATTGGTTATGGCTCGATTTCAAGGCATTTTCACTCATTGAGCATTACCTCCCGATATGAACTCGTCATGGCATAGTCCAACAGTCATGAACAGCAAAAAACGCACCGGACCGTTTATTCAACAGTCAGTGCGTTTAGTAATATCCTAATGATGTAAAATTCATTATGGCGGAGAGGGTGGGATTCGAACCCACGGTGCCCTCACGAACACGGCGGTTTTCAAGACCGCTGCCTTAAACCACTCGACCACCTCTCCGAGTTGCCGCAATATGCGGCGACAAAAAGCATTGTACCATATTTACAAGCCTAGATACAAATATTATTTTTTAGCAATCACTTTGACATTGTTCATATACGGCTGAAGCACCTCCGGCACTACTACACTGCCATCGGCCTGCTGATAATTCTCCAAAATAGCAGCAACCGTACGACCAATAGCAAGGCCCGAGCCATTGAGCGTATGGACGAACTCTGGCTTTGCCTTAGGCTCCCGGCGGAAACGAATATTCGCACGGCGTGCCTGGAAGTCCTCGAAGTTGCTGCAAGACGAAATTTCGCGGTACATTCCGCTGTTTGGCAGCCATACCTCCAAATCAAACGTCTTGGCCGACGAAAAGCCGATATCCCCCGTACACAACGTCAATACCCGATACGGCAGGTTAAGCAGCTGAAGGACTCGCTCCGCATTCTGCGTCAGCTTCTCCAGCTCTTCATAGGAATCCTCGGGCTTCACCAGCTTGACCAGCTCAACCTTGTTAAATTGGTGCTGGCGAATCAAGCCGCGGGTATCCCGTCCGGCTGAGCCTGCTTCTGAACGGAAGCACGCGCTAAAGGCTACGAAATTTTTCGGCAAATCTTCAGCCGTCAAAATTTCCTCGCGGTAGTAATTCGTTACCGGAACCTCAGCGGTCGGAATCAGAAAATACTCCGAGCCCTCCACCTTAAACACATCTTCCTCAAATTTCGGAAGCTGTCCGGTGCCCGTCAGGCTGTCCCGGTTGACGATATACGGAGGGAGCATTTCTTCATAGCCATGCTCATCGCTGTGCAGGTCCATCATGAAGCTCATCAGCGCCCGCTCCAGACGGGCGCCCAGTCCCTTATAGAACACAAAGCGCGATCCCGTTACCTTCCCTGCAGCCTCAAAATCAAGAATCCCCAAATTTTGGGCGATCTCCCAATGGGCCTTAGGCTCGAAATCAAACGAAGGAACAGCACCAATCCGGCGCATTTCCACATTGTCCTCTTCTGAAGCCCCAATCGGCACCGACTCATGCGGAACATTAGGAATGGAAAGCAGCAGTTGATTTAACTCTGCGTCGAGATCACGGATCTCGTCGTCGAGCAATTTAATCCGGTCAGAAACATCCCGCATTTCCAAAATAAGCGATTCAGCGTCAGCTTTAGCACGCTTCAAGGCCGCCACTTCCTGAGAAACCACATTACGCCGGTTTTTCAGCGTTTCGGTTTCCTGCAGCAGCTCCCGGCGCTTAGCGTCCAGCCCGGTAAATTTGCCGAGCTCCTCCAGCGTCTTGCCGCGGTTCTGCATAGCCTGCTGAACGCGTTCAAATTCAGTTCTGAGTAGTTTTGCGTCAAACAAAAACAGCGCCTCCCCAAGGGGAATATTTTAAGCCCGCGATGCTCTCACCATATCGATAAAATAGGAGTGAAGCCGATAATCGTCCGTCAGCTCCGGATGAAACGAAGCAGCGAGCAGATGTCCCTGCCGGGCGGCTACAATTTGATCCTTATACGAGGACAATATTTCGACCGTATCTCCGACCTTTTCAATTAGAGGAGCACGAATAAATACTGCGCGAATATCCTCATCGATTCCTTTGACGGTTAAGTCCGTCTCAAAGCTTTCCCGTTGACGTCCGAAGGCATTACGCGCGACCGTAATATCCATCACCTGCAGGTGCGCATCGGCCTGGCCGCTGATTTCCTTGGCGAGCAGGATCAGTCCCGCACATGTGCCGAACATCGGTTTGTTCTGCTCCGAGAAAGCGCGGAGTGCATCAACAAAGCCATATTCCCGCATCAATTTGCCGATCGTGGTGCTTTCTCCGCCCGGAATAATGATTCCATCCAAATCGGCCAGCTGCTCCACGCGTTTTACGACAACACCTTCAGCCCCCGCAAGCTCAATCATGCGGATATGCTCCGCTACAGCGCCCTGCAGCGCCAATACGCCTATCTTCATGGTGGACAGTCCCTTTCTCTCCCTGCTAACCGCTATGGCTTACCAGCCGCGGTCCTGCATCCGCTCAGAAGCATTCAGCTTGGAAATCTCGATGCCCTTCATCGGTGCGCCCAGGTTTTTGGACAGCTCTGCAATCAGTGCGAAATCCGTATAGTGAGTAGTAGCTTGTACAATCGCTTTAGCAAATTTCTCAGGAGATTCCGATTTGAAAATACCGGAACCAACGAATACGCCGTCTGCGCCAAGATGCATCATAAGCGCAGCATCCGCAGGTGTTGCAACCCCACCCGCCGCGAAGTTGACAACAGGCAGCTTGCCCGTTTCATGTACTTGCAGCACCAGATCATATGGAGCTCCAAGGTTTTTCGCTTCAGTCATCAGCTCTTCCACCGACATCCCCTGGATTTTGCGGATTTGCGATTGAATCAAACGCATATGGCGTACCGCTTCTACGATATTTCCTGTTCCCGGCTCGCCTTTCGTTCTCATCATGGAAGCACCTTCGCCAATACGGCGCAGCGCCTCGCCAATATCTTTTGCCCCGCAAACAAACGGAACCGTAAATTCCTTTTTGTTCAAATGAAACACTTCATCGGCCGGTGTAAGCACTTCGCTTTCGTCGATGTAGTCTACGCCCAGGGCTTCAAGCACCTTTGCTTCAACGTAATGACCGATACGGGCTTTAGCCATAACCGGAATCGAAACAACCTTCATGACTTCCTCAACGATGGTCGGGTCAGCCATACGAGCGACACCGCCGGCAGCCCGAATATCTGAAGGCACACGCTCAAGAGCCATTACTGCGGATGCACCTGCAGCTTCGGCAATTTTCGCTTGCTCCGCATTCATGACGTCCATAATGACGCCGCCCTTTTGCATTTCTGCCATACCTCTTTTTACACGCGATGTTCCTGTTTCCATGTCAAACCTCCCGATATTGTATAGTTCCGTTCCGTGGTTGGCGTCCCGGCAATACTCCTAAACAAATATTTTACATGAACACCTATAAATAAACAACAGTCAACTGTGATTAACTTTAAGAACCCATCAAGCCAACGAAGAAGTCTTTAATTCCCCGGAACATCAGTCTCAGCCAGCTTCCTTTTTCGGCATCCTCGGCCGCGATCAGATTTACTTCCTGGGTCATTCCGTTATAAGACACCTTCGCTTTGCCGACTACTGCTCCTTTAGCAAGCGGCGCGGTCCGGGCGCTTTCATCACCGGCTGCCGGTTCAAAGGTAACCTCGGCCGTTGTTCCTTTTTTGACGACGAAATCAAGAGCTTTCTCTGTTACAACCGGAACTGAAGTATGAACACCTTTCAGGATAGGTACTTCCGGCATCGTGCTTACTGAGGCGCCTGCAGCAACCAGCGTTTTGACCTCATAGTTATTAAAGCCGTAATCCAGCAGCTTGCGAGTTTCATCAAAACGTTTGCCCTCGGAAGAAGTCCCCATCACGACACTTACAAAACGCAATCCGTTCCGCTCAGCAGTTCCCGCAAAGCAATAGCCAGCTTCATTCGTATGACCTGTTTTTAGACCATCCAGACCGTCATAAGCATACCGTTTGAAATTGGTAATACTCTTGTTCCCTTCCAGCATCCAGTTAATATTAACCACCGGGTCCTTATCGCGTTCACGGAACTTGAAGGAGGGAATCTTTGAAACCTCCAGCATCTCCGGATGATCCTGAAGCACACGCAGGGCCAGCGTAGCTACATCACGCGCAGATAACACGGTTTCTCCCTCAATGCCTTTTGGCGCATATTTCCCCATATCCGCCCGGCTCAGCCCGGTAGCGTTAATAAAATGCGCTTCACTCGACAAGCCCAGCTCACGGGCCTTTTCATTCATTTTTTCAGCAAAATCCTCTTGCGACGGTTCCAGAAACTTAGCCAGCGCAATCGAAGCGTCATTGGCAGACCCAATCGCCATAGCCATAAAAAGCTCCTTCACCGTGTGCTTCTCATTCTCCGCCAAAAATACACGGGACCCAATGACTTCACTGGCCTCTTTATCTACGGTTACTGTATCTTCCCAAGAAATCTTGCCATTTTTGACAGCCTCCATTACCAGGTACTCTGTCATCATCTTGGACATACTGGCAGGCGGATACACTGCATCCGCATTATTCTCATATATAATTTGTCCCGTTTTCTCTTCCATTAATATAGCGGAACGCACATTTAACTCCAGCTTAACAGGCTCTGCGGCTTGCACCGGCTTGGCTCCACCCAAAAATGAAAAAACGCTAACCAGTAGTACAAAACATAACGACATAGACATTAATTTACTTGCAACCATCCGGCGTTTCACTTCTTCTCCCAGCTCCTTCTCCCGTCAATCTTGTCTTATTGTAACACAGGCGGCTAGTGTGAAAAAAGTCGCTGCACAGGCCGACATATCCCCTTGCAAAGCTCCACTTCCCTTGTACTGCTGTACATCGCTCGTCTCTCCTTCGTAAAAAGCAGCATGTTGAATCCACACGTGCTTCGGACTTGAAGCTCCCTCAAAACCATCATGACTTTTCTGTCGCATCCCCGGTATTAAAGCGGAGCTTTAAAAGAAAAAAATAAAATCCCCTTCCAGTAAGACAGTGTGCTGCACACCATCTTTCCAAAAGAGGATTCTATAAGAAAACTTCATAAGTAATGCTAAGTATTTACTTTCATTCCCCATCATACGTGACGGTCTTACATAGAGTAGTTTGGCGCTTCCTTCGTAATTTGAACGTCATGCGGATGGCTTTCCCTTAGACCTGCGCCGGTAATACGGATAAACTGGGTATCATTTTTCAGTTCATCAAGCGTCTTCGTCCCGCAATATCCCATACCTTGAACAAGTCCGCCAATAAGCTGATGAATGGTGTCCTTCAAGGGCCCTTTGTAAGCTACGCGGCCTTCGATGCCCTCAGGTACAAGCTTGCTTTCGTTTTCTTGGAAGTACCGGTCCTTGCTGCCTTCTTTCATTGCACCGATAGATCCCATACCCCGATATACTTTGAACCGGCGTCCTTGGAAAATCTCATACTCGCCAGGACTTTCCTCGGTACCAGCGAACAAACTACCGATCATGACCACATCTGCCCCAGCCGCCAAAGCTTTTGTAATGTCTCCGGAATATTTTACACCGCCATCTGCAATAATCGGCACGTTATATTCTCTGGCTACAGAAGCGCAGTCATAAATAGCTGTAATTTGCGGTACACCAATACCAGCAATAATCCGTGTCGTACAAATCGAGCCAGGACCCATACCTACCTTCACCATGGAAGCCCCTGCTTCAATCAAATCACGCGTGCCTTCACCCGTCGCAACGTTCCCTGCAACAATGATAAGATCAGGAAACTCTGCACGAACCTTGCGCACGCCCTCCACAATGTTAATATGATGGCCGTGTGCGGAATCGAGAACGATCAGGTCCACGCCTACCTTCACCAAAGCGGACGTTCTTTCCAGCAAATCCTTGGATGCGCCGACAGCTGCGCCGCAAACAAGACGCCCATGCTGGTCCTTAGCCGCGTTCGGGAACTGGATGGCTTTTTCAATATCTTTAATCGTAATGAGGCCCTTCAGCTCGTTGGATTCGTCCACCAGCGGAAGCTTTTCGATCTTGTGCTGCTGCAAAGTAACCTCGGCCTGCTGAAGCGTCGTTCCGACAGGCGCAGTGACCAAGTCCTCTCTGGTCATGACCTCTTTAATTTTAATGGAGTAGTCATGAACAAAACGCAGATCCCGGTTCGTCAAAATACCGACCAGCTTTTTGTTATCGTCCACAATCGGAACACCGGAAATCCGATACTTGCCCATCAGCTCTTCAGCATCATATACATGGTGCTCAGGTGTCAACGAAAACGGATTTGTAATAACGCCGCTCTCGGAACGCTTAACCCGATCCACCTCTTCGGCCTGTTGTGCGATAGACATATTTTTATGAATAATCCCGATCCCGCCTTCACGGGCCATAGCAATCGCCATGGCTGACTCTGTAACCGTGTCCATGGCTGAGCTAATTAACGGTATGTTTAATTTCAGCTTCTCATTTAATTTAATGGAGATATCTACTTCCCGCGGTCCGAATACACTCGATTTTCTTGGGACTAACAGAACATCATCGAACGTTAATCCTTCTTTTTGAAATTTACTTTCCCACACAAAAAGGTACCTCCTTAGGTTAGTTGAAACTAACATCCTTACGTATATTATTGCAATAGTATCAAAAGGCTATTTTCAGTGTCAAGGGAAACCATAGCCGTATACACGGCGAAATCACGAACCCATATATTTCCTCGAAATCGTTTTTTTCTTTTTAAAAAAATAGATGGATACTTGAATTCCCGGTACTCAGGCCCTCCAGTGAATGACGCGATTTCTCCTTTCCATTTTTTGCTCCTCGCCAAACCAGCCATCCCATAGCGGTAACGGCTCGTACGTTCCGATTTGCTTTTGCTTCATTCGTCCCCGGGTTTTCAGGGCTTACTCCCCGTCTGATCGGGCCGCTACATAGCTCTGCAGCAGCTCATCCACGTAGTCGGTATTCATACTCGCT
>NZ_JBBBNV010000008.1:0-172504 GCF_037137075.1 Paenibacillus sp. y28
ACAGGAACTACCTGCCAATCCATTGTAAAGGATTTTTTTGCGTCTGAATGAGATAAATACAGAAAATTATGAAGATTTAGGGAAAATTAATGCAACGCTAGTGAATAACTAGGGATAAATACCAAATAAGGGATAACAGGAACAATCATGGTTCATGATTCTGCGAAATTCAGATGAAATCGAGGAGCCGACCTGTGCGGAAAGTTAAATGTTATGCCTTGCTTGTAATAAACGATGCCCTACTATAGTAGCTACACAAGGCCTGTATGGGGCGGGCAGTGCGAAGTGAGGGAGGTTACATACCTACCGCCTATTATTATGTAGTGACCGCCATGAACAGCAAAACGGAAAGTATGATTTCCAGTCAGGCCAAAGCCGTGCCATATTCACTGGTCGGCGGAGCCCCGGCTGCTCCCTCAGGCTTCACAGCTGCAGCCGATGACGGCAGGGTCCTTTTGTCCTGGGATACCGTAACCGGAGCTTCTTCGTACACGGTAAAGCGGAAGGCCGCCGCTGAGAGCGCCTACACACCGGTCGCGGCCGGTTTAACGGCAGCCGGCTTTGAGGACACAACAGTGATCAACGGTGTCCAGTACGCTTACATCGTGACAGCTGTAAACGATAACGGCGAGAGCGGAGAAAGCGCCGAGCTGCTGGTGATGCCGGCCGAAGTGATTACTGTGGACCCGGCCCAGCCTACAGACGCTTCGAATCGGCGGTACCAGACCATTGCTGAAGCGGTGGCATCCATACCGGCGAATAACGCGAAGCGGATGGTTGTTTTTATTAAAGCCGGAACGTATCATGAGAAAATTACGGTAGCCGCTCCGTATGTCAGCTTGGTGGGCGAAGGACGGGGCGTGACGGTCATTGAGTATAACGATTACGGCGGCACGGACGGGCAATCTGGGAATGTGGGCGGGACCTTCAACACGCCGACCGTTGCCGTAACGGGCAATGATTTCAACGCGTCCAATTTGACGATTCAGAACAGTGCCGGACCGCGCAATGTGGTTGGGACCGCTGTCGCTTTATCCGTCAAGAGCGACCAGTCCGTGTTCGACAATGTGGAGCTGCTTGGCTATCAGGATACGCTGTACACGGGTACGGGCAAGCAGTATTACCGCAACAGCCGCATTGTCGGCGACGTCGATTTTATTTTTGGCGAAGCGCCGGCGGTGGTGTTTGACAACAATGAAATCGTCAGCGCCAGTCAAGTGGCCGGCGGCGGGGGGCACATTACGGCAGCGGGTCAGGCCAGTGCCGGCGATCCGGGCTATGTCTTCCTCAACTCTCGCGTGGTTCAGGATAGCTCGGCAACGGGCAGCTTTGATTTGGGCCGGCCCTGGAAGCAAAATCCGGCGGTCCGGTTTATCAATACGTATATAGATTCGCATATTATCGCTGCGGGCTGGGTTTCCTGGAATGTGCAGCCGGCCATTTATGCGGAATATAACAGCTACGGACCGGGAGCGAATGCGGCGGGACGCTCTACCCTGCTGTCCCGTCAATTGTCTGCCGATGAAGCGGGCGATCTGACGATTCCGCGTATCTTTGGCGGGTGGGACCCGTCGGTGCCCGTCATATTGCCGAAGGCGAATCCAAGCCCGGTTATCGCTGAGAAAACCGTATTGTTTGACAGGAATACGGAGAAATCCGGGGACATTACGATCGCTGCGCAAGCCGCCGGAAGCACACTGGCTTCGGTAACGAATGAGGGCGATACCTTGCAGCCGGAGACAGACTATTCGGTCGCAGCCAGCGGCTATACGATCCACCGTTCCTATTTGGCGGAGTTGTCTTTTGGTGTCCATGAGCTGACCTTCACATACACCTCGGGCTATGCGGTTACGGTCGAGGTTGTGGTAGTGGATTCTACGATGGTTCAGACCCTGGCTCCAGGGGAGGGCGGCTGGGCCTCTTATGTAACCGGCGTAAGCGGGGGTATTAACGCTGCGCCGGCCAATATTACGGTCGTTACAAACCGTGGCGAGCTGCTAGCGGCGCTGGGAGGAGCTAACGCGAAAACGAATGCGGCGCCCAAAATGATTTACGTCCAGGGCACTATCGACATGAACACGGATGACAATAATAATCCGCTTTATTTTGACGACTACCGGGTCCCGAACTATGACTTGGATCAATATGTGGCTGCTTATGACCCGCAGGTGTGGGGCAGAACGAGCCTGCCGATCGGCCCGCTTGAAGCGGCGAGAAAAGCTTCACAGGTCAAGCGGGAATTATGAACGGTGTAACGGAAACAACGTTTGTGCCGGATGCCGGCACAAGCCGGGCTGAAGCGGCGGTTATGCTGAAGCGTCTGCTGCACTATGTCGAATTTATGAATTAAAAGTTGGAGGAGGGCGATCCCGAGATCGCCCTCCTCCCGCTGTATTTGGCGGTTTTGCGGTATATTTGGTTGCTTTCGGCATATTGACCGTAACGCCGATTCGGACAATAATGGCTGATATGAAGGGCAAGCTATGGTTGGGCGGCTTCCGCTGCTTCAAGGCTTGCAGGCATAAGCTGATATTATACAAATAGAGGAGAGACGCTTACGGATGGACAAGCATCAAGGATTTTTTAACGCTGTACACTACGGGGCTGTCGGCGACGGCGCAACGAAAAATACGGAGAGCTTCGCCAAGGCGATAGAAGCGATCCAAGCTGCCGGAGGAGGCACGCTGTTCGTTCCGGCGGGAACCTACTTGACGGGGGCCATTCATCTGGTCAGCAACATGACGCTGCATCTGGATGCGGGCGCCAAGCTGTTGTTTGTCTCCGATCTGGACGAATATCCGACAGTAAAAACACGCTGGTCCGGCTATGAATGCTATGGCTATTCGCCCTGCATTTACGGCTATGAGCTCAGCAACGTGGCGATTACGGGTCGCGGCACCATTGACGGCAACGGCTCTTGGTGGTGGAACGGGTACTTTGACTGCAAGAAAGGCGAGCGTCAGCAAACAGAGCGGGAGCGCGGCTTTGCCGAATTAAACAGCAAGCTGTATCAAGAAGTGAAATCGAATATCGTAGAGTGGGAATCGCAATTCCTGCGTCCCGCGCTTGTACAGCTGATGCACTGCGACAATGTGCTGCTGCAGGGGGTTACCCACCAAAACTCCCCGTTCTGGAATACGCATCTGGTTTATTGCCAGAACGTTACGATCCACAGCGTTACCTTCAACAGCCCGGAAAATGCGCCGAATACTGATGGACTGGATATCGACTCCTGCGCCAACGTCCGTGTGTCGGACTGCCATTTCCATGTCGGGGACGACTGCATTGTGATCAAATCCGGCATTGATGAAGACGGACGCCGCATCGGCAAGCCGTCGGAGAACATTGCCATCACCAACTGCACGATGCTCAAAGGCCATGGCGGTGTCGTGCTCGGAAGCGAAACCGCGGGCGGACTTCGCAATATCGTGATTTCGAACTGCATCTTCATCGGCACGGAGCGCGGAATCCGGATGAAGTCGAACCGGGCCCGCGGCGGCATCATCGAGGATATTCGCGTCAGCAACATCCTGATGCAGGAAGTGTTATGTCCGTTTACGATTAATATGTTCTACCGTTATGGGGTTGATCCGGCCAACGAAGCGCTGGCCAGCGAAACGCCACAGCCGATTACCGAGTGCACTCCGGCGTTCCGCAACATTTATTTGAGCGATATTACGGCGCGGGGGACGCGTGCGTCTGCCGGCTTCCTGTACGGGCTGCCAGAGCAGCCGATCGAGGATGTAGTCCTGGACAACGTTACGATTGAGATGACCACAAACCCTGACGAGCAGGGCGGCGAGCCAGATATGGTCCGCGATGTGCTGAACATGGCCGGCGAAGGAATGTTCGCCAAGTACGTGAAAGCCTGCGAATTCCGCAATGTGCGGATCGAAACCCGTCAGGGGCCTGCCTTGACCTTGGAGGCGTACGAGGACGTTCTTCTTGAAGGGGTCCGGATGCGCACTGTTCATCCGAACACGCCTGTAATTGACAAGCGTTAAACCGGCGGCAAAGAACAGCTGCTTCAAAAAACAAGCGGATAAAGACAGGGTGGCTGCGGAGCGGAAGTTATCCGGTAAGCTGACTTTGCCGGTGGCTCCGAGTGCAGCCGGGCTTGCTGTATGAGCCGATATATACCCGGTGACGAGGACAAGACGGGCCATGATATAGTTGACGAGCCGCCGGCATACAACGAAGCGACATACGTTAGGAGCTTAGGCGATGTAATTACGCGGTGCAATTCTGGCGGCCCTGGCTACACGACGCTTCCTGCGGATACGGGAGGGCAACTTAATGCCCTGAAGTAAATTTTACCCCGATAATGCCGACCACAATCAGCAGCAAAAAGCCAATCCGGGCCAGGGTCAGCGGTTCGTTCATAAGCAGTACGCCTACGATAATGGTCCCGACCGCCCCGATTCCGGTCCAGATGGCATAAGCTGTGCCCAAGGGCAAATCCCGGGTTGTCAGCGCCAGAAAGTAAAAGCTGATGATCATCCCGGCGACGGTAATGACGGAAGGCGTCAGGCGGGTAAAGCCATCGGAATACTTCATGGAAACCGCCCAGATCACCTCAAAAATACCCGCAATCAATAAATAAATCCAAACCATACTGTTCCAGCTCCTTTCTCATGATGGGACGGAGAACAAAAAGAAGCCCGGGAAGATATCTGTCGCAGATATCCTCCCGGGCTTTTGTCCCTCCGTGAACGCAGCTCCCGGCCGCGCGTTTTCTCTCGGACCAGACCATTCCGGGGCATCAGCCCTCAAGGCCAAATGATAGGAATGCGGAACCCTAGAAAACTTTGACCCCATCATAGGCCATTACATGCTGGATGTCAATGCTGGTTTTTTCATCCGGCCTGTAAGCAGGTCCGAATTCAGGCCTTTACATGTATGGCTATACGGGGTAACGTGGAGACAGGCCGGGCGGCCATCCGCTTCCGCGACCGGCAGGCTGTATACAGAAGGAGCGATAAGGATGAAATATTCGCTTTGCATAGGCGCTTATCCGGGGCAGGACGCGCTGTATCATTTACAGAAGGTAAGGGATCACGGCTTTCACGGGCTGGAGCTGTACAAGTGGTGGGAGCTGGGGGATCTGAGGGCCATTGCGGCCGAGCAGGACCGTATGGGAGTCGGTATTAGCGCAACCTGCACCAAGGTGTTTGATTTAGTAGATGACTCCAAGCGGGAGGATTATCTTGCCGGGCTTCAAGCCACGATTGCGGCCTGCCGCATACTCGGAACCCGTTCGATTATTACGCAAACGGGAAAGGAACTGCCGGGCGTCTCCCGGGACAAGCAGCGGGCAGCCATGGTGGAGACGCTTAAGCGCTGCGCCGGCCTGCTGGACGGGACGGGAATTGTACTGGAGCTGGAGCCGCTGAACGGGCTCGTGAATCATCCCGGCCATTTCCTGCAATATTCGGAGGAAGGCGCCGCTATTGTTGATGAGGTGGGCAGCCCGCAAATTCAGCTTGTTTTTGATGTATACCATCAGCAGATCACAGAAGGCAACGTTATTCGCAACGCGACTGCGTACAAGGACCGAATCAATCATTACCATATTGCCGACAATCCGGGGCGCAGCGAGCCGGGAACCGGCGAACTGAACTATCTGAATATACTGCGGGCGATTCAAGGCACCGGCTTCGACGGTTTTATCGGTCTGGAGTGCGGCTATACCATCGATACCGATTCCGCCCTGGAAGCATTCAAAGCAGCGATACTGTCCAGGCTGTCTTAAGGCCGGATGCTCTTTAAGCATGGATATGAAGCAATATACATCAAGAATGTTGCCGTTTCCGGCAATGTTTTTTTTTTTTGCGGGAGCGCTTTCCCTGCCGCCGGGAGCGGCGGGGTTCTTTTTTTGCAAGCACATCCGGCCGGACGCGCTCAGTGTAAGGATGATAAAAAACGGTATACAAATCAATAAAAGTAGTATATATTTCGTATAGAAATATTTCTTATGCAAAATAATTGGTTCGGGTTGAAGGAAGGTGGGAGTGACCCTTGGAAATGGGCTCCGATTTCGCGAGAACGTTGATTCGTCTAAATAAGGTGTTTGCAGCAGTAGCTGTGAAGGAGTTTAAACAGGTCGGGATTACGATGGCACAAATGTTCGTGCTTCGTCAGCTGTTTGATCGCCCGAAGACTATCGGGGAAATTGCCAAAGGGGTCGATCTTAGCTATAGCACCGTCTCCGGCATTGTAGACCGGCTGGAACGCAACCGATTGGTGGAGCGTGTCCGGGATGAGCAGGATCGTCGGGTTGTTTGGATTCGGCCTACGGATGATTTGCGCGTAATTAAGGAACGGGTTAGCTGTTTTCAGGAACAGCTGTCGGAGGATTTGCTGCAGGTCATTTCGAGAGAGGAGCTCTCCAAAGCGGAGGAGACCTTGAAAATGATCGTGACTTACATGGAAAAGAAGGTTGAGGGATAGAAAAATGAAGCGAAAATTAATACTGTACTCCATTTTGACCGCCATGGTGATCTGTGGCGCAGGGATCGGTACGTTTTATTGGTACAAGGCGACCCATTATGTCCAGACCGAGGATGCCCGCATCGCAGGAGATATCTACAAGGTAACGCCCCGGATTACGGGCAAGCTGACCTCCTTTCCGATTAAAGCGGGAGACACTGTGGTCGCCGACCAGATCGTCGGGCAGCAGGATATCGCGAACCTGAGCAACAGCGCGCTGGATCAGGCTTTTTTGCGCTCGCCGATTAGCGGCACCGTCATTCAAACCGCGGCGAAGGTCGGCGAGGTCGTCTCGACAAGCCAGGCGGTAGCGATGGTAGTGGATAAAAGCAAGCTGTATGTATCGGCCAACATTGAGGAGACCGAGATGGTCAAGCTGAAGCTGGGCCAGAAGGTGGATTTCACCATCGATACCTTTAAGGGGAAAACCTTGACGGGAACGCTGTACGAAATCGGAGAAGCCACGGCTTCCACCTTCTCTCTGCTTCCGGCGACGAATACAAGCGGGAATTTCACGAAGGTGACCCAGCGGATTACCGTCAAGATTTCGATTGATGACCAGCAGGGGCTTAATCTCTCGCCAGGCATGAATAGCAACGTCAAAATACACATCAATGAAGGATAAGGAGAGAAAGCGGATGAAATACCGGGGAACAACCAGGGTCGCGCTGATTCTGCTGGCAGCGGCGGCGCTAACGGTCAGCGGCTGCAGCGGGAAGGCCGCAAGTGCAGGATCGGCAGGACCGGCCGTCGTCAAAACGGTTCAAATCGGAGCCGCGACAGCAGGCGTCAGCGGCAAAATCGCACCGGACCAAACGGTGCAAATCGTATCCAAAACCTCCGGTAAGGTGAAATCGGTGGAAGTAGGCGAAGGAGCGAAGGTTAAGCAGGGTGACGTGCTCGTCCAGCTGGAAACCGACGATCTGGAGCTTCAGGTGAATCAGGCGCAGGCAGGCCTTGCAGCAGCGCAGGCGAAGCTGGCCGATACCGAAGCAGGGGCGCGCTTGCAGGATATCCAGGCAGCCAGAAGCGGAGTGGATCAGGCGGCAGGCACTGTACGCCAGACAGCCGCCGCAGTGGAGCAGGCGCAAGCGGCTAACGAATTGCAGCAGCGCACGTTCAACAAGCTGCGCAACCGGTTCGATAACGGGGAAGTGACGCAGGATGAGCTGGATCAGGGCCAGCTTGCCGCAGAGAAAACAAGAACGGCTTATGAGCAGGCTCTGGCGCAGAAGCTGGCTGCGGAAGCAACGCTTTCCAGCACTCAAGCGAAGTACGATTTGCTCAGGGCGGGAGCTACCAGCTCTACGCTGGACGCGCTGCGGGCTGAAGTGACCCGTACGCAGGCCGCGCTGGAGATTGCCCGGAACGCAATGAATCAGGCAGCTGTCCGGGCGCCGATCGACGGAACCGTCGTGAAGAAGATTATCCATCCCGGAGAGATGGCACAAGCCGGCTCAGCGCTGTTGACCGTCGTAGATATGCATCAGGTGTCGGTTGAGGTGAGCGTGCCGGAGAACATGATTCAACAGGTCAAGGTTGGACAACAAGCCGACGTGCGCGTGGCCAGCCTGCAAGGGAAGGCTTTTGAAGGAACGGTCAGCTTTGCCAGCCCGGTCTCCGATTCGGCCAGCAACACGTTCCCGGTGAAGCTGACCGTGCCCAATGCGGACGGATTGCTTCTGGCGGGAACGCTTGCTGAAGTAAGCTTTACGCCTGGCACTGCCCATGGACTGGAAATTCCGAAGGTCGCCCTGCTTAAAAAAGGGGATAAAACGGTCGTTTACAAGCTGGACGGCGATGTCGTCCATGAGGTTTCCGTTGTGACGGAGGAGAAGAATCAGGACTGGGTTTATGTGCAGGGCAACGGTTCGTTAAAGTCGGAGGATCGTCTTGTGCTGAATCCTGTGGAATCGTTGACGGATGGCGCGAAGGTGAAGGCTGAGTAGGAGGGGTGTCCATGACGGAGTCGAGGGGCATTACCTCATCCCAATGGCTTGCGCTTGTTGCAATCCTGCTGGGGACGTTCATTGCGGTGCTTGACAACAGCTTGATGAACGTGGCTTTGCCGAAGCTGATGGCTATTTTTGGCTCGTCGGCCAAGGATATAGAATGGGTGGTTACCGGGTATATGCTCGCTTCCGCCGTCGTTGTGCCGACCAGCGGATTTTTGGCTGACCGGTTCGGCTACAAAACGATTTTTTTGATTACGGTCGCATTCTTTACCTTTGGCTCGGCGCTGTGCGGCATTGCATGGAGCGAGATGAGCCTCATTATTTTCCGAATTATTCAAGGGCTGGGCGGCGGCTTTATTATGCCGCTCGGCATGGCGATGATTTACCAAATTATTCCGCGTGATAAAGTGCAGGTGGCGCTTGGGGTGTTCGGGATTGCGGCTATGGCTGCTCCGGCCGTCGGCCCGACGCTCGGCGGTTACCTAGTGGATCATCTAAGCTGGCGGTACTTGTTTTTGATTAATATTCCGATTGGCATTGCCGCTGTGATTGTCGGGCTGTCCGTTTTGAAGGAGACTCCTAAGCGGGAGGGTCTGAAATTCGATTATATCGGCACGATGCTGTCGATGATCTTATTTACGACACTGCTGCTGGCGTTGTCCGAGGGCTCCTCGGAAGGCTGGACGTCTCCTTATATCGTCAGTCTGTTTTTTGTGTCCACGTTCAGCTTTCTGCTTTTTATCTGGGTAGAGCTGGGAACCGAGCATGCGCTGCTTGATTTAAGGATGTTCAAAAATCCGGTGTTCACGATTAGTACGATCTGCTCCAGCTTTGTTATGATTGCGCTGCAGGGCGGGGTTTTCCTGATGCCGATGTTTTTCCAGAATGTCCAGGGGCTCTCCCCGATGGAGACGGGTCTCGTCATGATGCCGCAGTCCATCGCCATGGCGATTATGATGCCGGTTAGCGGCAAGCTGGCCTCGAAATTCGGCGTGGTGCCGCTTGCAGTGTCCGGGCTGATCATTATGGGGATTACGACCTTTGAGCTGGGCAGTCTGAACCTGCAGACGTCCAATCACTGGCTGGAGCTGATTCTTGCGATTCGTGGAATCGGGATTGGGCTGTGCATGATGCCTATCTCCTCCGCGGCGATGAATACGATGCCCAATCATCAGATTGCCAGAGCTTCTTCGCTGTCGAACGTATTCCGGAATGTGGCGGCTTCCTTCGGGATTGCAGTGCTCACCAGTATTATGACCAACCGTCAAACACTGATTGCCGGCCAGTTGTCCGACCAGGTGAACAACATGTCTCCGGCGCTCGCGCAGTTTCAAACGGATGTGGCGTACCGTTATTTGGAGCTGGGGGCGGATGTCGCCTCCTCCAAATCAGGCTATGTCAGTGTGCTTATGGGATTGATTCAGAAGGAGGCGCTCGTTCGGGCGCTGGCGGATACATTGCTGATTACAGCGGTACCGGCCTTTATATCGATTATTTTTATCCTGCTCATTAAAGAGAAGAAGAAGCCTGACGCAGCTGACGGACAAAAGGACGCGCAGGCGCATGTTATGGTAGAGATGTAGAACAGGTTACCTGAAACCATCTGCGGCCTATCCGGGCGTAGCAGATGGTTTTTGCGGTGTTATGCCGGACGCTTCCGAACCAATTCAGTCAGCAAAGCATGACGGAAGCTCACCGGGAGAACACTAGGCAGAAGGAGCCGGGGATAAGGGAGCGTCAAGCAATGGGATACGCGTGGACACTGGGATTGTTATTCATCATCGGGCTTGTTTCGGCCACCTTCGGCAGTATTGTGGGCCTGGGGGGCGGTATTATTATCGTTCCGGCTCTTGTTTATCTCGGGCCTCTGATTGGGGAAGAGGTATCTACAGCGACTGCTGTCGGAACCTCCTTGGCTGTATTGATTATAACGGCGCTGGCTTCAACCCTGACGTTCGCCAAGCAGAAGCGGGTTGACTTCCGCAGCGGCTGGCTGCTGTTTATTACAAGCGGCCCGGGATCTATCGTCGGTTCCATGGTGACGGGGCTGCTTGAGCCGAGCCGGTTTCAGCTTGGCTTTGGAATTTTCATGCTGCTTATGGCTCTTCTGATGCTGCTGCGGGACAAGCTGAAGCCTGTCAGCAGACCTTGGCCCATTCAGCGGCAGTTTACCGATGCCTCCGGCACGGTATGGTCTTACGGTTACAGCTATACGCCGCTCCTGGCCATCGGTTTTTTGGTGGGACTTGTATCCGGCTTGTTCGGCATTGGCGGCGGCTCGTTATTTGTTCCCGCGATGGTGCTGCTGTTCGGTTTTCCGCCCCATGTAGCGACGGCCACGTCCATGTTCACCATTTTGTTCTCTGCGGTGATGGGCAGCCTGGTGCATGGTGCCTTGGGCGAAATTCATTACTGGTGGCTGCTGATTTTGGCGCCGGGGGCTTATGTAGGCGGTATTCTTGGCGCCAAAATTACGACCCGGCTGAGCGGCCCGGCGCTGCTGTGGCTGCTGCGGCTTACCCTGTTTGTACTTTCGACCAAGCTTATTTGGGAAGGGCTGACCGGGTAAGCAGGGCGCTGTATCATACGGAAAGGCGAAATCATCCGTTATGCGCTATGGCGGCCGCGTGCTTGGTACGGCGAGCGCTCTAGCGCGCTGAGGCGGCTTCGCATGATGATGAGCCACTGCGTGATGGGAACAAGAGCAAGAAGCAGCTTCTTGCCCGGCTTGCATGATAGCGGTAACATGATGCGCAGGCACATGTAAATTTTTCTTGTTCATCTTAAGGTTATATTAATGCTTTTTTAGACCAAGTCTGTTATAGTGAATAAAGATTTTTTAAAAAAATTTAGAACCTAGATGGGGGATTAAAAAGACATGGCTGATATTCAAAACTCTTCCGCAGGGCGTCGTGGCGTTTCTTTGCTGCCGTGGATTTTGCTCGTTGTGGTCATTGTAGCAGCGCTTGCCTATATTCTGGCCTCCGGCAAAAAGACCGCAGCCGGTGAAGCGGTAGCGACTGTCAATGGAGAAGTCATTACGAAGGATGTATTGTACGATGAATTGGTGAAGCAAGGCGGCACGCAAACGCTGGATACGCTGATTACCAAGAAGCTGCTGGAGCAAGAAGCGAAAAAACGCAATGTAACAGTTACAGATGAAGACGTGAACAGCCAATTGGAGGATATCAAGAAGTCGTTCCCGTCAGAAGAAGAATTTACAATGGCTTTGACGCAATATGGCATGACCTTGGATCAACTGAAGGAGCAAATCCGTCCGCAGGCGCTGGTCACGAAAATTTTGACACCAGAGATTCAGCTGTCCGATGACGATAAGAAGAAATATTTCGAAGACAACAAAGCTTCCTACAATAAAGCGGAGCAAATTAAAGCGTCCCACATTCTCGTGGCGACCAAAGAAGAAGCTGACGCCATCCTGGCGCAGCTCAAAAACGGCGCTGATTTCGCAACGCTGGCCAAAGAGAAATCGACCGATACCGGCTCCAAAGCCAATGGCGGGGACCTGGGCTATTTTGAAAGAGGCAAAATGGTTACTGAATTCGACGATGCGGCGTTTAAGCTGAATGTAGGCGAAACGACAACAGCGCCGGTTCAAACACAATTCGGCTTCCATATCATCAAGCTGGTGGACAAGAAGCCGGCCGTCACTGCAACCTATGAGGACAAGAAAGCTGAAGTAGAGAAGCAGATGATTACGGAAGAAGTGGGCAAGCGTTACCAAGAGTTTGTGGACAAGCTTAAACAAGATTCCAAAATCGATAATACACTTGCTGCAAAAGCATAATTCAGCCCGAACGGCGCGGATGCGGCAGCAACTGGGAAAAGACGGGAAGCCGCGGCGAGCTGCGGCGGCCTCGTCTTTTTTCTTGTTTGACGGGACAGTAAGCAAAGTCATATCAGCCCTTTTGTATAGCCGTTTATACTTTGGGCAGACGGTCACGTCTGCGCTTCAGAAGGCCGGGCAAAGCGCAGGGAGCGCGTCTGATTCAACCTGGATCAGAAGAAGCAGAGCGGTCCGGGAGCGCTGTATGCGGCAGTATTCAATGAATTGTAATATTCAAGAGCTGACCTCGGTTGTGAGAAGAGAGTAAAAGAGGCATAATAGGAGGTAGAAAATCGACGTGGACTGAACGCGGAAAGTAGGGAGCAGCAATGAGCTTTAATGATTTATTCCTCCGGGCCTGTTTCAAGCAGGACGTAGAGCGGGCTCCGGTCTGGTATATGCGCCAAGCCGGACGGTACGACCCGGACTATCAAAAAATTAAAGAGAAATACAGCCTGCTTGAGATTTGCAGCCAGCCGGAGCTTGCGGCGGAAGTGACCTTGATGCCCGTGCGCAAGCTGGGGGTTGATGCAGCGATTTTGTACTCGGATATTATGAATCCGGTTGCTTCGATTGGGATCGATTTTGATATCGTCAAAAATATCGGGCCGGTCATTCATAACCCGGTACGGACCCGGCAGGACGTGGAGCGGCTGCGTCCGGTTCAGGTGGAGGCCGATTTGGGCCACGTGCTGGAAACAATCAAAATCCTGGACCGCGAGTTGAAGGTGCCCCTTATCGGATTTGCCGGCGCGCCGTTTACGATTGCCAGCTATTTAATTGAAGGCAAGCCGTCCAAAAACTATTTGCGGACCAAAGCAATGATGTACGGCGATCCGGAAACGTGGCAGCTTCTGATGCGCAAGCTGGCGGATATGGTAGCGACCTACCTGCGCGAACAGATTCGGGCAGGCGCCAAAGCGGTGCAGCTGTTCGACAGCTGGGTCGGGGCGTTGGCGCCGCATGATTTCACCCGGTTTGTTTTACCGACGATTGAATCTATTTTTGAGCAGCTTTCGGATTTGATTGATGTGCCTAAAATATATTTCCCGGGGGTAAGCTCCGGCGAGCTGCTGCCTACACTCGGCCAGGTGAAGGCCAATGTCATCGGGCTGGACTGGCGTATCCCGATTGAGGAAGGACGCCGGCGGCTGAATCACCGCTTCGCGGTTCAGGGGAATCTGGACCCGACCGTGCTGATGGCGCCGATGCCGGTTATTGAGGAAGCAGCCAAGTTTGTCATTGATCAAGGGATGAAGGAGCCGGGCTTTGTGTTCAATCTCGGGCATGGCCTGTTCCCGGAGGCTTCCCTGGAGAAGCTGAAGGAGCTCACCGCCTTCGTACAGCAGTATTCCTCCCGCTAATCTATACTATCTCTCGCCCGCTGCCCTAGCTTTCCTGTTGGACCAGCGGAGACCTAAAAGGAACGGTGACTGGAACAATGGAACAACGTAAAATCGGCGTGCTGGTCATGTCATACGGTACCCCGGAAAGTCTGGATCAGGTTGAAGCCTACTATACGCATATCCGCCGCGGTCATTCGCCGGAGCCGCAGCAGCTGAAAGAGCTGACTGACCGTTATGAAGCGATCGGCGGGCTGTTTCCTCTGCGAGACAATACGAACAAGCAGGTACAAGCATTGGAGGACGAGCTGAACCGCAGATATGCAGGGCAAGGACTGCAGTTTGCTTGCTATCAGGGCCTGAAGCATGCTTCCCCATTCATCGAGGACGGTGTCCGGCAAATGGCGGAGGACGGCTTGACGGAAGCCGTGGGCATCGTGCTGGCCCCTCATTATTCGGTTATGAGCGTAGGCGGCTACATCAAGCGGGCTCAGGAGACTGCAGCAGCCCTGCCGGGCGGCTTGAGCATGCATTTTGTCCACAGCTATCATCTGCATCCGCAGCTGATTGAGGCATTGACAGAACGGGTAAACACGGCACTGCAGAGGTTCGACGCGGACCGGAATGAAATCCGGGTTATTTTCAGCGCGCACAGCCTTCCGGAGAAAATCGTGGAGATGGGCGACCCGTATCCGAAGCAGCTTCATGAAACCGCCCAGCGGATTGCGGAGGCGGCTGGTGTAAGCAATTGGCAGTTTGCCTGGCAGAGCGCCGGACAGACCTCGGTCCCATGGCTTGGCCCGGATATCTCGGAGGTGCTGCGGCACATTGCGTCCGAAGAGGGCGTTCGTTACGTAATCTCCTGCCCGATCGGATTCGTATCAGACCACCTGGAAGTGCTGTATGATATTGATATTGAGCTGCAGGGCATAGCAGCGGAGCTGGGTGTGCAGCTGGAGCGGACGGCGTCCCTTAATACAGATCCCCGCTACATATCCGTGCTGGCGGATGCCGTGTACGGCGAATTAAAGATGAAGCAGACGGTATAAGGCTTTTCTGCCTGATGCAGACATATAGGAAGCAGATATAACAAAGCGGTGCTGAACGGGAAACTGTGACGGCGCTGCTTTTATTTCATCGTATAGAGCGAAGTGAAATTGCCGCATCGTTTATTGATGGCGAAAAGGGTCCGTTTTTTCCCAATCGAGAAAGAAAGGGGTTTTGGCTATGGGCACACAAGCAGGCGTCTTTCGGCTGGCCGTTATCGGCGGGGGAGTCAGCGGGTTAAGTGCGGCTTATTACGCGCAGCAGCAGCTTCGTGAACAAGGCATCGCTGCGGAAATTACGCTTCTGGAGAAATCCCGCCGGCTTGGCGGCAAAATACACACCCTCCATAAGGAAGGCTTCGTCATCGAGAAGGGGGCCGATTCTTTTCTGGCCCGCAAGCTTCCGATTATCGAGCTGAGCAGGGAGCTGGGACTGGAAGGAGAGCTGACAGGCACGAACCCGGCCGCGAAAAAAACATACATTTTACAAAACGGCAAGCTGCACAGAATGCCCGCGGGCCTTGTGCTCGGGATTCCGACGGAAATTACCCCGTTTTTGAAGACCGGACTTATTTCCCCCAAGGGCAAGCTGCGTGCGGCGCTGGATTTGGTTCTTCCCCGGCGTAAGGAGCAAGGGGATGAGTCGCTGGGGCAGTTTCTGACGCGCCGTGTGGGCCGAGAGGTGCTGGAGCGTGTCGCCGAGCCGCTGCTCGCCGGGATTTACGCCGGAGATACGTTCGCGCTCAGTTTGCAGAGCACGTTTCCGCAGTTTCAGGCTTTGGAACGGAAGCATGGCAGCCTGATTCGCGGCATGATGATGAATCGGCGGGCGAACGGACAGGAAACGAAAGGGCTGCCTAATATCGCGCAAAACAGCATGTTCCTCACGTATAAGGGAGGCTTGTCTACGGTAATTAACCGCCTTGTGGAAGCCTGTAACGGCATCAGCATCCGGACGGGCGTTGGTGTAGAAGGGCTGGAGCGGAACGGAAGCGCTGAGATCGACACTAGGGACGGTATGGCACGGGAGGCAGTCATGCGGCCTGCCGACGGTCAGGCTGCATTAACTGCTGAAGAGGGACGGACTGCGAACAGAAGCACGTCTGCTTCAGGCCAGGAGCAGAGGAGCAGGGCAGCGCGTTACCGGCTGCGCCTGACGGATGGCAGCACGCTAGATGCGGATGCCGTGGTGATTGCATTGCCTACTTATGCTGCGGGAGAGCTGCTGAGAGATGTTCCTGCTTACGACCCCATTGCCGCCATGCCTTATGTGTCTGTAGCCAACGTTGTCATGGCGTTCCGGAAGGAGGATGTGCCGCAAATTCTGGATGGTACGGGCTTCCTCGTCCCCCGCAGGGAAGGGCGAAGCATTACAGCAAGCACCTGGACATCGGTGAAATGGCTTCACACCGCGCCGGACGGCGGGCTGCTGCTCCGGTGCTATGTCGGTCGCAGCGGGGAAGAGGAGCTCGTCCAGGCCCCTGACGAGCAAATCATTGCACGTGTGCGTCATGACGTGAGGGAGCTGATGGGAATTTCGGCGGAGCCGCAGTTTACCGAAATTACGCGGCTGCTGCGTTCCATGCCGCAATATCCAGTCGGACACGTGGAGAATGTGCGGCGTCTGCGTGAATATTTGAATGAACACCGTCCGGGCCTGGTCGTATGCGGTGCGGGCTATAACGGTGTCGGGATTCCGGACTGTGTTCGTCAGGGGCGGGAGGCGGCCCAAGCGATTGCCGCATTCGCCAAGCAGGCAGTGCAGGGCACCGCAGCGCGCCAAACCGGAGATGCGCCCCTGGCTCAGACGATGTAGCTGCATGTAAAGGGCGAAAAGCGTGGGAGGCGGCCCATACAGGAGTGTCCACTGACAGCCGTTGTGCAAATGGACTAAGTAGGGCGGTTTTTCCTAACGTGAGGCGTGAAGCAGGAAGCGTTCCAGCACCAAGTCAGAGGCAAGGAGAGAATAACAAATGGTAAAACGCCGTTATGAGAACCTGGACGGTGTCCGTAATGAGCATACATTTGCGGATATGCGGAAATGGCGGGCGGAGCGAAAAGCCAAGGTCAAGGATTTGACCACTCCATTGCCTCAGGCTGAGCGGAAGCAAACCGCAGAGGTACGGAATAATCGTTCGGCTCTCAGCTACACGTGGATCGGTCATTCTACGTTTTTCATCCAACTGGATGGCTTGAACATCTTGACGGACCCGGTGTGGGCCGGACGGATGGGGTTTCAACGGCGGCTGACCGCGCCGGGCTGGGCGATCTCGGAGCTGCCGGATATTGACGTGGTTGTTATTTCTCACGGACACTATGATCATTTGGATTTTCCGACACTCGCGAGGCTTCCCGGACAGCCGGCTTATTTCGTGCCGGCCGGTCTGGGGGCGTTATTTCGCCGCAAGGGCTACTGGCAGGTGACCGAGGCGAATTGGTGGGAGTGTTTCGAGCATCAGGGTATTCGGCTGCACTTTGTGCCGGCCCAGCACTGGACCCGCCGTTCACTGTGGGACATGAATACGTCTCATTGGGGCGGCTGGGTTTTGGAAGGGCAGCGCGAAACCTTGTATTTTGCAGGGGACACCGGTTATTTCCGTGGTTTTCGTGAGATTGGCAGCCGGTTTACAATCGATACTGTATTTATGCCGATCGGGGCCTATGAACCGGAATGGTTTATGAGGATTTCACATATTAATCCTGAGGACGCCGTTCAGGCCTATTTGGATTTAGACAGCCGTGAAGCCGTGTTTGTACCGATGCACTACGGAGCCTATCGGCTGGCTGATGACACCGGCCCGGAGGCACTGGAGCGGCTATACAGCGCGTGGGCGCAGCGCCAGCTGCCGGATCAGCGGCTGCGTGTGCTGGCTATCGGCGAAACCTGCTTTAAGCGGGCCTAGGAGAAGCAGCATGTCACTGAACCATATTCCGTAGACTTATTAAACTGACTTCATGTTTTACCCCATAAGTTGTTTTTGGTACGTGGTGCAGCGTCGCATGGCAGATTTTTCAGCGAGCTTGACCTCCAAGCACGCGTTGCTGCGCGGCGGTCGGTTGACCCCCACGCGTAGTCAAGTATATATGACTCGGTCATAAGACCGGGCCAACGTTATTCGTGCGCTCTATCTTGTGCTTTCCCACAAGCGCTTGGGATTCGCGTGCGTGGGAAAAGGAAGTCGTCTCGCGATGAAGAAATAATACGGAACGGAGACAGCCACAGCACCTTGTTTAATGCGATTGATTAATCTGGCACTTGAATAAAAAACGGTCCCTTCCATTTCAGCCCTGGCGGCTTGAGAGGAAGGGACCGTTTTAATTTTTTAAATTTATAGGCAGGGTTATCTTATTTCTCTGCTTCTACCGCATTCAGCACATACTTGTCGATGACATGCTTCACGCCGTCCTCGTTGTTTGAAAGGGTAATGTAATCGGCAATCTCCTTCAAGGCATCTACAGCGTTCCCCATAGCCACCCCAAGTCCAGCAACCTCCAGCATGTCGCGGTCATTCCAGCTGTCGCCGATGGCGATGACTTCAGACAGCTCGCAGCCGATATGCTTGGCCAGATGGGCTACCGCTTGGCCCTTCGTTCCTTCTTTATGGGTGAATTCGAGGAAATACGGCTTTGATTTGGTCATATGCACATTTTTGCCTTCCAGCAGGCGGGCAAATTCGGGCATCAGCTCATCGAGCTTATCTGAATCCTCATAGATCAGCAGCTTGGTCGAAGGCGAAGCCAGCAGCTTGGAGAAATCCGGCTCCACTGTAAAAGGAATGTTGGACAGCTCGCAATACGCCCGTGTCCGTTCATTATCAGCTTTGGTGTACAGCTGATCCTGGATATAGTACTGCAGGTGCAGGCCGTTGGCCTCGCAGAAATCAAAAATAATTCGCGTCGCTTCCTCAGGAACCGCACGTTCGTAGAGCACCTTGCCGTCCATCGCATTTTTGATCAGCGATCCTTGATAGGAAATCAGCGGCACATTCAGCTCCATTTGCTTGGCTAGCTGCTGGGCGGAGGCGTGCATCCGTCCGGTGGCCAGGGTAACCGTCACTCCGCGCTGTATTGCAGCTGCAAGAGCAGCCTTGGTTCCTTCCGTTACCTGACGCTTGTCGTTAATGAGCGTATCGTCAATATCAATGCAAATCAGTTTGTACATGTTTTCTCTCCTGTAGCACAGAGGTGAAAAAGCATCGCAAAAGTACTCTGGACACTGTGCTTTTTCTTTCAATTATAGCTCAGACCCGGGCAAAGGGGAATAACTGAGC
This sequence comes from Paenibacillus sp. y28, assembly GCF_037137075.1. Lineage (NCBI taxonomy): Bacteria > Bacillati > Bacillota > Bacilli > Caryophanales > Paenibacillaceae > Paenibacillus > Paenibacillus sp. y28. The sequence goes on from NZ_JBBBNV010000008.1 coordinate 18,949, forward strand.
AGGATCGCTTTCCCGTCAAAGGCTATAATGACTGACATATGTGCAGCAGCAATTTTGCTCTGAAATGCTCATCGACACTACGATTAAAATAAGCGGATGCCTAATTCATCCTATCAGGCATCCGGTTTTTATTTTTTGGGGCAGGATATTCACGAAATCAATTAATACGAAAAATTATTTAATTCATGAAATTTTTGGAAATTAGTGACCTAGACGTGGCCTTAAGCTGTCGTAAAAAAAATAACTACACATGGTATCCTTATTACAAACATATGTTCCTATTTTAAAGGATGAATTATTTATTCACTTAATAAGGAGGGGGAACGGGATGGATATCTGGAATGTCAAGGAAACACTGTTTGACAGGGTTAATTATTATTCAAGCCAATTAAATTTTGGGCTCGTTTATTGTGAGGAGCGCATGAAATCTGTTAATCAATTTTTTAGTAGCAAAGGGCAAAGACAATGGTTTACGGATTATTGCAGTTCGCCAGGATTTATCGGGCAACAGATTAAAACGAAAGTGAATCAGCTGGCTGAAGATCAAAAACAATGGAAGGCTATGGAGCGTATTGCTACCTATTTAATTACTCCTGAATATAGAAACGAACAACATGAGCGGGAATTCAAATCTGATCGGGAAGGAAGGGTGTTGAACACACATCGTGCAAATAATATTCGTTACCTTATAAATCGCCGAGTTCTTCATAATGGAAAAAACAACGTGCACCAGATTAATGACGGACTTACCATTCTTACCAATAATAAGGTCAAAATGCTAAAGCTTCGTGAATCATCCTTGCATGGAATGGCTGAGAAATTGGGATGCCAAACGGAGGGGAAGGATTCGGAAATCCAGCGTCTCCAAAGAAATCTTATAGAAAAGAAGATTAGGGAAAAAGAGTCTCTTCGACGGTTTAAGGCAAGAACCAGACTTACGCCACAAGATATGCAATTAAAGGATGTAAAGCAGATTCAAGAGTGTATTGATATGTTAGGGCAGAAACTCGGTTATAGCAAATATGGTTACACACCTGAAGATAGGCGGCGAATACAAGAAAACATTATATTTCACTACGGGCGCTCCGAGTTGTTCAAATTAAAACAACTATACAAACAATTATCAGAACAATTGTATGAGGTACGTGATAGTTTACGAGGATATATTCAATTTAAGCGAATCACATCAGGGAGCACAGTCTATAATTTTGAGAGCGATACAGGGTATTTTGCGGATAAGTACGAACATGGCAAAAGGGCCGGGGAGGGCGATTGGATAGAAATTTCCAATAACCGGATTGAATTCAATAATCCCTCTCATATAAAAAATCTACTCAAACACTACCCAGACTTAAGAGATAGCCTGCAGTTTAAGTTTGAACATCCTTTATGGAGTATACTATTTGATTTTGAAGCATTACTTGAAGAAGTACAACCCCAGTTGAACCAGGAAGAGCAGCAGGTACTTCGATTATACTGTAAAGGTTTTACGGTCCATGAGATATACGTGGCGTTAAAATCCAGTGTTGTCTATCATGACGAGCAGCCTATAAGATATGCAGTTGAGCAAAAAATACCCAGGTTGCTTGCTGAAGCTTATTTAAGCGGCAAGGAGAAGTATATCAGCCGTCGTAACGGGTATGCATTAAAGTGCTGCACTGGTTGTAGTGAATGGCTTGTGCCTAGTGAGAGGAATTTCTCAAAAGACAAACGGAAAAAGGATGGACTGCAAAGCAAATGTAAAAAATGTGATGCCAAAAGGAAAATGGATAAAAATTAAATAAATAATAATATTTTACAGGAAAAAGTTACGAAATGCATTCATATCTCCTATTAACTAAATGTAAGGGGCAGCCGGAAAAGAAGGAGGGAGGGATTGTTAAAGAAACAATCATCATTTTACAGCAATGACGCATATGCCGGATGTCTGCAATTCGTATACAGGAGGTGAACAGTGTCTCACTTATGACCAGATTAGCTGAGCTTACAGATTATAAGAATAAAATTATTAATCGTATGGTTGGTTCAGAACAATTGTGCAAAGCTTTATTTTACACTGAACCGGACTTTTTAAATAAACCGGCTGTTGAGGATCCTTCGGGGTTAATTTATCAGGGAATTTACTCCTACAGGTTCGTTCCTAAAATCGATCAGCAACCTCGAACGTATATCACCGTGACATTGAAGAAATTCCAACCTGTTAAACAAACCTTTAAATCAGGGCTTATCTACTTTCACGTGTTTACTCATACGGATTTGCTGCCGGTAGCCCAGGGAGGAACGCGAGTGGATTATATGCTGAATCAAATTGACGAGTTGTTTAACCAACAGCGGGGGATTGGAATTGGTAAGCTGGAATTCTACGTTATGAATGACTTTGTTCTCAATGAACTGTATACCGGCAGTTATCTGGTGTACAAAACCGTCGATTTTAATTGAGGATAAACGAGATGGATGTAGAAAGTATCAAACTTAATACATTAGCCCGGTTACCAACAACTATTAACGGCATTGAAATTTTCCCTCTTACACTCAAAGAAATCATTTTAATGGGTCATGGTTCATATATCCAGGCACTTAATCTCGTCACCTTAGACCAGGAGCAATTGTTTGGAGAAGAAGCAGCGAGGCACATTCCTGCGGATTTCAGTATTGCCGACGTTATTTTCCTCTCAAACCAAGCGGAGCTTATCCATCAATATACGAAGAGCTTGGCTTTATTTTTGAGAACGGATATTGAATATCATCGGGAGCAAGGACTGAGTATTGGGGGCAGCATTGTTTCTTCAGAGGCATTTCAGCAAATCATTCATGTGATTAAAATTCAGAACTGTATCCGATCAGCAGAAGAAGGGGCCTTCAATCCTTTAAACGAGCAGGCCAGAAAAATTAAAGAGCAAATGCTTCGAAATCAAAAGAAAATTCATCAATTGAAGCAGGAGGACACGGATGAAAGTCTAAACTTCTCCGACTTAATCTCCATTCTATGCTCCCGTGCTAATGGTCTTAATCTGTTTAATGTTTTCGATTTGAACATGTTTCAATTTCATAACCAATTTAGCCGTATGAAGCTGCTGGATGATTATGAAATGAACATTCAGGCCCTGCTGCATGGTGCAGATTCGAAACAGATTCAATTCAAGCATTGGATTTCCAAACTAACATAACTCAAAATTTATTTATTTCCTAGGAGGAATTGTGTATGAGGTACGGCACACGTGAAATTTGTAATGTGGTATTGAAGGATGTTGTAACCAAGGAACCTGTCGTTTATTTGGAAAGTCTGACTACCTCCAGCCTGGAATCTAAAGCAACCACCGTATATGCCCGCGGTGGCCGAGGGAATCCGAAGCTAATCGGTTGGGATTCGGAGAAGGAAATCTCCATGAAGATGGAGGATGCTTTAATTAGTAAAGCATCGCTAGGGCTGTTGGTTGGAGATTCCTTTAAGGAATCCTCACGTCCCGTTCATAAAAAGGAAGTACTGCGGGTCGTGGATAACGCAGGCAGTAAGGAAGTGAAGCTATCCCATAAAGTAACCTCGGAAGCAGACTATCCGGTATTTATTTACAAAACAGAGGATGGTATTTCGATGGAAGGCGGGAAACTGACCGCTTCTTTTACAGAGGATGGTGGAGTGACTGTGGCGACTTTGTCGGGTGCGGATGCTCCAGCAGCAGGGGAACAGGTTATTGTTGACTACTATTACAATGCGGCCAACAAAAAATCTCTGAGCATCAGCTCGGATAAATTTGCCGGGACGTATTTGCTGGAAGGAGAAACCTTGTGGAGAAATGAGGAGGGACAAGACGTTCCAGCGCTCTTCACTATTCCCAAGCTCAAAATCCTGAATGAATTCACAATTGAAATGGCGGCAACAGGGGATCCGAAGCCGTTCAATTTCTCAGCAGAGGTGTTGAAGGACACAAAGTCTACCTCTATGGTTGTGATCGACTTGTTAGAGGAATAACAGGCATTCAAGGCAGGGGCTCATCCCTGCCTTGCTTATCTTGAGAAGCTCTTGACACAGGGCTTTTGAACATAAGGGATTCATATAAGATTTATTATTTATTTGAAAAGGAGACACATAAGATGGCAAAATCCACAAAGCTTACTGCAGCCGCTATTCAAAAAGAAAATTCGGTTTTAAATGAAGAGAAGCTAATTCGAATTCTAGATAAGTATGATGTTAAAATTCAACTCCATTTCCGGAAATCTCAGATCCGCCGTGTGATGGTGCAATATTTTTCGGTTTTGCAGGAATTGAAGCGAAACGAAGAAGTGACCGATGAAACGATTGCCGCATCGCTATCTCTTCTCTACGCATTAATTCTAAAAGAGTTTACAGATGTTCCGATTCCCGCAATTAAGAACATCGAACATTTAATCAAAGTAACGGATATGCTGCTGGATACTGGAATAATGGAAGAGGTCTATGATCATTTTCCTAAAGAGCAGTTGGAACTGATTATGCAGGAAGTGCTTAAAGCCGCACGTAACACAGGAACTATTTTTGGGGAAGCGGTTATTGAACAGTCTCTTCAACCTCATGCCAATAAAAACTGAAGGAGGAATATATATGTTTAACTATGAATTGCCGGAGTATGTGGTGCAGAACATCTTAACTTTCTTAGATCGGACGAAATTGGAAGGTGCCGAAGCAGAGGCTTTAGTCGAAGCCAAGCAATATTTGAGAAACCCGAAACAGGATGAACAGCAGCAATAATATTAGAGGAAGCTAGCATTCAGGCTGCTTCCTTTTGTTTTTAAAGAAAGGGGGGGGACAATGGCTGAAAATCGAAGTTCATTAACCATTTTACTCAATACAAGCTTAAATACAGCACAAATTATTGGAAGCTTAAACGAATCCATTCAACGTATTGAACGGAATCCTTCCTTAAAAAGATTAAGCTTGACCACGAACATTAATCAAAATACGTTTACACAAATTACCCAAATAACGAATCAAATTCAAGCTGCGGGTGAGCAGACAGAAAAGCGGCTATCGTTTTTCGGCAACTACCTGAGTTATTTATATAAGTTTTTGTCCGCAGTGACGGTGATGATAATCGATGTGGACAGGCAGGTAAATGGTTTACGCCGCGCTATGAATATGGATACCGATTTTGATAAAATTCTGCGCCAAAACATTGCAACTGCCAAAGAACTTGGCCGATCCCTAAAAGAAGTGAACGAGGCTGCACAAGGTATGACCCTCCAGGGCTTCAAGGCAGAAGATGCGGTTGTTTTAGCAAAAACCGCTGTGCTTATGCAGAACATTTCCGAGCTCACACCGGATGAATCTTTTGAAGCATTGAACACAGCAATTAACGCCTTTAATGTAGAAGCATCTCATAGTATTGCCATTGCGGACAAACTGAACGAAGTTAGCGGCAGGTATGATGTATCTACAAAGGATTTGACCGAGGCGTTGAATACGGCCGGGAAAACGGCCGGAACGTATGGGGTCAGTCTTGATCAGCTTCTCGGTCATGTAACGGCACTTACGGCTGCAACGAACGAGGGTGGAAAAGAAGCAGGCAGTGGGTTGAAGGATATTTATAGCCGACTGTCAACATTATCCCAATCGGATGCTATTTTGGGATCTGTTAGTGTTTCCGTACGGAATATGAATCAAGAAATGAGAGGCGCCGGCGATATCCTTGAAGATCTTGCCGGAAAATGGAGCTTACTATCGGAAGAGCAGCGAGAAAGTATTGCAGTCACAATAGGCGGTCGTACCCAGGTGTCGAATTTCATGGCATTAATGGATAACTACTCCTATGCGATGGAAGCTGCCCGAACGTCCCTAAGCTCCAATGGATCTGCCTTCAGAGAAAATGACAATTACATGCAGTCATTAGAAGCGAGAATAAGCTTAGTGCGGACTTCTTGGCAGGACTTATCATTGACGATGGGTGATGCCGTTGTTAACAATACCATGATCTCCTTGTTGCAGGCAGCGGTAAGTGTGGGCGAAGGGATGAAGGCCCTGATAGATAAAGTAGGGGTACTGCCTGTGCTGTTTGGTGCGACAGGAATGGCGGCTATTTTATTACATGCAAATTTTAGAACAGCTGCCGCTTCCGGAAACTTGCTATCTGCTGCTTTCAGCGGGATTACGATTACGGCTACCGCAGCTAAGGCAGCGGTGCGTTCATTTCTTGCTTCTACCCTTGTTGGTGCTGGATTAGCGGCCATTGGCTTCGGTTTAGAACTCATCATCAATAAAACCTCTGAAGTGAATGAAAAAAGGAAGGAGCAGGAGCAGCAGGAGAAACGTATTTTTGAATCCTATCGAAGCCAGAGGACAGAAGTTGAGAAATTGCTTGCTACCTATGAAGAGTTGAATGGTATAACATTCAATGGGGAGCAATTCGCCAGTCCGGCTCAGGAAAAAGAATACTTTCAGATTACACAACAACTTGGGAATTTGCTGCCGAGTCTTGTAGAAAAGATTGATGAGAAGGGCAGGACTCATTTAAAAGTAGGCCAGCAGTTAAAACAAGAAATTGATTACACACGGGAATTGACCAAGGCGCAAGCGGAGCAAGCCCGTCAAGAGACAGTCCTGGATATCAAGAAAAATATAGAAACACGAAATGATCTGCTTCGAAGTGTTGAGAAGAAGAAAGAGAGTATCCAGAATAGTGAGACGTTAATTACCAATTATCAAAATAACACGGGGGCCTATAGGACGAAGGGTTCCCAAACATTCTATGAGTCTGAGAAGAAGCGGCTTGCTGCCTCAAAAATGGAGCTGGTCAAGCTTAGAAATGAGCTCAGCCGAACTAGCACTGAGGCTAAATCATATTTTCGATCGCTGCTTGACTTGGCAAGTACGGATAAGAATATCACTATCGCAGAGGAATACAAGGAACAAATCAGCAAGGTCATTGAGCATCTGGATTTAGTGACAATGTCCGAAGCCGATTTCTTATCCCAATCTACCCTAATCATCGAATCATTACGGTCGTCCGAGTCCGTTGAGCAGTTTACGAGTCGATTAAAAGAGATTTATAAGGACAATCCTCAGGTTATTCAAGCCTTGAGTCAAATTTCCTCAACACTGAATAATTCGGTCAAACCCCAGTTAGTTGAGAGTGGGAAGCAATTTGAGACCATGCGCGAGAAAATGAAATCGGTTTTTGCGAATTCAACAGCTGAGGTCAAGGACTTAAATCAAGTCATTTATAGTCTGGCACACGGCCAGTCCTTGCATGCAAGTGAGGTATCTGACTTACTGCTTAAATATCCGGAACTGGCAGGAAGCATCACTAAGGTTGGAGATAGCTATAAAATAGAGCTTTCTGCACTACAAGCGGTTCGGAAAGCAAAGGTTGAAAAAGCAATCGCAGATTTAGAGGCCGAAAAACGGTCAACAACCGCGACACTAGCCAATTCTTTAGCTCGTATACGCTTATACAATATCGAGTTAAAAAATATCAAATCAGTTGAAGAAGCAAAGCAAAAAATAGCAGATCTGAATAAAGAAACTGAGGAAGAGAACAAGACTGAGGAACCTGCCGCCAATGCCCTTTCGCCGTTTGCAGCCCAGGCCAAGCTTCAACCGACCAAACCATTCCCGGGCGTTCAGGTTTTCCTGGACCAACGTCAGCAGAAGGAGCATGCGCAGCAGCAAGCAGAAATTGCAAAAAAAGCGCAGCGGCGTTCGGCCATTGAAGCCCTTCAACAATATATCCAAAATAATGAATCATTGGATTTGCAAATTGCCGAGCTTCAGAGGTTGGTGAACGATCCGAATTTCGGCGTGACGAGCTCCAATAAAAGCACAAGTGTCAAGGAAAATCAGCTTAAAGAGGCATTGGAAGCACAGGATGCCACAAAGCAATTCATTGATACCTTCAATCAAGAATATCAGGCTCGGCTGGTAAATATCCGATTAATGCAAGAGCAGGTTAGTCTGACTGAGAAACTGGCTAACCGCCAGAAATCAGCGGCGGATAAACAAACCTATTTTACTCAAGCTATCATGGAAAGCAATCAGTTACTGAAGCAGCAGCGTGGGGCCATGGACGAAATCGCGGCGGCTAATGCGCAGTTGGAGATCTATGCCGAAGGGTTGAGAAATAGGGATGACAATGCAAAGCTAAACACCTCTAAAGAGACAAACAGGGCATTCTTTGACGCGTGGTTTAATCCAAGCGGGGATGCTTCGCTAGCATATTATGATTATCTGAACAAGCTTGCTGAACAATCCCAGACGATCCATGACAATAACAGTTTAACTGTTGAAGCCCGTAATCGGGATCTGGATTTGCTGGAGGATCAAAAAAAGGCTGCGGAATTGCTGTTCAGCCAATTGTCTCAGCTCAAACAAGCCTGGAGTGCCAATTTCGATAAAATAAAGGAAATGACGGGTGATATAGGGGCCGCTCAAGAATCTGCTGAGAGATATGCTCAATCCCTGGTTGAAGCCCGTTTCACGCACTCCAAAGACTGGATTGAAGGCGAAAAGTCTTTTGATCGGCTGAGTGTTCAGGATGAATTTAATGCGTGGAACCGCGTCCTGAACAATCATGCTGACGACAATCCATACTTTACGGACTTATTTGAAAAGATACGCAGCTATGAGCATGATTCAGTTGAAGCCGAACGGCAGATTCAAGCAATTCGTGATGCGAATGCGGAGAAGCGCAAGGAAGCGGAGAAAGAGATTTATCAGGTCCAGAAGGATATGCAGGGCAAGCTGAAATCCAATATAACGGAAGCTATCGGCCAACTCTCCGAGGCTTACGCAGCGTACTATGATGAACTGCTGGCTGCGGAGGATGAACGACATAAGCGCACCAGTAAAAATCTGAATGATGAACTGAAGCAGTATGAAGCTGTCATCCGTGAACTGACACAATCCTTGGACCGAGAGGTTGAAACCGAGCGTTATCAAAGTGACCTGACCTCCAAGCAGCAGGAGGCTCAAGCTATCCAGGACCAGATTAATAAATATCAGCTGGATGAATCCCTGGAGGGCAAGGCCAAGCAGAAAGAATTGGAGCAGGAATATGCTTCTAAGCAAAATGAAATCGAGAAGCTGAAGTACGACCGCCAGATTGCTCTGCGCAAGCAAAATTTCGATGATTTGTTAGCTCAAAAGCAAAAAGAAATCGAAGTGGAACAAAATAAAGAAGATGCTCTTTATGAGGCGAACAAGGCCACGTGGGAACAAAAAAAGAAGGATTATCAGTTGTATTGGAATAACATGCTGAACAATGATGCAGAGTATGCCAAGCTGCAGCAAGATTTATTGGGGGGGCATGTGACAGGGATTACAACCCAAATGGAAACTCTTAAAACGAACATCAGTACCCAAACGGACCTTATAGGTCAATCTATTTCCACAAATTTGATCGCAAAGGTTGAAGCTGCACTTCAGTTGTTTAACAACCTGGCCAATCAACCCTATGGGGAAATGGGCGTTCTAAAGCAATCATCGTCGTCACCTGCGAATGCAACAGTTGGGAAACGGATGGATGAAGACAGCATCATTCAGCAAATGATAAATAACAGTAACGCTTGGAGAGCTACTTCAAACGCTGAGCTTCGGCAGAAATATGAAAAGGCTAATCAGGAGCTCTCTAAACTCTTTGGTCCGGATGCCGGTATATCCTATAGTAACGGGACCTGGTTTAAGAACGGCAAACCGCTTTATCATCAAGGGGGGGAGGTTGGTGTTCCTGGTACGTCCTTTGACCACTGGCTTGACAATTTAGGCTCCGATGAGGTGTCGGCCATCTTGCGTAAATCCGAAGTAGTCATGAATAGCCCGATCCAGAATATAAAAAGTATTATTCAAAAGTTCATGCCGGATTTCGGCAGCTTGCGCATCCCTGCTGCGAATACGGCAGTTGCCGGGGATACGACGATACATTTGTCTGTCAATATCGATAAACTGACGGGGGATGAAAACGGAGTCAGTGCATTTTTTAACAAGATTAAAAGCGGTATGCAGTTAGGCAGATACAAATAAGCTGGGGGACCTCAGAAGAGGTCTTCTTTTTTGCGAGGTGAAACAATGTCCATTCGTTCAAGTCAACATTTTATTTTTAATGGGGAGCGTTCCGACGCGTATGGTATCACCAATGTCAACATAGATAGCGGCCTAAGCGCGGAGCCATTCGCGGCCGCAAGAACGATTAAGGAGCAGATAATCCGAGGGCGTGATAAACCCTACTTTTTTGGCCTGCAGAAGTCGCCGCTGGAATTTTCGGTGACATTTGCTTTTGAGCATGCGTGGGATTCAGCTCTGCTTCGTCGTGCCGCAAAATGGCTCACCGGGCAGGGCTATTACGCTCCCCTTCAATTCTCCGACAATTTGAATGTGATTTATTATTGTTTGGTTGTAGACAGCCCGGAGCTTGTTCATAATGGACTCCAGTCCGGTTATGTAACTCTGAAATTCCGCTGCAATGGTCCATATGCCTATTCCCCCGTCTATACATCAGCCCTGCTCGATTATTCGGCAAACGCTGCTGCCGGGGCAGACTACACCTTCGAGAATTTGGGCGATACGGAGTGTAAGCCGATTGTTTACATCCGTAAAATCGGTGCGGGCGATGATTTTAAAATTATCAACACGTCTCATGGCGGTCAGTGGTGTACTGTTTCCGGCTTGCTGGACAACGAACGACTGATGATCGATTTCGAACAGGAAATCATCGAGACGAGCATCCCGTTGACCTACCGGTATGACAACTTTGAAGGTCACTTTCTGACGATGAGTCAGGGGGCTAATCGATTACAAATCTTTGGGAAGTGCAAGCTTCAGTGGAAATATCAGTTTTATATTATGCACCAATAGAGGAGGGGGACTATGATTGAACAGGCCGAGGTGGCTTCAGGCGATGTACTCAAGCCCAAGCTATATTTATGCAAGCCCAATCGCCAGGTGATTGCGATTCTTAATGATGCTTATGATATCAGCCAGGATTTGAAGCTGGGCGCCATCAGCCAACTGGATTTCAAGCTGCCGTATGAAAAGGATGTACACCATCAGCTGGAACGGAATCAACATGTGGATTTGTTGAAAAACCGTTATCTGATCAAATTTGTGAAAGGTAGTGATGAGGAATGGTATCTTATTGTGAATCCTGAGGATACCATGGATGAGGATAAAGATTATAAGCAGGTACACGGCTATGGATTAGGCTACGAGCTGACGGATAAGCTGATCCGAAGCTATTCTGTTGTCAGCTATACCGCAACCCGAGTTCTTAAGGATTTACTGAAGTCTACATTGTGGTCTCCAGGGTACGTGCATGCGAGCTTCGATACCATGTATCGGTCATTAGACATTTCCTCCAAAAATGTGAATGATGCGCTGATTGAGGCAGCGGAAAAGTTTCATGCCTTGCTGATCTACGATACGGTTCACCGTAAAATCCATTTCTATCAACCGGATCAGTATGGAGTTGATCAACGCTTTAGTGTGTCTTACGGTAAATTGCTGCGATCAGCCTCCGTTCAACAGAATACAGATGATTTTTGTACCCGGCTGAAGGTGTTTGGGAAGGATGGAATATCCATAGCTGGTGTAAATCCGACCGGCACCAACTATGTAGAAGATTATTCTTTTTTTATTGCACCCTTCGCTCGTGATGAGCAGCGAAAAGTGCTATCTCATAGCGCGTATATGAGTGATTCTTTGTGCCATGCCCTTCTCGATTACCAAATTATGGTTCAGAGCAAGAATGGGCAATACAAGGAACTAACGGAGCAGCAATCTCAATTGCAGCGAACTCGGACTGAACAAGACAATGAATTGACCACCTTGCAAAATGAGCTTGCCGTTTTGGAGGATCAAATCTCAGTAGCAAATGCCAACAACCAAAGCACCAGTTCATTGGTTACGCAAAAAAAGACCAAGCAGCAGCAAATCACGAATCAACGGGCCTTGCTAGAGGCGACCGACGCTCAATTCAAGGCGGCGGCCAGGCAAATTTCAGCGCTGCAGGCAGAAATCGCCGTAGAATCGAATTTTTCACCGGACCAAATTACGGAATGGAATCAGTACACGATTGAGAAAGAGCTTGTGAATGACAGTATTGATGATGAGCAGGAGCTCTACCACCTGGCAGTCGAGCAATTCAAAGAATACCGTGAGCCCAAAGTCGTGGCGGAAATCGAAATCGTCAATTTCTGGGAATGCCTTGAAGAAAAACATAATTGGGATAAAGTGAAATTGGGGGACATGGTCAGGATTCACTATGAAAAGCTCGGCATCCATATTCAAGCCAAGATTGTAGAAATGAAATTCGATTATGAGTCCGGCGGCGTGAATTTAACCATCTCCAATGTAACAGAGCTTTTAAGTGATGAAGCCAGATTCTTGAAGGATTTATATAAATCCATCAGCACCTCCACCTCCGTCAATATGAATCATTACAAGTGGGAACAGGCCTATTCCAAATCCAATGAGATTTATGCAGGCATTCAGGCGGACTTTGATGCGGCGAAACGAACTATTGTGGCCTCCAATAATGAGAGTGTGGAAATTAGCCGTAAAGGCATTATCACCCGGGATTTGAATGACCCTGATAAATATGTTGTTATTCAACATGGACTTGTTGCCCTGACGCAGGATAATGGGAATACATGGGGGGCTGTCATTACACCGGACCGGATTGTGGCCGAACGGGTCAAGGGGATTCTGGGTGAATTCGTCAAACTTCGGGCCAATCAAATTATGGTGGGAGACAGCGGGGAGAAAATATCGGATACGGTGATTTCCTCTGCAAACTACTGGAACAGTGTAGAGAGATCGGCCAACTCCTACGCACAAACCCAGGCAAACCAAGCTGTCGCTGCATCCAAGGCTTATTCTGATACAACGCTGGTGACATCCACTACGTACACGACGCAGATTAATACCGCAATTCGCAATGACTTGCGCCTGCAAGCTGCTCTGCCGACGTCCATAACAATGGATGGAAACGGGATTACCGCAAGTACTTCAGACGTATCCAAATTCGCACGTTTGGATCATCGGGGCTTGTATGTGCAGAATGGAGCCGTTCAAATCACCAGCAAGGATGGCACCACAGTGATTGACGGGGAAGGCATAACGGCCTCCAAGATTAAAGCGGGGGATATGTACGGAGTCAATTTAAATATTGGCTCCGGGAACGCAATTTTTAAGGCAAATGGAAGCGGAATTAGCTTGGGAAATGCCACATTCGCTAGTGCCCCGTTCCGGGTGGATATGGCGGGGAATTTAACGGCGAGTAAGGCAACCATTCAAGGGGCAATAGATTGTACCTCTTTAAGTATTAATGGCACTAATATTCTGAATGGTAATCTTATTAATGGTAATTATATTGACAAACTATATGCAAATCAAATTGTAGTTGGAGGAGGTACCATTGGAGATCATCTAATTGGCTCATCCGCTGCTTGGAATGCAAAAGAAACAACAAGTGGTGCACAAAACAAGGCTGACTCCGCATATAACAGTGCTGTATATGTCATTAATAATAAAGACTCTTTGCTGCGGAGTGACTTACGTCTAACGGCGCCTTTACCAACATCAATCACTATGGATAGTAGTGGTATTAGAGCTACGACAAACAATGGTACTTCATATGCTCAATTGGATTATAGGGGTCTATATATTGAAAATGGTGCAATAAAAATAAAGAATTCTAACGGGCAAACGTTCATAGATGGGAACGGTATTTATTCCACTACAATAACAGGTTCTACGATTCGTACTGCGGAAAATGGAAGTAGGGTAATTATGACTAGTGGCTGGGCTGACACATATTGGTATAGTGGTAACCATATTTTATTTAAAATACACGATGGTTTAACCCAAGTCAATATTGGAGGAGATTTAAATATAGTCTGCTCTGGTAATTGGTTTTTTAATGGAAATGTAAATTTTTCTGGTAACGTTTCTGGTGTTACTGCCAAATTTGGATAAAGGTGTGTTGAAGATAATGAATACTATAAATTCTGAACTTTACACAAATAATATAAAGATGGTTTTTAATGATAGGGTAGAGTTATTAAAAATTAACTCGAAAATATACGCTCCTGCAATCGTGATAGTAGGTGTCTTAAATGTTACAAAAAGAGATGCCCAGTTTAATGTCGATTTTCAACAAATGGTTTTTTTGAAAGGAAATTCTAAAATTACTATTACATCTAATAGCACTTATTTTAACGAGTACCTGGTTGTTTCAGAAGGATTTATTGAGCACAAAGGAACTAAATATTTTGATATCAAAACGATAGTTGAGACGATCGGGGGGCAATTGCTTGAGAATAATAATGAAATTAATATTTTACTTGAATAAAGAAAGCTCAGTGAACTGAGCTTATTTTTTTACCTGAGAGAAAATATCTTCTCTGACAAAAGCCATCCCATTTTTAAAAAAACCATCGCAATTCGGTTCGAATTTATCGAGTATAGGAATATTTATGGATTTCCCTGTAAATGACACCGTTTTATCTTTAACTGTATATACAATTTCTCTTTTATCAATGTTATATTTTTGTGCTCCCGTTGTTAATGGCAAATATATTGTATCTTTATATTTTAATGCAGTTCCTTCTGAATCGGTAATGTAGTCATCCAATACTTCTAGTTTAAATTCTATGGATTCAATTCCATCAGTCTGAGCTATAGATGAAGGGTTTCCATCTAAATCGAACCCCTTACCACTACTCAATTCAACCGTCTCAGTCTCAGCATTCCAATCTACATGAAGGCCTGTAATCTTCCCGATGTCTCTGACCTTTAAGTAAGTGCTTCCGTCATAAACTATGGCCGGGTTCTCCAAAGTGACAGATTGGCCATTCAGCTTAACTGATTGAGGTTTCAAATAAGCTTCTACTTTCTCAAGGGCATCCGCAGCATAGACAGACCCAACTGTGGCCAGCATCGCTCCTGAAATGAAGCCAATAAAGTATTTCTTCATGCAACTAAACACCTCCGATTGTTTTGGTATATTATACCACGAGAATGGTGGTGGTGTATCTTTTTGAGGAGTCTGCCTACAGAATGCTGGGAAATACCTTAATAACAAAGTCATTCTTTATAGTGTGATATAGTTTATTGCTGTTCCTATGTTAGCCCAGCGGTGCAATGTAATTGAAAATACGATATTGGAAAAAAGTATATGCTAAGGGAATTGGGATTTTGGTAGCGCGACTGTAACAGGACTAACTGTGACGGAAAAATTTGCTTGAAGAGACCTGAATCTTATTTCATATCCAAGTCTTTTGTTAAGTTATCTTTGTCATCATAAAAAACTAGAACGGTTTGCCCTTTATAAATATATTCCCACTGCAATTTGGCTTCTCTGTAAGATTCATTTCGAAATAGTTCTGAATATTTAGCAAGCTCCTCTGAGCTTCCATTAGACTTCGTCAAAAATAGTACTTGAAGTTGTTTAGATTTTATTCTTTTATAGGTTTGATATTGCAGATCAGTTAAATAGCATTTCATGACATTGGCTTCTTTGTCATAGACATGATTAAATGGACCATGAATTATCTCCCTGATTTGTAAATAGTCAGTTATATCGCCATCGGCCATTGTTGGATCGTTGGCGGGGGATGTAGTTACGTTGTTTTCTTTACCACTACTCAATTCAACCGTCTCAGTCTCAGCATTCCAATCGACATGAAGACCTGTAATTTTGCCGATGTCTCTGACCTTTAAGTATGTACTTCCATCATAAATAATAGCCGGGTTCTCCAAAGTGACAGATTGGCCATTCAGCTTAACTGATTGAGGTTTCAAATAAGCTTCTACTTTCTCAAGGGCATCCGCAGCATAGACAGACCCAACTGTGGCCAGCATCGCTCCTGAAATGAAGCCAATAAAGTATTTCTTCATGCAACTAAACACCTCCGATTGTTTTGGTATATTATATCACGGGAATGGTGGTGGTGAATCTTTTTGAGGAGTCCGCCTACTAATCAATATGGAAAAGTAACTATTCAACCAGGAGCTTTGGAGAAAGTATATGCTAAGGGAATTGGGATTTTGGTAGCGCGACTGTAACAGGACTAACTGTGGCGGCAAAATTTGCTTGAAGAGACCTGAATCTTATTTCATATCCAGGTCTTTTGTTAAGTTATCTTTGTCATCATAAAAAACTAGAACGGTTTGCCCTTTATAAATATATTCCCACTGCAATTTGGCTTCCCTGTAAGATTCATTTCCAAATAGTTCTGAATATTTAGCAAGCTCCTCTGAGCTTCCATTAGACTTCGTCAAAAATAGTACTTGAAGTTGTTTGGATTTTATTCTTTTATAGGTTTGATATTGCAGATCAGTTAAATAGCATTTCATGACATTGGCATCTTTGTCATAGACATGATTAAATGGACCGTTAACTATATCTCTGATTTGTAAATAGTCAGTTATATCGCCATCGGCCATTGTCGGATCGTTGGCGGGAGATGGGGTTACGCTGTTTTCTTTACCACTATTCAATTCAACCGTCTCAGTCTCAGCATTCCAATCCACATGAAGGCCTGTGATTTTGCCAATGTCTCTGACCTTTAAGTACGTGCTTCCATCATAGACAATGGCCGGGTTTTCCAATGCTACGGATTGCCCATTCAGCTTGACGGATTGTGGTTTCAAATAAGCTTCTACTTTCTCAAGGGCATCCGAAGCATAAACAGACCCAACTGTGGCCAGTAATGCTCCCGAGATGAAGCCAATCAAATATTTTTTCATAAGGCTAAAAAGCCTCCTTTGGTTTTGGAATATTATACCACGTGGAGAGTGTATCATGTATCTTTTTGAGCAGCTTTAGGGTTCTATTCATCTACAGAGCAATAGAAAAATATCATACTAATACTAAATAACAAGGTCATTCTTCATAGAGTGAACTTGTTTATTACTGTTCCTATGTTAGGGGTGATGCAGTGGCAATCTTAAATATAACAAGTATCGGTCAAACGGGTGCGCAGTGGTATATAAGTGACCTAAGCAATTATTGGAACAAGAGCTATTACAAAAGTGCCAGGGTGTATGTTAATGGAAAATATGTATACCTTCCGGATGCCCCACCGATGAGTGGGACGAGTTACTCCACAAGCTGGGGGAGCATTACCGGATTATCCGCAGGAACAACCTATAGTGCTTCAGCCGAGGTACAAGCTTTGAATGACAGCTGGTATTCTGCCGGAAGCAGAAGCTTTACTACACAAGCTGCGCCTCAGCCTCCGAGCGGTAGACCGAGTGTCAGTGCAAGGGCACTGTATTCCAGTGGACAGCACAAAGTTGAAGTATCCTGGACTTCTGTTTCCGGGGCGACTGGTTATAACATTTATGCCAACAACTATTATAAGACAAGCACAAGCACCTTATCAGCAACTTTTCCAGTTGATTATGAATACACAGTCTATACCATTGCGGTAACTCCATACAATTCCGTAGGTGATGGGAGCTCTGGAACAACCACAGTAAGAACACTGGATGTGACGGCACCCGTAATTATAACTTTATATGCAACAGATGTTCAGAAAGATTATATCACCTTATATGCCAGTGGTTCGGACAGTGGCTCTGGGATGAGTGGATTTGAGTTTGAGCTTTATAATTCGAGTGGAAGCAATCTGATTCATCGTGCGACCAAATATGGCGGCTCTGCCTATGCTTCTATGACCGGATTGTCACCAGACACCACTTATTTGGCTAGAGTGAGGGCATTTGATACACAGCTTAATTATTCCGGCTATCGTTCTTTTCAAGTAACAACGCTCAAAAATAGACCCTATGATTTTGATTGGGACATTTCAAAAAGCCCAGGCGGAGGTTTTAACCTGACAGCTAATGAATGGAACAGATTAACCAGCAGAATCAATGAATTCCGAAATTATAAGGGTCTGGGGAATTACAGCTTCACTACAGCGTATTCAGGGAATGTCTTTGAAGCTTATTACTATAGGCAGGCAGTACAAGCAATCAATGAAATGAATCCCCCGACCAGTGTCCCAGCCCTAAGATACACTGGGGATACGGTTTATGCCAATGACATCAACCGGCTTAGACTTGCATTAAATTCCATCACGTAAACAGGAAAGGATGATCGTATGAGCAGCTTTGATTATAAAGAAAGTATGATTAGTGTTCGTCGTAAAGGCAGTGACTCCGACCCGTATATTCCCATTCAGATGACCCGTGTGGTTAAAAACGGATTGGTACAATTACCTGAAATCCCAGACTCATTCCAGAAGGTAATTGTAACGGGGAATAATGAGATGTGGCATGAAATTGACAATGGCACAGTTTCAGATACGAAGTACAAAGTATCCTATCTGCATGGTTATGTAGAATTTGATCCTTCAAATGATGGCAAAACCCTTGTTTTTACTTTCATGGGGACGGGAAATACCTTTATTTCGAGTGAACGTGTTTGGGTGGAATCGGACGGAACCCATGTTACGAAGACGCTCCAAGAAGTTGTGGAGCAAGCCAGTCAAGTTGTACAGCATGTCGATGATTTACATGAAGCCGTCCTTGCGGGAGAGAATCTGAAGCATCAGCTTGAAGCTGATCTTGCAACAGGCACTACACTGAAACATCAACTCGAAAACGACACAATCGCTGGTTCGGCATTAAAGATGGATTTAGAACAAACAATCGCCGCAGCGAATTCGACTCAAGGAGCATTGGAGCAATCAGAGCTTGAAGCCAATCAGGTCAGAGAAGCCCTTGATGCGGGCAGGCTGGCCGCGGAGGGCTCGAGGCTGGCCTTGGAAGAGATTCATGACATAGCCAGCACTACAAAGGACGAGCTAGGAAGCCGCATTACAGAGGGATCTACGTTGAAAGAATCCTTGGACATCCGTGTAGAGAATGGAGCGGAAGTCCAATCTCTGCTAGATGAAGCCGTGTCTACAGCAACCACAGTAAAGTCAAATCTGGAACAAAGCGTTAGTGCAGCTGGCATAACAAATAGCATTCTGGAAGCATCGACGGCTGCTGCAAACGATTCGAAACAGGTTCTGGATGAGGCTATCGCAACGGGTCAGGCTACTGCATCAGACTTGAATGATCGCTTGGCCGCGGGGAGCATACTTAAAAATGAACTAGACGAAGCGCATTCCAGGGGCTCGTTACTTCATGATGAGTTGGATGGCACGATCCAAGCTGCAATTCAAAAAAAATCTGAACTCGATGAAAGCACAGCGACGGCAAGCCTGGTGAAGGATAATCTGGAAACCAGCTCCGGGGATGCAGCATTGAAAAAAGTAGAGTTAGACGAAAGCATTAGTGAAAGTCTTCTTAAGAAGGAAGCGTTGGATACAAGCATAGCAAGTGGAGCAACGCTAGAAGATGAGCTTACAGGACGCATTTTAGCAGGTTCCGAATTAAAGCAGGGGCTTGAGCAGGATATTACGACGGGTTCAACACTGCAAACGGATTTAGAAGCTGAGCTTGCAAGCGCAGCCGTGATGAAGTCTGACTTGGATATCCGCGTTGCAGCCGCGTTGGAAGCGAAAGAGACACTAGATGAAAGCACCGGAGCGTCTTCTACGGCAAAAGCAGGCTTGGATGCTTCTATCGGAACAGCGAATGAGGCCAAAACAAGCTTAAATGAAATGGTTCAACTTCTTGCTTCATTAGAAGCAGATATTACTGAGGGGCATTTGCTTGAAACAGCATTGGAGAACAGTATTGCAAGCGCTGCGGTTATTCAAGAAGCCCTGAGTGGGACGGTAGAACATGGGCGAAATAAAATCGAGGAAATGAATGAAAAGCTTGAGGATGCTACGGAAGCTATTTCAGACACAAATACAGCAATTTCGGCAGCCAATGATTTGGTCGACCGATTTTCTGTTTTTGAGGAGTATGATGCAGAGAAAGCCTATGCTCCTTTAAATAAAGTTTCGTATAGCGGCAGCTCCTACGTTTGCATCCAGGCTGCAAGCGCCGGAACCTTGCCAACAAACCCGATTTATTGGAGGCTAATTGCACAAGCAGGCAACGGAAGTGTCAGCAGTGTCAGTGGGGACGCATCTGGAGATATTATCGTGACAGATCCCAATCTGAATCCGGTGCTTTCTCTTAATACGGGTATAGGACCGAATCAGATCGTGAAGCTGAATGGCGCAGCAAAGCTGCCTGCAGAGATTATTCCACAGGAGATTGATACTGTTGTGGCAAGGGTTATCGAGGCACAATCAGATACAGTGAATGATAGCCTCATGAAACGTGATGGGTATGGAAGATCGCGGGTTGCACTTCCCTTAGATGAACTCGATATTGCGAACAAACAATATGTAGACGAAGGATTGGCATTGAAGCAAGCTCTACTCAATTATGTTCCTGAGGATTCCGCCAATAAAAACCAGTTGAATGGTTATGTTGGATTAAATGAGCTTGGAAAAATAGATCTCTCGCATCTTCCGGACTTTTCAGGTCAAAGTTCGGCAACTATTGTAATAGCAGCTTCAAATTCTTTGAATAAAGCAGCTGATTTTGTTTGTACAGGGACAGATGATCAGCTTGTAATTAATGAAGCAATAAATAGTCTGCCCCGTTTTGTTATAGAAGAGGGAATGGTTGTAAGTGGTTCTGGTAGTACAGTGACACTTCCGGATACATCTTCTGCGTTATATGGTAATAATATTTCCGGATATCAGTTGGAAATTGTCGAAGGCACTGGCGCGGGGCAAGTCATACCAGCCAGTATGTATAACGCTGATAAGAAAACAATTGATTTAAAATCCCCCCTAAATACAGCCTTGGACTCAACAAGCAGATACCGTTTAACCGTGCAAGCAGGCAGGGTGCTACTGCTGGAGGGAAGCTATAATATAACGGAGCCGATTCTAATGCGTTCATACATGACATTAGAAGGGCAAGGAAGCGGAACAGTCATGAAGTCCAATGGGCAAGGTGTTGTAATTACAAATTCAGGCACAAGTTGTAGTGTAATAACGAATCTGAACATTAATGTAAACCATTCACCGGCATCTGCCATAACAAGCAATGGCTCATACAACACGGTCATTTCAAAATGCATAATTGTAAACTCTCTTGGTAGAGCTATTAGTTTTCGAGCATCCCATTTATGTCTTGTTCATGAAAATACGATTTATGGCTGCAATACTGGAATCGAAGGATTTATATCAACCTTAACAATCAAGAATAATACCATACATTCCTCAACTAATTGTGCAATAGGTAGTAATTCGAGAGCATTTATTTCTGATAATACAATTTTTAATTCAGGTGTCGGTGTTCGAGTGACCTCCTATGACTCATGCAGTATAAGCAACAATATAATCCAGTCTTGTAACATCGGGATTGAATCCACATACGGTCATAAAATAAGCGGGAATCATATTTTATATGCAAAGTTTGCAGGTATTAATATCCAATCGGGTAATGGGGCGATTATCTCTGAAAATCATTTAAGTTACAGTGGGAAAGAGGCAATCGTTGTTGAGAGCGGCGATGTGTTTATCGTAAGGAATCACATCACCTCCAGCTCACAAGAATCTCATTTAAGCTATGCCGGCTTGCTGCTTAAAGGCGATGTAACATGCGCTGTGGTTTCCCAAAACTACATGAAAAAAGGTGGAAATGCGAATAAGCCCTCCTATGGGATTATTGTCGAAGCTAATGCGAAGGGGGTCATTATCTCCGGTGATTTAACAGATAGCGGAGAGCATGGAGCAATAAATGATCACGGAGTAGGGACAATAATCGATTCCCCTTATACACTATTTGAGAAAGAAAAGCTGGATGGAATCGAAGTACATGCCAATAATTACATTCATCCCACCGGTAAATATGTAGCAGGCGGTCATATTACGATATCCGCAGCTGCACCGGTGGCTCCGAACATATATGATATTTGGATCGATACAAATGAATAAGAATAAAACATTTAACAGGTAGTGACTAAGAATCACTATCTGTTCATTTTTATTTGGGAGGGTTACAAATGGCTACACAAAAAATATGGAATGGTTCAGAGTGGGTAGAATTAAAACAAAATGGAACAGCAGTAGTAGGGATCGAGATAGATGCTACTGATCAAAAACTCAAGGTTTACAATGAAAAAGGGATTAAATTGGACGTAAATAATACGACGATTGCATCTATGAATGATACAACGTTCTCAATTCATGGGGATACGCTTATTACTGGCGAAGCTACTGTCCAGGGGGAATTGAATGTATCCGGGGATGTAAAAGCCAGTCGTTTTTTTGGGGATTTAACCGGGAACTCGGCAACAGCAACAAAACTGGAAACAACAAGACAAATCGAATTAACAGGCGCTGTAACAGGAACGGGGTATTTCGATGGAAGTGGGAACATCTCTATCTCCACAACGAGCAATAACAATGCATCAAAGGGCCGAACATCAACACTTATTGTTGCTGCATCCAATGCATCCGAGAAATCCAAAGACGGCGCCGATTATGTATGTTCTGGACAAAATGATCAAATTCAGATTCAGGAAGCAATCAATTATTTATCACAAAATACAGAAAGTGGAGGAGCTATATTCTTAACAGAGGGTATTTATAAAATTTCAGGAGCTATACGATTATATCCAAGCTATACGAATGGCTCTAAGCCAGTTCAAATCATTGGCGCGGGAATGGGGGTAACAACACTTCGACGATGGGGGGCACAATTCGGGCCTCTCATTGATATTACTTCAGACGGTTGGGAATCCACTGATTCATTAAACTACCTGATCGGGAATTTTAGTATAGATGGAATGAATATATTCTATACGAGTGCTCAATATCCGAACTTGGCTGGTATAACAATAGCTGCCGGAGGTACAATGCATAGTACACAGCTAATTGAAAAAATACAGTTTTTAAATCACCAAATGGCAGGAATTTATATTAATGAAAGCAGTCAAGGCTTAATCATTAAAGATTGCCATTTTGCAAACGCGGGTTCGACCATGATATATAATGTTAGTGGGGCTGAAGTAACCATTCGTGATTGTTTTTTTCGGGGAACAGGAATGGTTGATAATGGAATTGCAGCTGAAGGAGAGAGGACGATTATAGATCGGTGTCTTTTTAAAAACTTGGCAACAGGGGTTAAGATGATGTCTGCTGGGAGGATTACCAACTGTGACTTTATTCAAAACACAAAAACAATTGACGACCTGTCAGGGGGAGGTTCTTTGATTTCAAATAACTATATTCAATAATGCTGCTTAGTAGCACTGAATAAAAAACCTGTACACCATTGCGTACAGGTTTTTTATTTTTGAATAAGAGCGATATATCGCTGTGCTCATACGGCAGCATTCGTAACTCCAATCGGATTACTCTGCTGCTTCCACTGCTTCAACGGCCTCTGGAGCTTCGCCTTTAATTGCGTTACGAACGATTTTTACTTCATAGAATGCGATTTTGTTATCCAGAATGTAGTCCGGCAAACCGCCACGGTGAGCATGAGCCTCTTTGAAAGCATCGCTGCGTGTCCATGCCTGGAAGTTTTCTTTTGCTTCCCAACGGGTGCTTACAGTAACTTCATCATAATCCGGTGTATTCTCAGTCAGCATAACCTCCAGACCGATGAAGCCTTCCATGTACTCCACTTTTCCGACTTTGTCAAAACGCTCTACCAGCTTATGTGCGTTGCCTTTCGTGATTTTCGAGGTGTTCGTTACGATAACCATTTTTAATTCCTCCCATGATTTGGATGTTTAATCGGAATAATAATTGGATAATCATCTTCAAACTTTATTTTGGCTTCAATATGATAAACATCCTTTAAAAAGAATGAAGTGATTAGCTCCTTCGGCTTTCCTGTAGCTACGACCTTCCCCTGTTTCATAGCAATCATATAGTCACAGTACGCCCCGGCCTGTTGAAGATCATGTAGCACCATAACGATCGTGATGTTGTATTTCTGGTTGATGTGCTGCAGCATCTCCATGACATCCAATTGATGAGCAATGTCCAGGTACGTCGTCGGCTCATCCAGAAGGATGATGTCCGTCTTCTGTGCCAGCGCCATCGCAATACGTGCTTTTTGCTGCTCACCTCCCGACATCGTTTGGAACATCCGGTCCTCATGCCGCTTGGTGCCTGTAACGTCCATCGCCCAGTCAATGATGTGCTCATCCTCTTGGGTCAAGCGACCAAATAACCGTTTATGCGGGGAACGGCCAAAGCTGATCAGCTCTCTCACCGTTAAATCGGGAAGTATGCCTTTGGATTGCGGCAGCATAGACATCGTTTTGGCCAAATCAATGGGTTTATATTGCTTTGCCGATTGATTATAGATGAGCACCTCGCCCTGATCGGCTTGTAGCAGCTGCGTAATGATTTTGAGCAGCGTAGATTTCCCGGAACCGTTCGGCCCGACAATTGTCGTCATCTTCCCGGTTGGAATGGTAAGCGAGATGTCATGAAGATGAAAGTGCCCGACATTCAGACCCACCTGCCTGGTTTGGATGGCTGTCATCACATGATTCTCCGTTTCTTCAATAAGAATAAAAAGAACGGCGCGCCTAGTCCTGCGAGCAGAACACCAACGGGAAGCTCAATCGGGTCGAACCAGGAACGGGCGATCGTATCTGCCAGCACAACAAGCATTGCTCCTCCGAGAATGGAATACGGAAGCAGGACACGGTAATCATCGCCAAGAATCAAGCGAATGGCGTGTGGAACGACGAGCCCGACGAAACCGACGAGTCCGGCGACACTGACGGCGGTACCGGCCAGGAAGGCAGATAACACAATAATGAAGAAGCGCTGCCGCTCAACCCTTTGACCGAGCAGTTGGGCCGAATCATCACCCAGTAACAGCAAATTGGACGGCTTAATCGCCAAGAACGAGATAAGCAGGCCTGCTGCAGCATAAGGCAGCATAAACTCCAGATGGTACCAGCTGCGACCGCTCAAGCCGCCGGCGAGCCAAGGCAGGACCGCCTGCACCCGGTCACTGTAAATCACCATAATCCCATTGGTAACTGCACCTAATAAAGCGTTAATCGCGACGCCGGCCAAAATGATTTTGAGCGGAGAAGCGCCTTTGTCCCAGGCAATCCCGTATATGATGAGAGCGGTTATAAATGAGCCGACAAAGGCCGCAGCAGGCAGCAAATAGCTGTATTGCGGCAGGACAATCATCGCCATGATAGCAGCAAGGCCGCCGCCGGCGGAAACCCCGATAATTCCGGGGTCGGCCAGCGGATTTTTCATAACGCCCTGGAGCAATGCGCCGGATGCCGCCAAGCAAGCTCCGACCAACAGGCCGATAATGACGCGCGGAAGCCTTAAGTTCATAATGATTTTTTCGTGCATCGGCTCGCTTTGACCGGTAAAAACGGCCCATATGTCGTGCAGTGAAATCGGCACGGAGCCGTAGGTTAAACCATAGAAGGAAATCAGAAGGAGCAGTATCGGAGCAACGGCTAAGGCGAACTTCCTTCTTCTGCTGCGTTGTTGTTTATTCATTTCATCACTTCACGGCTTGAAGCAGCTTGTTCATCGTATCCAGTGCATCAACAATTCTCGTCCCCGGATTCGTGCCGAACAGGTCAGAGGGAAGCACCTCAACGTGATTGTTTTTAACGGCATCGAGACTGTTCCAGGCCGCATTTTGCTGCATTTCCTTCAAGAAGCCTTCCTTCACTTTAGTTGTATCCCCGTGTGTCATAAGCAGTACGATTTGCGGATTGGATTTAATCATTTTTTCTGTGTTCAGCTGCGCGTATTGCGGATAGCTTTCCAGACTCGGGTAATCAGCGGCAATATTCTCACCGCCGGCCAGATTCAGTATGTCGCCGCTGAGTGAATTATTGAGTGCGGCCATGTATGTCCCAGGAGCGCCATAAACCATAAGAACTCGTACTTTGGACGGTCCCTGTGCGGCCTGAAGCTCCTTGACTTTTGTATCAATGGCTTGTGTCAGTTCATTAGCTTTGTCTGTCTGTTGAAGCATTTGGCCAAACAGCTGGATTTGCTTCTTTATCTCTTCAATGGAGTTGGCATTGGTAAGTACCATTTTGGAACCGATGCCTTCCACCGAGGCAATATCCTTGGTATTCAGGGGATTGTTGCCGAGCACGACATCAGGGCTGAGAGCCGCGATTTTTTCCAAGTCGATTCCGTGTGTCGATCCGACCTGCTGTACATCAGCAGCTTCCTTGACAGGAACAGGGGATGTGGAGGTTGGACGGCCTACGACCTTACTGCCAAGCGCATAAATAAGCTCCAATTCGCCGTTGCTGAGAGCAACGATGTTGTTCGGGACTTCCGGGAAGCTTACGGTACGCCCGGCGAAATCCTGGATAGTGTAAGAGTTTGCGCCAGAGCCGGCAGCTCCGGAAGTGGTTGGAGCGGTTGAACTGCAGCCGATTACTGCGCAGAGTAAAGCGGTCATTATTAGGAGTGTTAGCTTGTTCATGAGGTCCTCCAGTCATTCATTTGTAGCCAAGTCATTCAGAATCCGAATAGGATAATCATATTATGCAACTTTATGATAATGAGAATCATTGTTAACGATAATGAATATCAGTTTCAATGTCAATACAATATTTGGGGAATACGGAGCGGAAAATTTATTTTTTTTAGCGTTCCTCACCGGCATCAATGCAGTAGTTACGCCCGTTTTCCGTTTCTTTTTCAATAGGAAAGCGTTTACAAGAAAATTCAGTCAAGTTAAACACGGGTTGACAATCTTTCAAAAGGTAAGCTAATATCGTAACGTGATTTGTTGGATAGCAAATTATGACATGGAAAGCAGAGGTGTTGGTATGGCGCTGGCTTCTGTCTAGTCACTGCTGGTTCAGTTTATAGAGAGCAAACCATGACCACACAGCATAATGCAATCACCACATTGGTTTATCCAGCAAACAGCAAGAGGCTTTTTTTTCAGTATTTAGTGAGAATAATTATCATTATTATTTTTTTCTTTGCAATTGATAATAAGAATCATTGTCTATCGCTTGCATAGCCTTGTATTAAACCATCACCCATCACGCTTGGCAAAGTAAAGGAGAAGAAATGAGAATAAAGAAGCTGGTTCCGTCCTTTGTTTTATTGCTGTTTCTGCTAATGGCCTTCATGATGCCCTCCGCTTTCGCGGCAGACACCTTGTCCGACGGCACGTATACGCTCAACTATACGGTGTTGAAGGCGGAGAACGACTCGGTTTCCATGGCCAATGATTATTGGGAAAAACCGGCCCGAATTGTCGTCAAAAACGGCGAAATGACCATGCAAATGCGAGTAAATCACAGCAAATGGGTCACCGTCTTCAAAGTCGAGAGCAACGGCGGATTTGTTGATACAAAGGTTATCGGCACAGATGAAGCTGAAGATACCCGGGATGTGGAATTCGGCATTAAAGATATCTCGAGGCCGCTGGTTTCCAAAATCCATGTGACTGTAAAAGACATCGAATATGATCATGACTATACGATTCGCTTTAACTTTGACACCAAGAGTCTTAAACCAATCAGCGGCGGCGCGGCGGGTCAACCGGCTGCGGCAAGCGCTCCGGCAAACACGGCCTCCGAGAAGGCTTCCGCTCTTTCCCCGGCAGCGAAACAAGCCAACTCAAGCGCCGCGCCGGCCGCCAAATCCAATGCAGCCCCTGCCGCCGATGCCAAAGCAAAGCCTGAGGCAAGCGCCGGCAGTGCAGCTGCGGTGAGCAATCCGCAAACCGGCGATACAGCCCCGATTACAGGACTTATCGTCCTTGGCTTAGCGTCCTTGTTCTTCCTGGTCCGCAAATATAAGCCATTGAACCGGTAGAATTGCGATATAGAAGGCCTAGGTCTACAAGTCAGGCCATACAGGACTGGTTGTAAAAGGGATTAGGGTAGCGGTGCAGAGAGGAAGCTTCCCCCTACAGCGGTTACCCTTGCCGCTTTTAATATTTATACAGTACACATGAATTGTTTGTTGAGAAGAGAAGGGAGAGTTTTGGTTTTGGGGACGAGGTTAAAAAAGTGGTTATCTGCGTTTATGATGGTCTGCGTTCTGTTGTCGACCATTCAAATTCCGTTTGTCAGTGCAGCCGATACATGGGATGACGGACTTTATAGTATTGATTACCGGGTCTATAAGGACGGTACAACCGAAGGATCGGTGATGGAAACCTATTCAGTACGGCGTGCCGTACTTGAAGTGAAAAACGGTCAAACTTACATCTACACCTACCTCGATAACAGTGATTGGACCAAAAGCCTGCAAACGGATACGAGCGCGAATGGAACCAAGGTTTATCAGGATACAGAACGGGTTATCCCGGATACGAAGCTTGCCACCATTACAAGCGGTTCCGTTCCCTATGATTGGAATGGCCGGATTGATAAATTTCTAGTGCCGGATTTGTCGAAAAAATTGAATTCCTATATGCACATTAAAATACCGGATGGAGTATTACCATTCGAGTATGACAACTATTACACCGTTCAATACGCTTTCGACCTTACAAGCGTGCTTCCTTTGAACACCGGTCTTGCCTTGAATGATGCAATTTCCCAAGCAAAAACAAGATATGACAGCACTGCTACAGGCACTACCGGGGGAACCTTCCTGAAAGCAACCCGGACCGGACTGAATTCCGCTATTACATTTGCACAAGTTATTGCGGCTAATTCAAGCATCACGCCAGAACAAACAGCAGTCACTTCATACATCGTTCAAGCGGCTCTGAAATATTACAATGATTCTGAAATTAAGCCTGTTAGCCGAACAGGGCTTACAGCCAAAATCGGTGAAGCACAAACAGTCTTCAATACCACCGCTGAAGGAACGCTGAACGGTCAATATTCCACAGCTTCCCGAAGCGCGCTTCAAACGGCAATTACTACTGCCAAAGCCGTTGAGGCCAATAACGATGCATCACCGCAGGAAGTTATTGATGCGGAAGCGGCATTGCAGGCGGCTCTGACCGTTTATCTTGCTTCGGTGATTACGTTCTCCTTGTCCGACGGCGTGTACAGCATCGACTTTACGGCGCTGGACAGCACAAAAGAAAAGGCATCCTCCATGGATTCTTACCTTTTCAAAGCAGCTAAGCTGACTGCCAATCAGGGAAGTAAGAAGGTATCCTTTACGGTAAAAGACAGTGATATCGTTACCGGCTTTAAAGTGAAAGTAAATGATGAATGGATTAGTTCCACAGTCTTAAGTACAGATGTATCTACGAATACAAGAGTTATTGAATTCCCGGTTACCGATAGCGATTTGACCGATTACACCTATGCTCAGGTACATATCTCGACTGTAGCTGGCGGGACAGCGTATGAGAAAGACCATGATATTTATTTGAAGTTCGATACAGCCAGCATCGCCAAGTATATTGCTGACGGAACCTACAGCTTTAATTTTACAGCGATGCATGCGACAAAAGAGCAAACCTCCAGCATGAATTCGTATTTTAATAAGCCAGGACAATTAACGGTTCAGCAGGGCAAAAGAATTGTAACGGCCGTGATTAATAACCATACAACGGTACCGATTTTCAAAGTAGAGCAAAATGGAGTGCTGACCGATACTTCGGTCATCAGTATCGATACAGTGGCAAATACAAGGACTGTTCAATTTGAGGTTCAAGATTTGGACACCCCTGTAAATGCGATGGTGCATATATCGACAATGGCCAACGGCAGCCCTTACGAAATGGATCACAACCTCCGTCTCAAGTTTGATTCGAACCTTGGCCAGCCTATTGCATCTGCAATTTTAACCGGCCCTTTGAATGTGAGCTACGGAGCACAATTCAAACTGAATTATAAGCTTACAGGCGTCACTGACAGTGTTTATGAAAATGTATATCAGCACCAGTTCACAGTAGCTTATGATCCAAGCAAGCTTACATTCTCCAAGGCAGCCTCCGTGCTTACAACGGGGAAACTGACTGTAACGACGACGGAGGCCGTGCCGGGAACAGTTCAAGTTACAGCACAAAGCGCGGCAGACTTGACGACCAATAGCAGATTTATTGATTTGACGTTTACTGCGAAATCAGTCACAGAATCAACCTATGCGGTTGTTTACTTGAACGATGTTTACGCCATTAGCCGTCCGGATAATTCCTTGTCATTTCCTAATATTGCACATAGTGTCAACATCCTGGTTCCAGTAACTAAAGATGCGCTCAATACCTTCATTGCAACGGCAGAAGCTGCCTACAACAACGCAGTGGAAGGAGCTGCAATCGGCGAATATCCTGCAGGCGCGAAAGCGACGCTGCAAGCCGCCATTCAGTCGGCTCAAACGGTAGCAAGCAGCTCGGCTGCGACGCAAGCGCAAGTAAACCAGGCGCTGACAGCCTTGCAAACTGCTTATGCCGCCTTCCAGGCATCTGCAATCAAGCCGATTAACCCGGATGATCTGCAGAACGGAATTTATAAAATTAATTTTAGTGTTCTTCAGAACGGAACAACCAAAACCTCTGTGATGGACAGCTATACCAAGCATCCGGCCAAGCTGACTGTAGCAGACGGCAAATACAAGATTGAGCTGACGCTGACAAACAGCGACTGGATTAAGCAGCTGCAAGTAGAGAAGAACGGGGTACTGACAGACGTAGACATTGTAACGGCGGATACGGTAGTTGGAACAGCGGTATCGAACGGTTTGACGTACAACGTGTATGAAAGAGCGGTGTCTTTCGACGTTGACAATTTGTCTTCGGCTCTAAACGCATATACGCATATTAAAATTCCGGATGGCATATTGCCGTTCCCTTACGACAACAGCTACCAGGTCCAGTTCCAATTCGACAAAAGCAGCATTGTTTGGTTTGACACTTCGACTCCTGTAAATCCAGGAACGGTGCTCGATACGGGCAGCTATACCTTTAACCTGACGTCCTCTGACGACACAGAAGCGTTGAACACCTATCTGACAGGCTCAGGAACGATTAAGGCCCAAAATCAGAAGCATATCGTTACCATTACAGCCAAAAGCGGCGTAACGATTACCAAACTGCAGAAGTTGAATGCCGACAACACAACGGAAGACATTTACCCGCTGACTACAACGGCAGCGAAGCAAAACGGATGGGTGCAGGTCTTGGCCACGGATTCGACGGCCAGCACAACAAGCTACCAGTTCGAGCTTGATGATATGGCCTCCACGTACATTGTGAATACATTTGTAACGAAGGATAATGCATCTGAGGTGCATACGTTCAAAATCGCATTCGCGAATATTCAGGCTTCCACAACTACGAACCCGGGAACGGGCGGAAGCAGCAGTGGAGGTAGTGGCGGCAGTGGCGGAACCGCTACACCAGTAACGAAGAAATATAGCATCAACTACAAAATTTTGAAATACGGAACAACTCAAAGCTCCGTTATGCAGAGCTATGTTGTCACGCCAGGTGTGTTGCGTGTAGAAGGCAGCCAGAAATACCTTTCCTTCACATTGAAGCAAAGCAAAGAAATTACTGATTTCAAAGTGGAGCAGGATGGCAGCTTGTCCGCAGTCAGCGTAGTGAGTGAGGATGAAGAAAAAAATACCCGGGTTGTGGAATTCCCGTTCCCGGATCTGTCGGCGACTGTAAATGGATGGGTCAAAATTGATTGGCCAGCTATGAATTACTTCCATGAATACGACATTCAAATCCAGGTCGATGAATCCAGCATGAAGCTTCTCTCCGACGGTTCGTCTACGAAAGGCGGCAGTGGCGGGACATCGGTTACCATTAACGGCAAAGAGCTTGTCAATGGCGACTACAATATGGATTTCTCGATTTTGGAGCACAACAACATTTCCAAGAAATCGTTCCTGAACGATTATATGCTTCACCCGGCCAGATTGACGATTCGAGGCGGCAGTAACCTGTACGTTTCGTTCATGACCAACCAAGGGAATCAAATTACGGATTTCAAATTAGAGAAAAACGGCAAGCTGACCGCTCCAATCGCAATCAGCCATTTGAATCCTGATGATAATACCCAGGTGTATCAGTTTGAAGTGGAGGATTTGGAGAAGAAGCTGGAGGCTCAAGTGCGGCTGCAGGATGGCACAACTCACGACATTCAGGTTACGTTCGATACGAGCACTATTCAGGTTCGTGAAGGACAGCAGCCGGATAACGGCGAGCCTGGGCCGGGAACTGTTAGCCTGACGGATATTCAAGACCACTGGGCGAAAGCGAACATTGAGAAAGCAGTCGACCTTGGCATCGTCAACGGCTATGGTGATGCGACATTCCGTCCAAATGATGAGGTTAGCCGTGCAGAATTCACGATCATGATTAGCCGTGCGCTGAGATTGAACGGCGACCCGGCGGACCTGAGCTATGACGATTTGGACTCGATTCCACTGTGGGTGCAGCCATACCTGCAGCAGGCAGTTAGTGCAGGAATTATCGGCAGCTACGAGGACAATACATTCCGCAGCGATCGTCAAATCAGCCGTGCGGAAATCGCGGCGATCATTGCCCGCGCGCTTAAGCTGACGACCGAGGCCAATGCCGGACTTTCTTTTGCAGATGCAGACGATATTCCGAACTGGGCCAAAATTTATGTGGTTGCTGCAGCCAATACCGGATTGATTAACGGAAGAGATAACAATTTGTTCGCTCCACAAGCCAACGCGACACGCGCGGAGGCCGTGACCTTAATCGTATCCATGCTGAATCACATTCAAGCACAACAAGCTCTGGCGGACGCCCAAAAAGCAGCGGAAGCCTCAACAGATGAAGCCCCAGCCGCTGACCAACAGGACAACACCGAAACAGCACAGACTGACGCAGAGTAATGTTCATTCACGGGGATGCCGGGCAACTGGCGTCCTTCGTGATTTTGAGCCGGGCTCCATGGCATTTTACGGTGATAGTATGAAAATGAAAGGAGCTTGAATTCCTCATGCCTACATTGAAATCTACCGCAATGGCTTTGGCATTGTCACTGCTCATTGCCGGCTGCTCGGTCCAGGCTGGTGAGCCTGCTCAGGAAGCGCAAGCGGCGGATCACGATCTTCGCCTGGTCTCCACAACGGTGGCGGTCACGGAAATTACGGATGCGCTGGAGCTCGATTTGATTGGAATTCCGAAGAGTGTAAAAACGCTCCCTAAGCGTTACGACGGATTGCTTGAGGTCGGCAATCCGATGGCCCCTGACATGGAGCTTGTAAAATCGCTAAATCCGACGGAAGTGCTTTCGGTGACTACGCTGCAATATGATTTGGAACCGAACTTTACGAATGCCCAGGTCCCCGTCAGCTTTTTGAATCTGACCAGCGTTGATGAAATGAATAAGGCCATCGTATCCTTGGGCCAGAAATACGGCCGGGAGAAACAGGCCCAGGCTGTTGTAGGCAAATACAGCGATAAAGTAGCGGAGATCAAAAAGAAAATCGAAGGCAAGAACCAGCCAAGCGTGCTGATTTTATTAGGGGTTCCCGGCAGCTATCTGGTGGCTACGGAAAATTCCTATATCGGCGATTTGGTCAAAATTGCCGGAGGCCAAAATATTGTTCAAGGTGAGTCTGTAGAGTATTTGGCTTCCAACACCGAATACCTGCAGCAGTCGAATCCGGATATTATTTTGAGAGCTGCGCACGGTATGCCGGAAGAGGTCGTTAAGATGTTCGACAAGGAGTTCAAGAAAAACGACATCTGGAAGCATTTTGATGCGGTCAAGTATAATCGGGTGTACGATTTGGAAGAACGTTTGTTTGGAACTACGGGCAATCTGGCCGCCATTGAGGCGCTGGATGAGCTGATGAAGATGATGTATCCGGAATAATGGGTCCCGGAGCTGCAATTGGTTTATTTACCGCACTGTACGGCCCAATATATTTGGAATCATGCCGTAAAGGCGCTATTCTTCTAATCGGGGAACGAGTATGAATAAAAAATGGATTAGCATTGTCACGGTTATTATATTGCTCGTAGTCGTCGCTTTTGTTTCCGCAACCACAGGCAGCATCAAGGTGAGCAGTATCGAACTGGTGCAGGGATTAATCAGCGGAACGAACAAAAGCGTCAATATTATTAAGGACCTGCGGCTGCCGCGAATTATCGTCTCGATGTTCGTAGGCGCGGCCTTGGCTGTCTCCGGGGTACTGCTGCAAGCCGTAATGAGAAATCCGCTGGCGGACGCAGGGGTCATTGGGATTTCCTCAGGCGCCGGATTTATTTCGCTTTTGTTTGTATCGATTTTTCCAACCTTGTTTTTCTGGTTGCCGGTATTTGGTTTTCTGGGCGGCGCATTTGCCTGCTTTTTGGTCTATTCGTTGTCATGGAATTCCGGGCTCAGTCCGCTGCGGATCATTTTGGTCGGTATCGCTATTAATGCGACCTTTACAGGGCTCGGCCAATCGTTTAATTACCGGGGGAGCTATGCCGCAGGGAGCGTGAATCAGGCTACGACCTCCATTTTTACGATGAAAACATGGAATGATGTTGAAGTGATGGTCGTTTACGGGTCTATCGGGCTGATACTTTCTCTGCTGCTGTGCTCCTGGTGCAACATGCTGTCGCTGCAGGATAAATCCGCGCGGAATCTCGGCCTGAATGTAACGAAAGCCCGGCTGCTTATTTCCATTGTGGCTGTTCTGCTGTCTGCGGTTGCAACGGCCATCGGCGGATTAATCGCATTCGTAGGCTTGCTGGTGCCGCATATTGCCCGCATGCTGGTCGGCTCCGATCATAAAGTGCTTATTCCGTTCTCGGCGTTAGCCGGAGCGCTGCTTATCCTGACTGCGGATACGCTGGGCCGGACGATTCTGGCTCCAACTGAAATTCCCGCATCGATCATCATGACTGTGATTGGCGGACCGTTCCTGATTTTTATGCTTAGAAGGAGTGGCCGAATTCATGGAAATTAAACAAATTACGTTCTCCTATGATAAAAAGACGGATCAGCTCAAATCGGTAAGCAGCGAGATTCAGCCTGGCAAAGTGACCGCCATTATTGGGCCCAACGGATGCGGTAAATCAACTCTGCTCGGCGTCATGTCGAGCAACTACGTTCCGCGCAGCGGTCAGGTGATTCTGGACGGGAAAGCCATCAACACCTACAAGCCGAAGGAGTTGGCCAAGAAATTGGCGGTTGTGCATCAGCATAACGATGCGCCCTCGGATATGACGGTGGAGAAGCTGACGAGCTATGGCCGGCTGCCGCATAGCAGCCTGTTCGCCCAGAATGGGGAAGAGGATGAGAAGGCAATCGATTGGGCGCTGTCCTGCACGAACCTGGAAGGGAAACGGACGGTTACCATTGACCAGCTTTCCGGGGGGGAGCGGCAGCGGGTTTGGATAGCGATGGCGCTTGCTCAAAAAACGCCTATTCTTTTTTTGGATGAGCCTACGACATTTCTGGACATTTACTACCAGATTGAAATCCTGGAGCTGGTCAAGCGCTTGAATGAAACCTACGGGCTGACCATCGTTATGGTGCTGCACGACATTAATCAGGCCATTCGTTATAGTGATCAGATCATCGTCATGAAGAGCGGGGAAATCGTCATGAAGGGCGAGCCTCATGAGGTGATTACAGAGCAAACGGTAAAAGCTATTTATGGCGTAGATGTCCTTGTGAAGGATGACAAGGACACAGGGCTTTACATGGTGCCGATCGGCATTTAAGAGGGTGATGGGGCAAGGATGGCTGAATTCATGAGAAAGCTGTGGCGCAGCGTTCTGTTTCAGCGGGCGATGACTCTGGTCTGGCTGGGGGCGTTTCTATTTTGCGCCTACGAGCTGGCGAGCATCTTTATCGGATATCACGATAACCGGGAGGTGCTGGCGCAAGCTCAGAGCCTGTATCATGCAAGCGAAACGGATGAGCAGGGGTCAGGCACAGCTGCATCGGATGAACATCAGGCTGAGGCAAGACCAAGGTTCCGCGCTTTGCTGGAGATTAATCCGGAGCTTGTCGGGTGGCTCAAAATAGACGGTACGGTTGTCGATTATCCAATTGTACAGGCAACGGACAATGATTATTATGTAACCCGCAACTATAAGCGAGAGGAGTCTAGGGCAGGCAGCATCTTCATGGATTTTCGGAATGACAGCATGGAGCCGGGCAAACATACGGTTCTGTACGGTCACCGCATGAAGGATGAAACCATGTTCGGCAGCCTGAAATATTACATGGAACCGGAGTTTTTTCAAGCCCATCAGGCGCTTCATTTGGATACGTTGTACAACAGCTACGATCTCATGATATTCTCGGTGTACTACACGACAACCGAATTTGATTACATCCAAACCGAGTTCCAAAGCCTGAACGAGTATTCTTCTTTTTTGCGAGATATTCAAGGGCGCTCTCTTTACAAGACCTCAGTTTCCGTGACGGAGGAAGATCGGATAGTGACCCTATCTACGTGCGATTACCATCTGGACCCGGTTGAAGGACGGCTCGTCGTTCACGCCAAGCTGGTGGAACGAGGTGCGCCCGCAGCTTCAAATGAATTCTGATGGCGATGATTCGACAACGATAAGCCCCGTAAGAAGGATACGTTCAAGCTCCTTCTTACGGGGCTTACTTCGTTGACCAGTGGCCGCGGATTTTACTCCTTACGCGCTAGTATATTGTTCCTTCATTAACCAAACTACGTTTCGATCCCACTTGCAGCTTACTTGCTGTTCTTCTCGCGGTCCGGAAATGAACGGTACTTCAGGTTCGCTCTACTAGTTCGTTTATATGCTCGTTTCATTCGCCTTCCCGCAGCCGGGTCATTTGCTGCCATACCGCACCGGCTGCGGCTTCTCCGCTTTCGATCCGTTCAACGGCCATCCGGGCCTGCAAGCTGACCTCAAACTCGGGATCACGAATCGCTTCCTGAAGTGCAGGAAGGGCGCTTTCATCACCGGCTTCATATAGGAAGCGTGCCGCACGCCAGCGCACCAGCTTGTTAGAGTCGCGCAGCGCCTCACACATCGGACCTGCGGCCGCAGGATTGCCAATGTCCGAGAGGGTATCCCCTGCGGTTCGTCTTACAGCAGCCGATGGATCTTGAAGGGCCCGGAACAACAGCGGCAGCGCTTCCGGCTCCCGAACATCCCCGGTGTAAACTGTGGCCAACCGCCGGACAGAGACATTGGAATCGGCGAGTGCAGCCGAAAGCAGAGGCAGGTGCTCCAGAGCCGGCTTCAGCTGCTGCAGGGCCCCATAGCGGACCTTCCAGTCGTCATCCTGTAAACGGGCGGCAATTTCATCGACAGACAGCCGCGCTCGTGATTGGACGGCTGGGGAAGCCGCAGGGTTCTCCTCTGGAGCGGCGGTATTGACCTGATGGCCGGCTTCCGTTTCCTGCCCTTTTTGAATGGCTGCCTGTACCAGACTTTCCAATTGAGAATTGTCATACGAAGCATCAATTTCTTCGGCAACCTGCGGGGCGATTTCTTCAAGCTCCCCGTAACGAACACCGTATTCCTCCAGTCTGCGCTCCTGCAGCAGCGTAGGGGAGGCGGCTCCGGCCGTCATGGCGGCCTGTGTGAATCGTTCCGGCAATGCCGCCCGCACTTGAATGCCCCCGGCGACAGCGCGCACCTGCATCGGGATTCCCCGGAACATTTGGACCAGCACACGCACTTCACCCCATGCTTCCTCTGTAAGCCCATCCACGACTTGCGCAGCGAGCCCTTCAGATGCCCCCAGCAGCTCTGTCGCCTGCCGCAATATGGCTGCCCAATCGCCTTGGGGCTTGCGATCAAGCGCTATGAAATCGGCGGCCCGGTACAGGGCTTTTACGCCGGGAATGGCGAGCAGCGCGTTGACATAAGCGGGATGCCCTTCCTGAGCTTGGGTAAACGTGCGGTATACCCCTTTAGCCAAGGTCTCATCCACATTCAGCTTCATTGTATTCGGGCTTGGAGTAGGTTCAATAGAAATCAGCTTCATCGCTGTATGCCTCCTTAGATGACCTCAAAAGTGCGGTTACGCTTCCAGGCCGGGTTTTAATGCTGCTTATGGTTCAGATTAGGCATGGCCTCCGCGTGCATAGCTTTCATCTGATTCATCTTCTGGACGGGTCCAGGGTCTCTTTGTCATGTTCCGTTTCAGCATGGTCTTGAAAAAGAGGCGCTAATCCCGTGCGCCCAGTCCTCTTATTATCGCACAACTGCTCTTCCCGCGCCAAAAAAAGGAGCCGGCAAACGGCATGTGATGCGCTTGATTCTCGTGATGCGACGTCACCTGTGTGTCGGGGGATCTGCGTGCAGAATGAAGCCTGCAGCTGATTGCCTTCGAGCAGATCTACGCTTGTCCAGCCTGGAAAAACCAAACCCCGGAGTCGCTTTGTAGAGCGGCTGCCGGGGTAGAGTTACAGGCATCTGTTGGGGTGCTGTGGCCTGGAAGCGCTGTCTAACATGGTGAAGTCATGCTCCACAGGCTTAAGCCAAGGACGGCTTAGTCCAGATTAAGCAAATTCCGGTTCAAATAGGTTTCCAAAATGTTTGTAATCGCAAATGCGGTGTGGGCCAAATCAGAGTTTTCGTAAGCATACTTGCATTCGGGAAGATAGGCCATCGTTTCATCATAGTGAGACATATGTTTGGCGATGAGTTCATCGTCTTCGCCCCGGGCCTTCAGCCGCTCGATAACCGTGTCCCGGTCTGCATAAATAAACAGGCGGGTAACGTGATCGCCATACCGCTCGCTCAGTATTTGGGCACCGTGCGGGTTTACAATCAGATACACACAGCCGTTTACCTGAAACATATGCTGGATGTCCGCATGCTTTACTCCATAGAGATTCCCATCGATTTCCACCGTTTCCACGAACTCGCCTCGGCTGTCCGCTTCAAGGAAGGCTTCTTTTGTGACAAAGTGATAGTCTTGGCCATCCACTTCGCTGCTGCGGCGTTCGCGGGTCGTACAGGACAGCACTTTCTTTATGCCTAAGGTTGTGCCTACCATATCAGCGATTGTACGCCGACCGGCGCCATCAGGACCGGTAAAAAGAAAAATCATTTCCGTTTCCTTCAGCTCATACATCGGAATTACCTCCTCTTAGTCGTTCTATATCTTATTGTAGGCCAAAACCGAACATTTTACCAGTGATTAGCTTAAACATGAAGAATCCTCCTGCGTTACAAATAAAATGCCATTCATAAAAAACGCGCAGCGGCAAGGGATTTCCGCATGGTTTAGCCTATAAAATAAGATGAGCGCTTACATTTTTTTATTTAGATGCATAAGGGCGAGAGAAGCCACTAATCATAACTGGCTGGCGGTTGGGATTGGGAGCAGACTCTTATTTCCATACGAAAAACAGGCGCCGGTTCTTACATCAGAACGGCGCCCGCTTATTTTCAAAGCATTCAATGCTGCCCGGTGCAGCCAACCGGTTACTGGGTTACACTTTTCAGCTCCGGCTGTTTTACAGTACGAAGGATAGAAACCTCAACCCGGCGGTTCTTGGAACGCCCATCCTCGGTATCGTTGGTGTCGATAGGACGGTACTCTCCATAGCCAATCGATTTGAAACGCGCAGGACCGACCTGGTCGTTTTGCAGAAGATACTTCATAAAGTTTAAGGCACGTTTAGAGCTCAAATCCCAGTTGGACTCGAATTCCCGGGAACGAATCGGCACGGTGTCCGTATGTCCGGCTACTTCCACTTGGTATTGAGGATACTGGGACAGCATATTCGAGATGGCCACGGCCAGCTTCTGCGCATCCGGCTTTACATTAGCGCTTCCGGAAGAGAAGAGGGCGTTATCCCGAATCGTTATCATCAGCAAATCTTCTGTTAGTTTGGTTTCCAGCTGGGTGGTGAGCCCGTTTTCCTGGATATAGCCATCCACTTTTTCCTGCAGCGCCTTCATATCCTGCATTTCTTTTTCGTACTTTTCCAGCTGCTCCTTTTGCTGCTCGGTCAGTACGGTTGCATTGTCCTGACTGGGCTGTTTATAGTCTTCCTTCTTCGTTTGATCCATCGGGTTGTCGTTGATGGGAATGACCGAAGAAGGCTCCATTACGCTGACCCCTCCGTTAAAAGCGGAGTTTAACCCCTGCATGATTTGTTCATATTTCTTGGAGTCTACCTGGCTGGACGCGAACAAAATAATGAACAGCGCCAGCAGCAGTGTCATTAAGTCCGCATAAGGGATGAGCCACGTTTCGTCGATGTGCTCCTCATGATGCTGCTTGTGCTTTTTGCTCACGGGCGACCTCCTCTGCGGCGCTATCCTCAGCATAGCGTTCGCTTGGGGATAAGAACACAGACAGCTTCTGCTCGATGGCAATGGCGGAGATACCAGACTGAATGGAAAGCAGACCCTCAACCATCATGAATTTGATTTCGGCTTCCCGTTTGGACAGCATTTTGAGCTTATTGGCAAATGGATGCCACAGCACGTAGCCCGTGAAAATACCGAGCAAGGTCGCTACGAAAGCAGCGGAGATGAGGTGACCGAGCTGATCGACCTGATTCAGGTTGCTCAGCGCTGCAATCAGACCGATAACGGCCCCGAGCACCCCAAGTGTCGGGGCATAGGCGCCGGCCTGGGAGAAAATCGTTGCTCCGGCACGGTGCCGCTCTTCCATCGCATTAATATCTTCCATTAATACATCATGAATAAATTCCTGATCGTTGCCGTCGATAATCATGCGCATGCCATTCTTAAGAAACGGATCTTCAATTTCCTCGACTTTGCTTTCCAAGGCCAGAAGTCCTTCACGGCGTGTGATGCTGACCCAGTCAATAAACATCTGAATGAGCTGCTTCTTCGGAATGAGCTTCTGCTCGGAGAACAAAATCTTGAACAGCTTGGGTACTTTTTTGAGGTCGGACATAGGAACCGCAATCATGACCGCCGCAATTGTTCCGACAATAATAATCAGGATTGCCGCCGGATTCACCAGGGCGGACATGCTCGCGCCCTTCAACACCATGCCGACGCAAACGGCCAATATGCCAAGCACCAGGCCAATTACGGTAGATTTCTCCATTTGCTTTAGGCACCTCTTTGCTACGAATTTAGATATATATTATATATTTCGGTTATACAAGCCAAAATCCTTAATAAAATAAGCAAAAACCTTTGAATTGCTTTTTTAAGAATCGGTTTGGAAGATATTCCCGGAAATTTTATTGCAAAATTTAATGTTGTTTTCAGCTACGTGGTATAATATGAAGCTAATAAGGGAAAAGGAGTTTTGAAACATGCATACCAAAAAAAGAAAAAAGCTGGTTTTTTCTACAATGATAGCTTTGATGCTTTCCTCGCTTCCGGGAGCAATACATGCACAAGAACAGGCGGCCTCGGCTGCTCCTGCTCAGGAAGCAGCTGCTTCCTCTGATAAAGCAGTATCGTCTGAGTCTGCAAGCAGTGCCGTACAATCGGATACGAACACCCCTGCAGTGGAAGAGGCTTCCTCTGTAGAGCAAGGTGAAGCCGCAGCAGCAACGGGAGCATCGGCGGAGGCTTCCTCCACGGAGCAAACCGGAGCAGCAACCGAAGCGCAGGCAGAAGTGAAGGACGAGTCAGCGCCAGCTGCGGAGCCCACGGAAACGACTTCGACTCTGGTTACGGTGGACAAATCGGGGATTGCATTTGAAGTCGGACAGGCAGCTGCCCTGGTAGACGGGCAAAAGCAGGTTTTGGACAAGCCGGTATTCATTTCGCCAGTAGACAGCAAAGCTTATGCTTCCATTGATAGCATAAAACAGGTATTTGGTAAAGATGTCGTATGGGAACCGGACAATCAGAGGGTTGTTGTCAAAACACAACAGCCGATTGAGCTGCGGGAAGCCGGGAAAATTAATCCGGGCTTTCGAATTGTGGACGGTACCGTATATCTGCCTATCCGCGCATTAGGCGAGCAGGTATTCACCGATTATGTGGATTATAACAACGGCGTCATCAGCATCACTTCAGCGAATGTTTCATTGGAAAACGAAGTAGCCCAAACGGTTTCGGGGCTGTTGAAGCCATAATTACAGTATTCATTTCTCATGTAGGCCGTTTTCAATAACACGAAAAAACCTTTTCCTGATAGTAAGGAAAAGGTTTTTTCGTGTTATTGGAATTAAGCGCCGCCGAATTCCGCTTTTGCAACGGCATTGAACCGGGGCAGGAACGGCTCGAGCGGCCTGTTTTTCCAAGCTTCGCCGGCAAACCTGCTCATTTCATTAATATATTCTTTTCTAGCCGATATAAATACATGCTGCGCTTCGGGAACAACGCTCTTTATTTTTGCCGTTAATTGCTGCTTCAGATTGCTGGAGATATCGCGATGATCCGGAATCGTATCGGCAGAATACTTGTCGGAAATGATTTCGCCATATCCAAGCGTCCGGCTGGTTCCTTGCGTATAATGGGAGCCGTTCGAGGTGATCGATTTGTCACTGGTGATCTTGATTCCTTTTCCGGCCATTCCCGTTCCGGTTTTGTCAAGAATAATGGCTACATAGGCGTTTTTATCGGTAACGAAAACATAGGCATCCCGAAGACCGTTCATTTCAGCAATCCAGTCGGAATAAGTTTGGCTGTAACGCAGCTGAGCGTTATTGTGGTCGACCGTTCCAAGCGCCCATAGCCGGGTCGGCATGGATTCGGACCCATTGCGGGCATGATAAGAACGGGTGCTGTAATCGGTAGGCCTGTCATCACCCGGCTTGACGTAGTTACAGGCTGAGGCCATGATGGACCCGGCCAGCAGAGCTGCAGTGCCGAGGGCTATCCGTCTTGAAGACGGCTTTCTCATACGCCGATTCCTCCTTAGACTAAGTATTTATCGGATGAATTAGTAAGGCCGGTGAAGATACACTTAGCATGGG
The DNA here is from genome assembly GCF_037137075.1 of Paenibacillus sp. y28. NCBI lineage: Bacteria > Bacillati > Bacillota > Bacilli > Caryophanales > Paenibacillaceae > Paenibacillus > Paenibacillus sp. y28. The sequence goes on from NZ_JBBBNV010000008.1 coordinate 61,636, forward strand.
CATGAGCGGCATAATTATGCGCCTGGACAGCCCGGAAAAATGGGTCAGTACATAATTTGGGACCGGGATGGAAATAACCTATTAGGAGCGTATTTGACCAAATTGTGAACGACTTTATGGCTTCATTGACAAAAGAGACGCTCGAATTTATAGTTATTAAGTGGTTATGGTAAAAAAGTGCTATTTCTGTGCACTGATGAGAATCTTTTGACAAGAAACGCCGGTTTTTCAAAGGAAATTCCGATGTTTCTTCCAATTATATTTAAGCAATTTTAACTAAAAGTGGGGTTGATGGTTGATGAAACGGTGGCTCAACGTATGGCGTTTAATCCCCCTGTTTGCGGTTCTGACGTTCGTACTTACGGGTTGCGGTAAAGAAAACTTGACGACGCTGAAGCCGAAGGGGCCGGTAGCACAAGACCAATTATGGTTAATCGGGCTATCGCTGGGGATCATGATTCTGGTTTTGATTACCGTGTTTATTATTTATGCCTACGTTCTGGTGAAGTTCCGCAGACGTAAGGAGCACACGGAGTATCCGAAGCAAGTGGAAGGCAGCCATACGCTGGAAATTATTTGGACAGTCATTCCTTTTGTGCTGCTGCTTATCCTGGCAGTACCTACAATTTACTACACCTTCAAACTGGACAAAGACTACACGCAGGATCCGAATGCGATCCAAGTGAAGGTTATCGGTCATCAGTTCTGGTGGGAATTCGAGTATTTGAACGAAAAGATTACAACAGGCATGGAATTGTACGTACCAACAAACCGTATCATTTCTTTTGAGCTGCAGTCTGCTGACGTTATTCACTCCTTCTGGGTGCCGGCGCTTGGCGGTAAGAAAGATACGAACCCGGGTTCGGGAGCTGTTAACCATATGTACCTGCAAGCGGATCAAGAAGGCGTTTACTATGGCAAATGCGCGGAGCTCTGTGGAACCTCTCACGCCTTGATGGATTTCAAGGTGATCGCGGTATCTCCGGAGAAATACGACGCATGGGTCAAGAAGATGCAGCAGCCGGTAGCGGTTACAGCGAACGCCAGCGAAGGCGAGAAAATTTTCAAAGACAAATGTATTGCTTGTCATGCCATTTATGATAGTGATAAAAAAGGCATCGTAGGTGGTAAAGTTGGTCCGAATCTGGCTAACTATGCCGAACGTCAAACGGTTGCGGGAATCTTGTTCAACCACACCGAAGAAAACCCTGCTATCAATCCGCAGCTTCTGAAAAGCAACCTGAAGGAATGGCTTGCTGATCCGCAAAAAGTGAAGCCGGGCAATCTGATGCCGAATCCAATTAAAATTGAAGGAAGCAAAATGAAGGATGACCTGGGCTTGAACGAGAAGCAAGTTGATGCGCTTGTGGACTTCATTTCTTCACAGAAATTGCAATAGATTTTGGGATTAAGCTTGATTGACTATTTAAGGAGGTTACTACCTTGGCTCACGCTCATACGGTGAAAAAGCACACAGGGCTTATGGATTGGCTCACCACCGTAGACCATAAAAAAATAGGAATTCTCTACCTGCTTGCAGGTGGGATTTTCTTTTTGTTAGGTGGTCTCGAAGCTGTTCTGATTCGGATTCAACTTATGAAGCCTATGAATGATTTCGTCAGTGCGCAAACGTACAACGAGCTGCTCACCATGCACGGTACGACGATGATCTTTCTTGCGGCGATGCCGCTTATCTTTGGCTTCATGAACGCGATTATTCCGCTGCAAATTGGGGCGCGCGACGTTGCCTATCCTTTCGTTAATGCTCTTGGATTCTGGTTGTTCCTCTTCGGCGGAATTCTGCTTAACTGTGGATGGTTCCTCGGCGGCGCTCCGGATGCGGGCTGGACGGCTTATGCACCGCTATCTACGAATACGGCGACAAGAGCGATGGACTTCTATGTCATCGGTTTGCAAATCGCCGGCTTAGGAACCTTAATCGGGGGGATTAACTTCCTGGTCACCATCATTAATATGCGTGCTCCAGGGATGACCTTCATGCGGATGCCGCTTTTCACTTGGTCGGGATTCATTACATCCGCACTGATCTTGTTCGCTTTTCCGGTTATCACCGTTGCGCTTGTTCTCTTGATGTTTGAGAGACTGTTCAACGCCAGTTACTTTGACGTTACCAAGGGCGGTAACCCGGTGTTGTGGGAGCACTTATTCTGGATCTTCGGTCACCCCGAAGTATATATCCTGATTCTTCCAGCGTTCGGTATTATTTCTGAGGTTGTTAGTACATTTGCGCGTAAGCGCTTGTTCGGTTACAGCACGATGGTATTCGCAACGGTATTAATCGGTTTCCTCGGCTTCATGGTTTGGGTGCATCATATGTTTACAACAGGACTGGGTCCTGTCGGTAACGCGATTTTCTCCATCGCAACCATGCTGATTGCAGTACCAACAGGCGTTAAAATCTTCAACTGGCTGTTCACGATGTGGGGCGGTCAAGTGTCGCTTAATAAATCGGCGAACCTGTTTGCCGTAGGCTTCATCCCGACGTTCGTCATGGGCGGGGTGACGGGGGTTATGCTGTCCGTACCGGCAGCTGACTTCCAGTACCACGACAGCTACTTCGTTGTCGCGCATTTCCACTATGTTATCGTAGGCGGTCTGGTATTCGGTCTCTTCGCGGGTCTGCACTACTGGTGGCCTAAAATGTTCGGCAAAATGCTGAACGAAACACTTGGCAAATGGACGTTCTGGACATTCTTTATCGGCTTCCACATGACTTTCTTCGTTCAGCACTGGCTGGGCTTGATGGGGATGCCGCGCCGTTACTTCACATACCTGCCTAATCAGGGGCTGGATGGGGCAAACTTCATTAGTACCATTGGTGCTTTTGGAATGAGCTTGGGTACGATTCTGCTGATTATCAACATTATTGTTACATCGGCGAAGAAAACGAATGACGCTCCTGCGGATCCTTGGGATGGCCGTACACTGGAATGGGCGATTCCGTCCCCGGCTCCAGAGTATAATTTCAAGCAGCTTCCGCTTGTACGCGCATTGGATCCATTGTTTAAGGAGAAAGTGGATGGCCGTAAAGGAATGACTCCGGCTGAGCCACTCAGCTCGATCCATATGCCTTCAGCTTCCATTCTTCCGTTCATGATGTCACTTGGTCTGTTTATTCTCGGCTTCGGCTTGATGTACCATAACTACTGGGTTGCCGGTTTTGGTCTTGTTGTCACGCTGGGCTGCATGCTTCTGCGCTCCTTGTATGACGATCACGGCTACCATATTGAGATTGAAGAATTGCAGCGCGATGAGAAGGAGGGGAAAGCATGAGTGCTCATACGCATGGACAATTGCCAGCCGAGCCGGAAACGGCGACGCTGGAGGGACGCAATAAGATTCTTGGTTTCTGGTTGTTTCTTGGCGGAGAGACGGTGCTCTTCGGATGCTTGTTCGCCACCTTCATCGGACTTCGCCATGAAATTGGCGACGGCCCAACCGCTGCCCATCTGTTTGATTTGAAGCTGGTTGCTTTTGCAACCCTGCTGCTGTTGGTCAGTTCTATGACCAGCGTGCTCGCTGTACAAAGCATGCATAACAAGAACGTTGGGAAAATGCAGCTTTGGCTTGTCGTTACTGTTCTGCTTGGTCTGGGATTTCTTATTCTAGAGGTTTATGAGTTTTATCATTATGTGAAGGAAGGACACGGCTTTACAACGAGCCCGTTCAGCTCCTCCTTCTACACGCTGGTTGGCTTCCACGGAGCGCACGTTGCTTTCGGTCTGCTCTGGATCGTTACACTGATTCTTCAGGTCATGAAAAAGGGCCTGACGGTTGTGACCGCGCCGAAGCTGTATGTAGCAAGCTTGTACTGGCACTTTATTGACGTCGTGTGGGTATTCATCTTCACTATCGTGTATCTGATGGGAAAGGTGGGCTAAATCATGGCAGCAAATCAACACGCTCATGAAGAAGGCGCACGCCGCCGCCCTCATGAAGGGCCTAAAAATCATTTCATCTCGTTTGCAGTATCGATTTTCCTGACTTTGCTGGCCTTCCTTTGCGTATACGCCGGGCTCGGCAGTGCGTTCACCAAGCTGTTCATCTTCATCCTGGCAGTTGTACAGGTACTGTTCCAGCTTGGGTTCTGGATGCACATGAAAGACAAGGGACATGGTTACGCAATCGTCGGTTTGGCCTTTGGCTTCATTGTTACGCTGACCGCTGTAGCTGCAGTCGTATATTGGTTGTTCTGGTAGGATAAGGGGGCGCAGTTTATGGCCCCCTTTTTACCTGTACAAGGGGGGATTTTGGTCATGATGGGATTAGACAGGTTTAGCGGCGCTGATCTATGGAGTCCAGGCGCGCTGATCGTTTTTATTATCATCGGTGCCTGTTATTTGCTGCTGGTTGGTCCTTTACGGGGCCGTTTCGTGAACAGTGAGCCGGTTAGCATCGGCCGCAGGCTGTTGTTCCTTGCGGGTCTTGTCACCTATTATATCGGGAACTATGGTCCGTTTATGCTGCTGGGGCATCTCATGTTCAGTATGCACATGCTGTCCATGGTGCTGTCCTTTTTCCTGGCGCCGCCGCTGCTGCTGCTCGGCTTGCCGAAATGGCTTGTGCAACCGGTCATTTCCCATCGTGCGGTCGCCCCGTTTTTCCGTTTTTTGACACATCCGCTTGTTACGGTGCTTTGCTTTAACGTGTTTTTTTCGTTCTATCATATGCCGGTCATTCATGATTACGTCATGACCCATTATGCGGTGCATATGGTTTATTTCAATGTGCTGCTGCTTACCTCCTTCATGATGTGGTGGCCGGTGCTAGGACCGATGCCGGAGACGGAGAAGCTGTCCGAGCTGCGCAAGATGGCCTACATCTTCTCCAACGGCGTGCTGATTACTCCGGCCTGTGCGCTTATTATTTTCGCAGAGAATCCGTTATACAGCACCTTTAATGACCCGCAGATGTGGGCGATGGCCCTCGGCTACTGTATTCCTGCCGGTTCGGATTTTATATTAAGCAACTTTGTTGGCCCGGAGAGCTTTGCCCTATTTCCTCCTGCCGAGGATCAGCAGCTTGGCGGCGTCATCATGAAGGTCATGCAGGAGATTATTTACGGGTCGGCCTTGGCTTATGTGTTTTTTAACTGGTACAGAAAAGAAAAGCATGATGATGAGCTTGGGGAACAAGGGGACCCGCTGCCGAACTGAGGAGGGAGAAAATCAGCATGTATTTCATATTGCCGACGTTGAGTACCTCATTTATCGCGATCAGCGCCATTTTTGTCCTGCTTGGCTGGATACAGATCAAGAGGAGAAATATCGCTTTGCATACGAAGCTCATGATCTGGGCGGGCGTGTTTGCGACACTGTTTTTTATCTTTTATTTGAGCCGGACGGTGCTGCTTGGCAGCACTCCCTTCGGTGGTCCTGACAGCCTGAAGCCGTTTTATTTGACGTTCTTGCTGTTTCATATTGTCCTGGCTACGGTGGGCGGAGTGATGGGAATTATTACGCTGCGGTGGGGGTTCAAGAATGAACTTGCCAAGCATCGCCGGATCGGACCTGTGACTTCGGTGGTCTGGTTCTGTACGGCGATTACAGGCGTAACGGTGTACTATCTGCTTTATATTAAATACCCTATCAATCATACAAAACCGCTGCTGGATGCCATTTTTGGGTAAAGCGCAGCTTGCGAAATAAGCCGCTTGACGCTTTAGGCGTAGAAGCGGCTTATTTTTTAAGATTTTGTAAAAAAATATTTCCATGGCGCGTCACAGATATGATAAAATCACAAAGGACAAGTTTCGACATCTGACGTGCAGGCAAACAATTAAACTTGCTCGGGCATGTATGCTTTTCCGGTAATGGGAACACCATACATATATCATCTTAGGAACGGTAAGGGGGAACAAAGTACGGACCAAGCCGGACGGTCTTGTACACTCTAACATGGACCATGGATTAATATTAATTATCCTCGTTGTGGTGCTGGCGCTCGCTTTTGACTTTATTAACGGGTTTCATGATACGGCAAATGCGATTGCGACTTCGGTGTCCACCCGCGCCCTGTCGCCGCGTGCCGCCATATGGCTTGCGGCCTCGTTAAACTTCGTCGGCGCCCTGACGTTTACCGGGGTAGCCAAAGCGATTGGAGGCAGTGTCGCTGACCCGACCAAGCTGGAGCACGGCGTTATTATCGTCATTACGGCGCTTATCGGGGCAATTATTTGGAACCTCGCGACATGGTGGTTCGGAATTCCTTCTTCATCCTCACACGCTCTTGTCGGTTCCTTGGCCGGTGCGGTGATCGGTGCGGCGGGCCTGCAGGGCGTTAATTTCGGGGGCTTCCTCAAAATTGTTCAAGGCTTAATTCTTTCGCCTATTATTGCGTTCGGGATCGGGTATTTGCTGATGCATCTGCTGCGCTTCCTGTTCGCCAAAGCCAGCCCGCAGGTGAACAAAGGCTTTCGTTCCATGCAAATTGTGGCTGCTGCCTTTCAATCCTTCTCTCACGGAACCAATGACGCGCAGAAGGCGATGGGGATTATCACCTTCGCACTCGTGGCAGGAGATTTCCAGCAGGAGATGGAGGTGCCGCTTTGGGTAAAGCTCTCTGCAGCGGCAGCTATGGCGCTGGGGACTTCGGTCGGGGGCTGGAAAATTATTAAAACGATGGGGACGAAAATTTTCAAGATCGAGCCGATCAACGGCTTTGCCGCAGATTTGACGTCCGCCAGTGTTATTTTGTCCGCAACCTTGATTTCATTCCCGGCAAGCACGACGCATATCAGCACGTCTTCTATCCTCGGTGTCGGGGCCGCCAAACGGTTCTCCGCCGTCAACTGGGGAATGGCCGGCCGCATCGTGTCGGCTTGGTTCATTACGATTCCGATTACCATGATATTCTCCGCGCTGCTGTTTAAGCTGGTGGCACTTCTTTTCCTGTAAGCGATCTGGGCCTGGGATAAAAGAGGCTGCCTGACCGGCAGTAGAAGCGGGGACCGATTTTATCACAGCTGCACTTTACATCAAATCAAAACGCAAGCGACGGATGTTCGGATGACCGAGTATCCGTTTTTTACATGCAGCGGGAGTAATTGGTTGAAAGTTTGTGGAATACTTGATATATTGAAGGTTTGGAACAGCATGTCAGTAAACCTGGGGATCGCGGGAAGCGCAGCCCACTTTTGGCAAGCAGGAGGGCGGAAGAATGACCATTGAAGAACAGGACCGGATCGCAGAACGGGAAAAGCTGGCCGGGACGTTGGCGCACATCAGCAAGGAGCTGAAGCGGTACAGCAGCATGGTGGATGAGAAGAAAGAAAAAATTTCGGATATCCGCGAATTTTTTTGGCATGACATTACGGTGAATGTGGAGAACGATGATGATTTGATGGAGACCTATGCCAGCATCGTTCAGCAAACGTCTGTGCTGCACGACCAGGTGCGGATGCAGCAGCGGGCGCTGGCGCAGATTGCCAAGCTGCGCCGATTGAAGCAGAAGCCGTATTTTGGCCGCATTGATTTCAAGGAAGCCGGTGGAGCGGAAGAAACGGTGTATGTCGGAATTATGACCTTGATGGACGAAGAGCTGGGAGATATTTTCGTCTATGACTGGCGTTCCCCGATTGCAGGCATGTTCTACGACTATCCGCCGGGACCGGCACAGTATGAGACGATGGACGGTGTGGTCGGCGGCCAGCTGCTGCTGAAGCGCCAGTATGTGATCCGTCAAGGCAAGCTGGAGCTCATGTTCGATACGGGAATCAATATTGGCGATGAAATGCTGCAGCAGCTGCTGGGCGAAAGCCGCGACGACAAAATGCGAAGCATTGTCACGACCATCCAAAGGGAGCAGAACCGGATTATCCGCGACGATAAGCATAAGCTTCTCATTGTGCAGGGCGTGGCCGGCAGCGGCAAAACCTCGGTTGCTCTTCAGCGGGTCGCTTATTTGCTGTATAAATACAGAGATAAAATGAATGAAGAAAACATGGTGCTATTTTCTCCGAATCGGATGTTCAATGATTATGTATCGAACGTGCTGCCGGAGCTTGGAGAAAACAACATGCAGCAGACAACCTACCAGGATTATTTGGAGCACCGGCTAGGCGGCGATTTCCAGACCGAGGACAGCTATGACCAGCTTGAGGCGCTTTTGACGATAGAGGATGAAGCGCAGCTTCGAATCCGTACGGCGGCGATTGCCTACAAGGGCTCGGAGAGCTTCGTCCGTTTGCTTCGCGCCTATGCGGAGTATTTGAAGCGGGAAGGGGTTATGCTGAGCGATATCATTCTGCGGGGCAGAGTGCTCATCTCCAGAGAAGCCTTGTACGAGCAGTGCTATAACCAGCTGGGAACAGCTCCGCTCGGGGCAAGGATGGAGAAGCTGCGGGAATGGGTCGGCGGCGAGCTGAAAGCGTTCCAGAAGGAAAGCGTAAAGCGGGTGTACCGCAAGCTGCTTCGCGAGCCCAAGTACATTGGAGCAGAGGAGCAGTTAAAGCAGCTGAGCAAAAAAATCGTGAGCAAGCGCTTCGCTCCGCTTTACGACAGCGCCAAGCGGATAGGCTTTGTCGACGTGTGTGGGACCTACCGGCGTCTTTTTGAGGACGCGAAATTGGCTGCGGCGCTGGCGGAGGCTTCCGGGACGAAGCTGCCGGATGCCTGGGAGGCCATTGCCGCGGAGACGCTGCGCCGTTTGGATGAAGCGGTCGTTCAGGAGAGCGCCCTCCTGCAGCAGGAGGAAGGCGTTCAGCAGCATGGAAGGGGACTGCTGCCCTTCGAGGATGCGACGCCGCTCCTGATGCTTAAGGAGGCTATTCAGGGCAAGCACACGTACCTGCGCATCCGGCAGGTGATTATTGATGAGGGGCAGGATTACTCCCCTTTCCAAATGGCGTATTTACGCCAGATGTTCCCTACGGCCCGCATGACGCTGCTCGGCGATTTGAATCAAGGCATTTACGCCCATCAGCTGGGACAAGGCTATGAGGAGCTGAAGCAGCTGTTCGGGGAGTCGGAAATCGGCATGATTCGGCTAACCAAAAGCTATCGCTCCACCCGGGAGATTGTGGAGTTCAGCAGGGCGGTGCTACCGGACGGCGAGGCCGTAGAGCCGTTCACCCGCAGCGGGATACCTCCGCGGCTGATTCAGGCCGCGGACGAGGCACTTCTTGCAGAGCAGGTAGCTGCCGCAGCACGCGCGGCACGGGAGAAGGGGTATTTGTCCATTGCGGTTATTTGCAAGACCGAGGCCGAAAGCAAAGCCGCCTATGAGCGGATTCGCTCTATACTGGGAGACGATCTGCCGCTGCAGCGGGTAACGAAGCATTCGCTTACCTTTGCCCGCGGAGCTGTCGTGCTGCCGGTATATTTGGCCAAGGGGCTTGAATTTGATGCTGTGCTGGTGTATAACGCAAGTGAAGCGAATTACGCCCGGGAAGGCGAACGCAAGCTGTTCTATACGGCCTGCACGCGGGCACAGCATGAGCTGGAGCTGTTTTACACCGGAGCGTTAACTCCATTCGCTGATGCTTCACTGGCACGATAAGCCCGGTCTGGCGTCTCTTGGACAGCAGCCTGAGCCATGCTGGAGCCCGGTCGTGATCGAGCCGGGGGAATTTTGGTCGGGCAAGAAAAAGGATCGTGAATACCATACAGTCTGCGCAGACAAATGCGCAGGCTTTTTTTGTATGGACAGCGCCTACGGGCACAGCTTCCGGAGCAGGTCCGAGTGAAGGGGTGGAAGACTTGAAAAAGGCGTGAAAAATGAAGATTTTTGTAGGAAAAGAGCCGAAGCTCGAGTAAAATAGTCCTATATGCACTTATACATATATTTCCTTGTGGGGTTGGAGGAGTAGCTTGTGAAGTTGAAAAGCTTGCAAACGCGAATACTGCTTATTTTTTCACTGCTTATTGCATTATCAGGTACGGTTCTGGGCTATGTGATTTACGATTCATCCCGGGATTTGGTTGTGGAATCTGTAGGGCAGCAGGCCCAGTCGATTGCGCAGCGGGCACTGAAGCTGATCGAAGGCAGTAAGTATGCGGCACTGTCTCCGGCCGGCGGCGAGACGGATTATTACAAGCAGCTTCGTTTGCAGCTGAATCAGGAGAAGGAGACAAACGGGCTCAAATATTTGTATACGATGGCGAAGATCGAGAATGAGTATGTATATATTGTAGACGGAGCGCCGATGGACGCCCAGCCGGATCAATTTTCTCCGCTTGGCAAGGTGGAGGAGAATCATTACTCCGCGCTGGTTAAGATCTTTGAGACCGGGGAAGCGCAGACCGGGGAATTGACCTATGATCCGGACTATGGCGCTACCGTTACGGCTTATGTGCCGATTCGTTCCACGTCGGGGGAGATGATTGGAATTATCGGCGCCGATTTCGACGCGACGAATATTTATGCGCTGCTGGCCGAAACCCGGTGGAAGCTGATGATGGTTTTCCTGATCGTGATGGCGGTGAGTGTAGGCATCATCTTCATTGTTTCCCGCTGGCTGGTAACTCCGCTGCGTATATTGACCCGTCAGGTGGCGCGTGTCGGGGAAGGCGATTTGACACAGGATGTGGGCGGTTATGCCCAGCGCCGTGATGAAATCGGGACTTTATCGGCCGTATTTGCCCAGATGTCCAGCGAGCTGCGTTCCGTTATCCGGTCGATTCAGCATAGCGCCTCGGAGCTGGAACAAGCCTCCCATGATTTGACTGTGCAGGCCGAGGAAACATCGAGTGCCAGCGGCTTTATTGCCCGAGCGGCTGAAGAGGTCGCCGTAGGCTCGGAACGGCAAATGGAACGGACGGAGCGCACCGCGCATGCGATTGAGGAAGTCAGCAGCGGCGTAGGCCAAATCGCGTCCTCCGCTGCGTTCGTGACCGAAGCTGTGGCTCAAACCACCGTGGAGGCCAAGAAAGGCAACGGCTCGATTACCCAAGCGATGGATCAAATGGAATCCATTAGCCAGTCCACCAAGAGCATGGCGGAAGTGATTGCCCAGCTGGAAGCAAGGTCCGGCGAGATTGGCGCGATTGTCGATGTCATGAAGGAGATGGCCGCACAGACGAATTTGCTGGCTTTGAACGCTTCCATTGAAGCGGCTCGTGCCGGGGAGCATGGACGAGGCTTTACGGTGGTGGCGGAGCAGGTACGGAAGCTGGCGGGGCAGTCGGAAGAGGCGGCCGGTCGTATTGCGGAGCTCATCGGACGGACGATGGATGACACGCAGCTGCTTGTGGGATCTATGAATAAGGAAAAGAAGGAGGTTGAGACCGGTCTGACGATTGTGAATGAAGCCGGGGCCGCCTTTCAGCTCATTATGAGAGAGCTTGAGCGTATTGCGGATCAATTGCAGCAGGTCAGCGCAGCCTCGCAGCAGATTGCCGGCAATGCAGTTCACGTATCCGCCTCGGTAGAGGATATGACGGGCATCAGCCGGCAGTTTGCCGGGCATTCGCAAGAAATGGCCGCAGCATCGAGAGCGCAGCAGCAGACCATGCTGAAAATTACTGACGCGGCCTCTGCTCTGCGCAGGCTGTCGCTGTATCAGCAGGAAGGCATCGGGCGGTTCAGGGTATAGTTGAGGCAAGGTCTTGAGGCAAGGTCGAAACGGTCTGGGGCTGTTCATCACGATCTGATGGTTAAGAGGCCGGATAATCGGGCAAACCATAGGAAAGCAGGGGCGCTGCCCGCTGTAAAACTGTCCCGAGGTGACTGAACATGACAACCAAAATTCAAGCGTATTTCCCGAATGAAGATGCGGCTGAGAGTGCAAGCAGGAAGCTTCACCGCTTCCAAGCAGGCCAAGTGGAGGTTGGACCGATGACAGGCGGCTTCGATCCGGGCGTGCCGCTGCTGCTTCCATTGACTTCGACCGCTGACGAATCTGACAGCAGCGGAACCGGCTTTACTGCCGAGGGCTTTCGCGGAGCGGGGGCGTTTCTGGGGCTTGAGGCTATCGAGGAAACCGGGGAAGGCGACCCCGCGGATTGGGGCGCTTTTACGGCTGTTCTGACTGCGGATGTGCCTGACGAGCAGGCGAGAGCAGCGGTGGAAATGCTGCGGCAGAGCGGAGGGCACGTGGAAGCTTTGAAATCGTAAGGCAGGGTTACAGACGGATACAGCAGCGGCCACGCTGTCCCTATGGGGATAACGGGGCCGTTTTTTGCTGCCGCTCGAATAACGGCTTTCTAGCCGGGGTACTCGTAGGCCAAAATATCATCCGGGCCGAAGGCTTCGGGGATCTGAATCAATTGTTCGGGCGGAATATGGGATGGCGGAGAGCCGGGGATATGACTTGATTGGGGCTCATCCGTAAACACCAGCAGTACGTCATCGATTACGAACGTTTCGAAGCTTTCCAACCATGGCGGTAACGTAAAGGGGCGGAACGGGTGCTTTTGGATACGGGTATAGTACAAAAAGAAAGGGATTCCGAACTGCTCCCGCACGTCTATCCGGTTGTATAACGCCTCAGTAAAAGCTTTGCGCGGGTCTTCCACAAAACGGGCCCGAATGGAGTCGGTCACGCTCATTTGGTGCAGGACCGGAGCGATGTTGTGGGCCATCGTATCCAATAGAAGCAGATCTTCCTCCTTCATCGTGTCCTTGGTCTCCAGCACGACGAGAAAGCCTGCAGCTACAGGCTCATCCAGCGAGGCTGTCACAGTGCCGGGCGTCAGCGGGCATATCATGCAGCCATGCAAGGGGCCCCACAGCTCACGCAGCTGAGCCGGGAAATAAGAGGCCGCGCTCTCCGCAGTAAAAGCATAGATGGTTTCTCCGTCAAGGGCGGCTTGCCATGCAGGAGGAGGCGTAAAAGCAATCTCCTCCGGGATGCTGTCCTCCGCCAGTACTGCCGTACCGGCCCATCCGGTTCCCTCAGGCCTGTGTTCCTCCGATGATGCAAGGTATGGCCCAGGGGCGCTGTGCCTGCTGCCGGCCATGATGACTGCACGTTCCGATGCGGTGGCACTCCGAGAGCTGTCCCGGGCTTGATGGACATCCTCTCCTGTGCCCGGCAATCCCAGGCTGTAGCGGACATGGCAAACATCGTCCTCCAGAAACCCAATCCAGGCTTTGCGGATGCCGAACGTAGCTTGCAATGTCTTGAGGGTAAATCGGCATACGTCTTGCGGCGTAGTACAGGTCTTGATGTTGCGGACAAGCTTGTTCAGCGAGGAAAGCATGCGCAGCTTTTTCTGCGCGGTCTCTTCTTGCCGGCTCAGTTTATCGAACAGGCTGGCGTTAGTAATGGCGATACAGGTTGCGGCCGCAAGCGATTCGATTAGCTCAAAGGTAGCCTCGTCATAAATCCGGTCGCTTACCGGCTCGCTTAAGGTGACCATGCCTGTTAATCTGTCGCTAATGATAAGGACCGCATACCGCGCGCCTAACAAATCGAGGTCGCCCGGATTCACGAACAGCTCCTCTATAGCGCTCCAATCCTCCTCCAGATGGAGGACGACCTTCCGCGGCAGCGTCGCGCCGGGTTTTACAGTAAATTCAGTATACCGTGTCTTGAAGGAGGCGACATTCCGGTAGCCGGTCATTTTGATTTTGCCGGATAGCTCATCATAAGTGCCGAAGGCGGTCACTTTGCTGGATGAAATTTCGCTGAAAATATCGGTGGCAATTTCGTGGAGCTTGTTCATCGAAATTTCGGAGAGAAGCGCTTTGGTGCTCTGATTGATGGCAAACAGGTTAAATATTTTTTGATCCAGCGTTGTGTTAATCTGCTGCAGGACGGCGAGCCGTTTGCTGTTCTCCAGCGCATTGTTGATGAGGCGCATCAAGGTCACGGCAATCAGGGTGTCATCCTCTTGAAAGTCGCCGATTATTTTGCCGTCGGACAGGATGAACCCGTGAACCACATCATCTATCAGGAGCGGGATCACCAGACGAAGCCGGTACCGTTCCATGACATCTGTGTCAAAATACTGGTCAAATCCGCTCTGCAGCACTTGCCCATGGAAGGTTGCCAAGCGGCGCAATCTGGGCGAGTCAGCGATCGAATCGCCCATCGTCTCCACGGCGTACAGCCGTTTCTGGCTGAGTACGAATTGATCGCCATCCCGGACGAAGAGCGCAGATGCACGCAAGGTCAAAAGCTCATTCACAAACTCGAACGACGCTACCGCAAGCTGATCCAGACTGAACCGTTGGGAGAAATATTCAATGGCCAGCAGCAAGCCTTCATAGCGGTAAAAAGTATGCCTGGCATCAGCGCTCATACCGCATCCCTCATTTATTCCAAATGTAATTGATTATTGCTGATATAGAACGTTCCGGAGGTCATTTTATCAATATGCTTCTCGATGGTTTTGATTTGCAGCATCGTTTTGGGAAATGCCCGCTGCATTACCGAAACCTCGCCCTCGCCTCTGGTCCGCAAAATATCAAGCAGCGCCTGACGGCGCTCCTCTAGCTCATGCACCTTTAGCATGGCCGTTTCCTGGCGATCGAGATTATAATAATATTCCTGTCGGGCATCGTCATCCAGCTTTTCAATGAATTCACTGTATAAGTCCAATTCCTTCTTCATCATGGTAATGTCGGATAGCATCTTCTGGTAGTCTCGGAGGAGGGTGTCGAGCTCATTCTTAATCTGGTTGCGGTTAAATCCTTCGACGAGTACACGGGTGGGTCGTTCAATTTCATTGCCTATAAAAGCAGTCTGTACACGAACCTTCGCTTGCACGTTGCCGCCGACGATCCGGCCGCGGCGCTTATTCAGCAGGATGTTCTTGGCCTGAAGGGTGGAGCCGAGGGCGTAGTTGCCGATATGGATATCATCGCCGGCCGTAATGGAGCAATCGTTGGCGTTGTTGACATATACGTTTCGCGCTGCGTGCAGGATGGCCTTTTCCTTTCCGAATACACTGCCGCGCACGTAGATATCGCCTTTGTAGGAAGTAATCCGATCTACGGCGCCGATGCCGGTATCCCCCAGAATCGAAATGTCCCGGGTTGCGGTGACGCTGAATCCGTCCAGAACGGTTCCGGTAATTTTGATACAGCCGTCGTAATCGACGTTGCCTGTTTTCGGCCCGACATCGCCATTAATTGTCAGGATTTCGAGTACGCCAATGCTTCGCTGACGGAACTCGACAGCGCCGTTGATTAAGGCGCGCAATACGATTTTCCCATCCTCCTCTACCTCTTGAACGGTTTTGCGGTCATACTGGAGACGCTTGTCCTTGCCATGCCTGGAGGGGATAAGCTCCCCTTTGAGGTTACGTCCGGGTATTCCCGAGCCAGGCGGTATTTTTTCCCCGAGCCAGTCGCCCGCTTTTACCTCGTCGATAAAATTCATGTCAAAATAATCCGCCTTGCCGTCTTCATCGATACGCGGCTTCCGTTCCGATATCTCATAGTAGCGGACGGATGCTTCCGTTCCTTCCACAGGCTCAATGCCTTGTGCCACAACCGCTTCCGTATACGGCTTCATCTGGTAATAGATTTGCTCAACCAAATACCCCTCGCTGACCCCCGCGGCGCGCAGCTGCTCAATAATCTCGGCTGGCAGCTCCTTCTGCTGACTGTCGATTTCCTCCTGGTCCATGTTGAGCTTGACTGTAGCGCTCATCCAATCCTTGGCGACCTTGACCTCGATTGTGGGCTTTAGCGTTCCGATGCGCACCGGCGGACCGCCGGCCTGGGCAAGGGCATTCCGAAGATTCAGAAACTGGGTCACGGTCAACCTTGGAATCTGTTTGAGGATTTCATTAAAGTCGGTCATCATAAACCCGGGCTCCTTGACCGAAATCATCACGTGATTATCGGCCTCCGCCCAGAGGTGGAAGTGTTCGTTGCGATACAACTCCATGACCATCCTCCTGCTTCCTTTTGACTAGGTTTTTTCATCCTGATATCCATAGGATAGCACATAAAAGCTAAGGATTTCGTGATAATTCGACAAATGTGATAAAATTAACATTTCAATTTTTGGAGAAAGGAATCCTTCGGATGTAAACGGGGTTCAACTCTATTTCATGGGGGTGGTAAAGCTGGCCGGCCTCGATACAAATCAATATTCGATGGTGATCAGCGGGGTGCCGAGCGTCAGACGGAGATGCCCGGTTTCCGTATCCCGGTGCAGGGCGGCCTGCAGGTTGAGGGTTCCCTTTTGACGGGCGCCGGTAGAGAAGTGCTGAAGCGGGAAAGAAGCCGAACGGGAGAGAGAGGCTGAATCAAATGTTTGGCTTACGGTACGCGAATCGGCATAGCGGGACAGGACCTTCGCGTCAAAGCCGCTCGACAGCTCGGACCATAGTGCGTCCGGATTATTTTGCAGCCGGGGCAAAGCCTCGCCCTGAACCATCATGTTCCAGACAGGGGGCTGCCCGGAAGGCTCCAGTGCGGTCATTTCCGTTTCCAGCAGCTGCAGCTGCGCTTGCCAAGGCGCGGCTGACGCATCGCCCAGGCGGCCTTCCAGTGAAAGAAGCATGTAGGTGCGCCCATCGGGAAGGGGGGTCACATGCAGGGAGGTGCGCAGGGGATCAGTCTCTGGGGACTTCGCGGTAAACCCGGGCTGCGCTTGCTCTAAGGGCCCGTCAGATTCGCTTGTGGCTGTAAGGGCGGCGGGGGCCTTTGTCACGGGGGAGAGACCAAGCCGGGAGGCAAGGAGCTTCGCCGCTTCGAAAAAACGTTCATCCTGAGGCAAATCCAGGCTGTATGAACGGTAACTGTAGATGAGGCGTGCGTTCTCATCCGTCCAAAGGCCGGCTTGAGCGGTGAAGAGACGACCGTCCTGCGGGCTGCCGGTTGATGGAGCTTGCATGTGCTGCAGCGCCAAGCCGATCAGGGCAAGCAGAACAAGCAGAACCAGACCGAAGAAGCGCAGGCCCGGTCTTGCGCCTGAATCCCCATATGCAGCTGCCGTGCCGCTTGCCGTATAGTATCCGTGATGCGTGGTTATACCGGGTTGTCCTGCTTTCACCGTGGTTGCCCCCTTTTGATGCAGCTGCCGTTCTCTGACTCTAGTTTTCAGTATGTCCAAATCTAGCAGGAGCTAAACTTGGATTACTAGCGCGGGGCTCAAGTCAAGGCGCCATGCTGCTTCGAATTCACGAAAAAAAACAGGCCCTGTCGGTTAAAGACAGGGCCTGCTTTCAAGTCATTCCAATCGTGCTTGCGCAGCTCCGCAGCGTATCCAGGGGATCAGGCCGAGCCCCGCGAGGTATGTAAAGGACTGCCGGGCGGGCTGCAGGGCGATCTTATTTCAAAATCGTAAAGCCGCCGATTAACGGAAGCTGCCTGGTTTCACCCTTGGCGGCATTGATAATGCCGATGATGGCCAGCGCGAGAACGGCCAGACTGCCTAAAGGCAAAATGAGTAAGGGACCGAGGAACGGAATCACCCACCCGAGGATGTTCACAATAACGCCAGCCAGAAACAGCACGAGACCCTGATTGGCGTGATACATAGCGAACCTGGAATCTCTGGCGGCCAGCAGCGGGATAAAAAAGAGGATGTAGGCCAGGATTCCCATCGCTTTGTTATTCTGAACGTCAGCATCTTCCATTTGCAAATTGCTCATTCGTTTCACCTCCCTCATGGGGATAGATGTGCAATCACCTTCAATGTATGCACACCGGAATCAGCTCATGACAAGCGGATTTGGATGTTCTGGAAATCAAAGAATAGGTTCCAATAATAAGGATAATCTAGTAAGTGTATCAATGCAATACCATTTCTGATGAAAAGGAGAAGGTGGTTTTGATGGAAAGCCGTCCGCTTCTGTTCGAATTCGCTGAGGAGGTATCCGCCCAAATGGCCCAGACTACGCTGCAGGAGCTGGGCTACCATGTTCATCAAGGCACAGGAGAAGGAGGAGGCCTGCTGAAGCTGTGGGTGGAAAACAATGATCTTGTTTCTGCGCTGGAGATTACACAGTCCCACGGAGGGACGCTTCTGGAGCGCACCGGAAGCGCGGGCGGGCATTCGGCTGGCGTCCTGAATTCCGTGTACGATCTGGATTCTCTGCCGATTCCCGCACATCTGGTCCAGGAGGAGGAAGCGGAGAGCAGTCTACCGGAGGCTTCGTCCGCTTCCCCTCAAGGAGCAGCCTCGCTTTGATCCGTCGGGAGACGATAATGACCATTTCCCGGCAGGCGTACACATGTAAAAGGATATAGCGAAACATGATGGCCTGCGGGCTGCCGTTACTAAAACGGCAATCACAGGTCTTTGTGTGCTTCCAAAAGAAATGGGTCCGTTTCACTTACAGGGCGTCCATCCGGGCGCGTACAGCCTGAAGCAAGCGTCAGCTTGTTCTGCTCCGCCTCCCCAGCCAGCTGTTGTACTTGTGCCCCGATGCGGGATTTCACGGCGGAATCCTGAAGGGTGCCTCCGGCACAGCCAGCTGCGCCTGATGCCGTCAAGTGCTCCCGGCCGGGCAGCTGCCACAGGCAATTGCCTTTGCCTTAGCTCAGGGCTTCCTTCAAACGCTGTTTTTGCTTGCGGTGGTGGAGGATGTAATACAGGAGGAAGGTGAGGGCGACAACCAGGCCGCCTACAAAATACATGCGGCTGTAGCTCGTTTGCGCTGCGAGGATGCCCAGGAGGTACGAGCCTAAGCCGTAGCCCATATCGAACAGAAGGAAATAGGTCCCTGTCGCCAGCCCGCTGCGGTGGCTTGGAGCGGACTTGACCGCCAGCGCCTGAAAGCTTGGCAGCAAAGCGCCGAAGCCGAGCCCGATTATTCCTCCGGTAATGAGGAACACGGCAGCCGATTGCGCTTGGCTTAACCACAGCATGCCGGCTACAAACAGCAGGATGCCGGGATACACCAGTACGTGCTCGCCCAGACGGTCAAACATTTTGCCGGTAAACGGTCTTGAAATCAAGATTACGGCCGCAAACACCATGAAAAAATAGCTGGCGACGGATTCCAGACCAATGGACTTGGCATACACCGCCACGAAGGTCGAAATTGCGCCATAGGAGAAAGCCAGCACGCTTCCGGCCAGTGAAATCGGAATAGCCTTCGGCTCGATGAACCGTTTCCAGTTCCAGGCCCCTTCCGCCGCCGGGTGTCCCTGCTGCCGCGGCGGGATGGATGGGAGCAGTCCGCATAACGCGGCCAGCAGGGAGAATACCGAGCAGATTGCGAACAGGGCGGCGAAGGAGGAGTGGGCTACGACGGTCAGACCGAGGAATGGGCCGATAACCATCGCCAAGCTCATGAACAGGCTGAAATAACCGATGCCTTCCCCTTTACGATGGGCGGGAATTAGATCCACGACGACCGCGGACGTGGCGGTAGCCGCAATACCGAAGCCGATTCCATGAACAAAGCGTACCAGCAGCAGGAAGTAGAAGCTCCCTGTAAGCATATAAGATACGCTGCAGCAGGTAAAAATAAGCAGGGACACAAAAATAATACGCTTGCGGTTCAGCTCGTCCAGCCATTTCCCGGTTAGAGGCCGGAAGATGACGGCGGCGATAATAAACACTGTCGTGACCAGCCCAATTTGCTGCTTAGTTCCATGGAGGTCATCGATGACGAAATTGGGCAGGGTGACAGCTAAAATATAAAACGTGATGTAAATAAAGAAGCTGCTAAAGCAAATAGCGATAAAATCACGGTTCCATAAAGCTTGTTTTTGCATCTGCATGCTCTTCTTCCTTTTTGGTGTAGTTTCTGGTTGTCGGGTGGTCGCTATGCCCGGCGGCCCGGCGGGGTCATAAGGTGTTCAATTGCTGATTCACTTTGGCGCACGCCTGCTTCAAAAGTGTACGCTCCTCTTCACTCAAGACAGAAAAAACCGCCAGCACGAATTCCGCCTCTATCGGCGCGAGCTGTTCGTTCATCCGACGGCCTTCGTCCGTGACATAGATGAGGAAGGAGCGGCGGTCATCGCGGTTGGCTTCGCGGCGAATCCAGCCCTTGCGCTCCAACTGATCGAGCATGCGGGTGACGTTGGTCGGGTCCTTCTCGATGCGGAAGGACAATTCCCTTTGTGTTATTCCATCTTCGTCAACTAATTTATTCAACAGGGAAAATTGCTCGGTTGTAATCGCATAGGGCTGAAATTGGATATTCAAAAGCTGGCTCATTCTCCGCGACGTATTGCTCATCATAAAACCAATAGAATCATTAATACTCAAAACAGACAGCCCTCCTAAACGTATACGTTATTAAATGTCTAGATGAGTGTACGTCATTAAATATATACATGACAATAATATGTATAGCAACTAATTTTGTCAACCATTGCAATGCCATGTACGATGGAAACCAAGGGTTCACCGGGAAGCAATAGACTTTGCTCATGTGGCCGACCGACTGCCGTCGTGCAGCCTCCGTACCGCGCACCGCCCGCCGGGAGCTGTGCGCGGTGCCGGAGCTTTCCGGGATTCCCGCTGTACAAGAGGAGGGATTAGAATGGCTTTTACAGGTAAAACGGTGCTTATAACAGGAGGCGGAAAAGGGATCGGCCTGGCTGTCGCGTCCGCTTATGCCGGGCGCGGGGCAAAGGTGATTATTGTGGATAAGGACCCGGCCTTGTTAATGGACGCGCTTAAGGCGCTGGTCATTGAAGGCGGGGAGGTTCATGCCGAGGTGCTGGACGTAAGCCGTCCGGATCAGGTGGAGGCGTTTTTTCAGCGCCTGCCCGAAGCGTACGGCCGGATCGATATTTTAATCAATAATGCCGGATTCGGCATTTTTAAACCGCTGTATGAGCTGACTGTTCAGGAATGGGACGACGTGCTTCATACGAATCTGCGGGGAACCTTTCTGTGCGCGAAGGAGGCTGCCCGAATCATGCGTATGCACGGCGGGGGAGCAATTGTAAATCTGGCCTCCACCCGGGCTGCGATGTCTGAGCCGAGCTCCGAGGCGTATGCCGCCTCCAAAGGAGGAATCGTCGCGCTGACGCACGCGCTGGCGCTTTCACTGGGACCTGATCGCATCCGCGTCAATGCCATTAGCCCCGGCTGGATTGAAACCGGGGATTACGGCAGTCTGCGGCCCGTCGATCATGAGCAGCACCCGGCGGGGCGCGTGGGCAAGCCGGAGGACATCGCACGGGCGTGCTTTTATTTGACGGACCCGGACAATGATTTCGTCACCGGCATTAATCTGGTGGTTGACGGAGGCATGACCCGCAAAATGATGTATGAGGAGTAAATAAAGGAGCGGTATTTATCCGCTCCTTTGCCTTTGATACCCGATTTTGTCCCCGGACCGTCCCTCGCAGATCGAACCTGAAGCACCGTTCATTGCCGGACCGCGAGAAGAACAGCAAGTAAGCTGCAAGTGTCGTCGAAACGTAGTTTCGTTCATGACGGAACAATGTACTGGCTGCGGTTGCAGCTTCCGGGCAGTGCGCCCTGCCTATGAAGGCGGCCGGTCCGCCGTATCCGGGCTTAAGGCCCAGCGCTGCTTGAGGATAGTCAAGCTGGACGCTGATACCATCATCATCATTGCGCTTTGTCTGCTGCGTTCGCTATCTGTATCAGCCGGACAGCGTTGACAACGCCGCGCTTTTCCCTGCCGTATAGCCGGTGGAGAATGCCGCAGTAATGTTATAGCCGCCCGTATAGCCGTGGATATCGAGAATTTCCCCGCAAAAGAACAGCCCCGGCGCCAGCTTCGACTGCATGGTCTTCGGGTCGATTTCCTTCAGGCTGACGCCGCCCCCCGTCACAAAGGCTTCTTCAATGGAGAGCGTGCCGCTGATTTTCAGCGGAAAAGCCTTCATCAGCTGGCACAGCTCCAGCCATTGCTGCTTGGGTATATGATCGAAGGTAATGTCTCCGTCAAGCCCCGCCTGGGAAAGCAGCAGCGGAATAATCCGATCCGGCAGCGCGGCTTTGAGCACATTGCGGATTGCTTTCTTGGCTTCATTCCTGGCAAGTCCGAGTGTATACTGGTACACGCCGTCCGCAGACTGGTCGGGGAACAGGTCGATTGTAACCGTAACGGTAGAAACCTGGAACTGTTTGAGCGCCTTGACAACAAATTGGCTGCAGCGAAGGGCCGCCGGCCCGGAAATGCCGAAATGGGTGAACAGCATGTCGCCTTCATGCTCAATCAGCTTTTTCCCCTTCGGGCTCCATACCGACAAGGTGATGTTCCGCAGCGCCAGACCCTGCAGTTCTTTGCTTCGGATAAACGAAGCGTTGGATGTGAGCGGCACCTCGGTCGGATACAGCTCTGTAATCGTATGCCCCGCTTGCTCCGCCCAGGCATAGCCGTCGCCTGTAGAGCCGGTGTGGGGCACCGACTTGCCTCCGGATGCGATGATGACGCAGGAGCTCCGGATCGACTCGCCGTTTCTGAGGCGTACACCGCAGACGGCCCCGTCAGAGAGCAGCAGCTCTTGTACAGGACTGTTTGTCCGGATATGCACGCCTTGCCGCCGGACCTGGCCTACCAGGGCGTCGACAACGGTTTTGGCCTTGTCGGACACCGGGAACATCCGTCCGCGGTCCTCCTCTTTCAGCGCAATGCCCATACCTTCGAAAAAGGCGATAATGTCCTTGTTGCTGAAATGGGAGAATGCGCTGTATAGAAACCGGCCGTTGCCCGGGATGTGCCGGATCAGCTCGTCCGGCTCCTTGGCATTCGTGACATTGCATCTTCCCCCGCCGGAAATCCCCAGCTTGCGCCCAAGCTTGTCCCCCTTATCGAGGAGAAGTGTTCTGGCACCCCGCTCGCTTGCGGCAATAGCGGCCATCAGACCGGAAGGTCCGCCGCCGATAATCAATACATCATAGCTAGTCAATTGTGAGCCCTCCGCTTCTTCTCTGGGATCCATGCTACACCAAATCCGGCCGGAGCGAAAGCGGTCTACTTGGCGGCTTTTCTCCGGAAAGCGGCGGCGGCCAGCAGGAAGAGCACAGGCATCACACTGAAGGCCACATCCCAGAAAAACCAGTACCGGGTCACAATTTCATTGTAATACGCTACATTCGGCGCAAAAAGCGTCGTCAAGCCGACGATTAGCAGTCCCATAGGCAGCAGCAGCGGACGATAATGGCGGAGCTTCATCAGTTGGGCAATGCCCTGCGAGGCCGCATAAAAGCAAACGGTCGTTTTCACAAAGGTGGAAAAAATCCACATGATGGCCAGGAGGGCCTCCAGCCGCTCCAGAAATTGTCCGATGCTAATCGTCTGCGCCAGCTCATAGGTAGGGTACATTTGCCGGGTCGTCGTATCGGCGCCAAGCACCAAAATACAGGCGGCGATAATCAGGACAAGAATGGTTCCGCTAATCAGGGCACTGAGGATAAAGCCCCGCACGATTTTGTTTTGTTCCTGCACCATCGGGGCAATCATCAGGAAATAAACGACCTCGATATACGGCACCGCTATACAGATCGGCATCCCGGCCATGATGGGCTTGATGCCTCCTTCCAGAACGGGCTGAACTTGTTCCAGCTCAAATTGAGGCACGAGAAACATCAGCAGGACTAAGAGCAGGATGAAAAACCAGGGGAACAGGATCTCCCCCGCACGGGTAAAGTCGGGTACCCCGAGGCCGGCTGCGATGATCACGATAGCCATAAACAAAACATGCACTGCTTCAATCGGCGTCTCCGGCATCATGCTGGTGGTCAGGAAATCACTCACTTCCCTCAGAATACTGATCGTAATCAGAATTGCGCTGCCAATATAGATTAGCGCCAGTGTGCCGCCGAACCATTTCCCCAGGAAAAAGGTCAAATTTTCGACTAACGTGCGGCCCGGAAAGCGAGAGGCTGCCAGGCCGAACAGCCCGGTGAGCACAAGCCCTGGAATCATGGCGGCGAGAGCGCATAACCAGGCATCCTGTCCAGCCAGCAGCGCGGGAAAAACGGGCAGAACCAGAATCGAGTCGCCGATAATGGCCAGGATAAGCAGGATGGTCCATTGCTTCCAGCTGATTTGTGATGAATGTGCCATTTAAGCCCTCCTGCCGGGTTAATGTGACAGCTTCTCGAGAAAGGAATTGTTGACGGTGCCCAGCCGCCTGATACGGACATCCGATTCCACAATAACTTCCATCGTCGAGAAATGCTGATCCCAGTCTTCCTTGAGCTGGGTCCACATTTTGGGGTCTGCCCGGTGTATGGCTTCGCCAAAGCCGAAAATATCGACCTGGTATTTGCTCTGGACTTTTTGAATCGTCGTGCCGAGCAGGCTTTTCACATGCTCATTGGCTATTTGCTGGAGCTGCTCAATATTCTCCGGCTTGGTCAAGTCAAAATGGCATTCCACCTCGCTGACGTTATCCTCCAGCCGTACGATCACCTTCGCCTTGGGCTGATTGTTTTCAATGTAGCCTTTAATCTGCGTGGTGGTGCGGATCGCCTCCAGCGTCAGGACGCCTCCGTCGGGGCAGTTCAACGGGACAACCGTATTTTCCACCTTGTTCACAATAAAGTTGTAAGACTTGCTGTCCTGCTCCCCCAGCCAGCCGATCAGCTTGTCGGACTTGAAAACGCCGAGCCCGGTATATTTGAGCTGCGTAGGCGGGGCGATGTAATCCGCGTTTTTTTCCCGGTTCATTTGCTCCGGCTTGCCTACGATTTCGATGGTGCTGAGAACAGCCTGCTTGCCCATGCTCGTTAAGTCCGTGATGAGCTCGTCCAGCTTGACGGTTGCAGTCGGGGCCCAAACCTTTTGTGATGTCGTCAAAGAGGAAAATAGCTTAATTGCCGGAATTTTATCTACCGTAGTCAGCACCTCCAGCACTTTGCTTGCAGAGGTATGCTTGGCCACGACCACGTAGAAATCGCTGCGGAACTCGTGATCCCGCGTTACAATATCCAGCGCTTCGCTAATACCTGACCGTGCCAGCTCTTCGCCGATAATGAGTGTACGGAGGTGGGAGAAGTAAATTTTGCGCGGACTGAAGGTGGTCATGCGCCGGAACGCTTCAAACACCGTCGTCCCTTTCTCCGTGAAGGTGATGACGGGGGCGCGGGTGGAGCTTTTTTTGGAGGCGACCTCCCCGGGATTGACTAATTGGACCGTCACCTGGTACCCGCCCTCCGCTTTGTCCAGACCCAGGCCGACACATATAGCCAGTTCATTCAGTTCCCGGCGGTTCCAGCAGCCGCTCAGAATGGTGCATAGTACGAAGCATAAGAGAAGAATTGCGGCGTTTCGGGCCATATGTCAGCACTCCTTCTGGAGGGATATTGATCAATTGGAAAAATAGTCCGTCGTTAGTATGACCGGGAGTGCAGCCGAATATAAATGAATCGAGCGCATTATCTCAACATTGCCAAAGGCGGTGGGAAGCATGGGCATCACTATTGCTATTGTTGTGCTGCTTCTGATGATTGGTCTGGTTTGGCTAGGGCGGAGTAAGGGAAAGAAATGGGAGGCGGTCCTGGTGCAGAAGGCGTCTCATTCCTCCGAGGCCGAGGAGCAATACGAGCTGCTTAAAAAGAACAGCCTTCGCTGCCGGCTGAGGTCGGCGGACGGCTTTGGCTCCGGAGCGGTGGAAGGCTCCGGGCAGAAGACGGTCCGGCTGGAGGTGCATCATGAGGATGTGCCCAAGGCCCGGGAGCTGCTGGAGCAGTACGCCAAGGAAGTGCGGACCGGTCTGCGATTTTAAGGAAGCGCGTCGTATACAGCAAGCAGGTACAATCCCGGCGTATGCCGGGTTTTTTCTGTCTTTGCGGAACATACTAGAAAAAAAGGAAAGGAGATGAACCCCGTAATGACCATTCATGAGGATGCCAAAGCCGGGCAAGCCCACGAAGCAAAGCGCAAAGCATCATCGCCTGCCCCCGGCGCAGCCGTGGATAAGAAGCTGAACGGGCCTAACCGTCCTGCGACGTAACGTCCCTAAAGCCGTCATGACTTTCTGTCTCATCCCCGGTAGGAAAGCAGCTCTTCCACAGAAAAAAGCGCGTAATGTTCTGGAATTCAGCATATAAGTAAGGCAAAGAGGAGGCAGCGACAAGCGGTGGATAAAAAGGTGAATCTCGATCATATCGCCCGCAGCCGGAATATCCAGCATGAGCAGGAGCCGGAAATGGACCCGTATGAAATCAATTTCCTGCCGGAATTCCGGCAAAACCGCGGACCCCGGGAAGCATTCGTGAATCAATACGGCGTGCTCATCGGCGATCATATGTACGCTTCCGACAATTCTCCGCTGGAGCAGTGGACGGAGGACACCGATCCGGCCATCATGGCCGGAGACGAGTGGGTGCATCCGTTCAAGGACATCGGGTTTCACAGTGAGGAGAACCGGGCGTATTTCGAAGAAGGGAAGCTGCCGCAGGGCGGAATGTTTACTCATGCGGACAAGGATGTCGCTTATGAGGCGTATGACGAAAGCCCGGAGAAGGATGCCGATCCCCCTCGGGAATAGGGCGGCCGGTCTTCTTTCGGCCCCCGGAGGGTTCCCCTTTGCTTCTTTCCTTCAGCAGGGTATAATATGAAGTAGAAAAGGAGTGAAGGTACATGTCCATGCAATTTGAAATGTATATGCGCGATATGGTTCAACCGATGCGCGATGAACTGACCCGTCTCGGGATTGAAGAACTGCGGACACCGGAGGAAGTAGAAGCGAAATTCGCTGCTGCGAAGAACGGTACGGCAGTTGTCGTAGTAAACTCTGTATGCGGCTGTGCCGCAGGGCAGTGTCGTCCAGGCGTTGCTCAAGCGCTCCAGCACAGCACGTTGCCCGACCACCTGTACACCGTATTTGCAGGACAGGACAAGGAAGCGACTGCGAAGGCGCGGGAATTTTTCGCACCTTATCCGCCTTCGTCCCCTTCGATTGCGCTGCTCAAGGACGGACAACTGGTGCACATGATCGAGCGTCATCAAATCGAGAACCGCTCTGCTCATGAAATCGCCCAGGATTTGACGGAAGCGTTCGATAAATACTGCGCGAAGTAAGACGCGCCAGTACGATAA
Source organism: Paenibacillus sp. y28 (assembly GCF_037137075.1). Classification (NCBI taxonomy): domain Bacteria; kingdom Bacillati; phylum Bacillota; class Bacilli; order Caryophanales; family Paenibacillaceae; genus Paenibacillus; species Paenibacillus sp. y28. Next base: position 88,488 of record NZ_JBBBNV010000008.1, read on the forward strand.
CAGACCGGTGAACAGCCGGGAAGGCAGGGCGTTGTCCCGGCTCTTCCTGACCGTGCCGCCGCGTCTGAATATTCCACAAGCCAGCCCCTGGTCTGCCGTAACATGCAGGCCGGGGGCTGGCTTGCCTTTTTGCATAGGTATCGGCGAAACGGGATGTAAGGAAGCTTGCCTGGTTTCGCGTAAATGAGACGCAGCCTCGGGAAACAAGGTGAAGGATTTTCCTGGGGGACATTGACAAAGAAGTGTATTAAGGATATAGTACACCTATAGTGTATGAACTAGTTAGTACATACATCCAAGAGATAGAAAATCCAGCGCAAGCCAAAGCCTGCGGCGACCTTGGCGCCAGGGACTTGGCTGTGTGCAGCACCCGGTGTCATGTGTATCTTACATATTCGCTTTATGGCGGCGATGTCGAGGGGAAGGCTGCTTTGACAGACGGAAGCCTTGTCCGTCGCGCGACACGGCAGGCGTGTACTGGAAGCTTTTTTGGGAGATGAACATTAGGTTGGGACAAGAAAGGGACGTAGGAGATGGGCAGATGAACGTTACGTTTAACAATCGCGATCCGGTTTATTTGCAGGTGGTCCGGCATTTCAAAGAGCAAATTGCAACCGGCAGGCTGGCAGCGGGTCAGGAGATCCCTTCCCGCAGGGAGCTGGCCGGCGTGCTCCAGATTAACCCGAATACGGTACAGCGCTCGTACAAGGAAATGGAGGAACAGAAGTTGATAACGACCGAGGGAAACTCCCCAAGCCGGATTACGACCGATGAACAGGTTTTGAATTCGATCCGGGAGGAGCTTATACAGGAGGCCGTGGATTCTTTTGTGGCGTCTGTCAAAAATATCGCGGTGCCTGTCGATGAGCTGCTGCACATCGTGAAGCTGAGGTACGAAGCAGAGCAGGCCCGAAAATAGGTCCTTGCAAGGCTTCACCACATTCGCCGCACGCTTTGGGACGGGTTTCTTAACGCAGATCAATGGGAAATGACATTAACTTTTCTTGCATAGAAACGTTTGGGGGAGGCTGCTTTATGATTGAAGTGAACCGGATTAGTAAGAAGTACGGCAGGAAAATGGTGCTGGATGAGGTATCCTTTACAGCCGAGAAGGGCCAAATCACATGTCTGGTCGGCATTAACGGGGTAGGGAAATCGACCGTGATGAAGGCGATTATGAGATTGACGCCGATTAGCAGGGGGCAGATTCTCATCGACGGCCGGCAGCTGGACGAGCGGCTTTACGAAAAGGTCGTGTTCATTCCCGACACGCTGACGATTCCGGCGCATATGCGCATTGGCGAAGCGATGACTTTCATGCAGGATTTCTACACCACCTGGAATGAGCGGCGCGCTCAGGAGCTGCTGGCCTTCTTCAAGCTCAAAGCGGAGGAGCGGGTGGGAGACTTGTCCAAAGGCAATGCAGCCAAGGTCAATCTGCTGCTGGGCCTTGCGCTGGATGCGGATTACATCCTGATGGATGAGCCCTTTTCCGGAATCGATATGTTCAGCAGGGAACAGATTGCGAATGTGTTTACAAGCCATTTGATTGAGGATCGCGGAGTCCTCATCACGACGCACGAAATTCAGGATATTGAACACCTGATCGACAAGGTGGTCCTGCTGGATCGGGGGAAGGTATTAAAGCAGTTCTATGCGGAGGAAACCCGCCTGCGGGAAGGGAAGTCGGTTGTGGATGTGATGAGAGAGGTGTATCAGGCATGAAATCCTATCTAAAACTGTTGAACTGGGAAATCAACCGGTTCGGCAAGCTGTACGGCGTGCTCTTGCTGGTGACGCTGCTGTCACAGACCGGAGGGCTGATTGTATATGCCGTTTCCTATATGTCCATTATGAAAGAAGGAATGCAAAGAAGCGCGCTTTCCTTATCGGATTATTTGGCATCCGGCAGAGGAGGCACAATCAGCCTCAAAGCGTATACCGACGAGTCCTTCTGGTTCTCAGCTCCGATTGCCCTGTGCGCAGCGGCATTGCTGCTGTATGTATTTATGATTTGGTACCGGGAATGGTTCGGAAGGAACACGTTCGCCTATCGGCTGCTGATGCTTCCTACATCAAGAATGAATCTGTATTGGGCCAAGCTCAGTGCGATAATGTTGTTCGTTTGGGGTCTGCTTGCGTTCCAATTGCTCCTTCTGCCGCTGGAGCAGCTGCTCCTCAATGCCCTGCTGCCTGGCGAATTGAGAGATTTCGTTCCGATTAGCCAAATTGTTCGATCCAATTATGAGACGATGCTGAGCATATTGATTCCGCGCTTTTTCATTGTGTTCATGATTTATTACGGCGCCGGTCTTTTGGGCGTGATCGTGATATTTACCGCTATTTTGCTGGAACGGAGCTTCCGGGTCAAAGGGATTTTCGCCGGCATTCTTTATGCGGCTGCGGCAGTATTCATCGTTTTCTCGCTGGATATCCTGTCGGAAATATCATCCCGGGGGATGTGGATTTACCCGAGTGAGCTGTATGTGCTGCGAATCGCGTTAGGCGCTCTGATAGCCGGGATATCGGTATGGTTCAGCTCTTATTTGCTTCGTAAAAAGGTCACGGTTTGAGGAGGAGTAACGAAATGAAACGTTATTGGAAGACAGCGGTGCTCATTCCCTTTATCATTAGTTGTATCGGTGTTTATTACATACAAGCCGCTAGCGATCATGACCCGGTGTACATTTTGAGCACGCAGAAGGGCAGTGTGGAGGAAGCCGCTCCGCTTTCCATGGAGTTGTATCTGCCGAAGTACGGGCGTGTTTCCGTTACTTCGGAAGGAAGCCGCTCCGAAAACGAGCTGCTGCCTTGGACAAAGGACGATGAGTTGTACTGGTTTGACTCCAGGCTGCAATCCCTTTCCAGGGTATACCGGGCGTTTATGAGAGGAAAGCGGGATATAAGAGCCCTGTATCAGGACGAGAACCGGATTGCTTATGCGGAAATTCGCGAGATAGGGAAGGTTGAGCCGGATTATCGGTTTACCGTTTCGGTTTATGACAAGCAGCGGGAGGCAAGCCATTCTTTTGAAGCCGCTGTACCGCAAGGAAGCCAATATGAATACATCATTCCGATACAGGTTCAAATGGACGGGAAAACGATGAAGGTCGTCTCCAGAGCTGTAAAAAAAGCAAAGCTGCAGTCCGGGGCAGTAGAGGAAATTCATCTGTTTACGATTGATTTGGAGCAAAAGGCCGTTCTGGACGATCAGACGATCGTGACATCAGCCTCTCCGGACCAAACAAGTCAGCTGTACATTCGGGAAATTACCGCAGTGAATCCGGGTGAGGCAGAGCACAATGCAGTGTTTCTGATGCTGCAAAGCCAAGAAGGACAAGCGGGAAACGCATTGGAAGCAAGCCGTTCCGTCGTCAGCCAAGGGCTGGTCGTTTACAATCTTTGGACCGGTCAGAAAAAAGTGATTCAGGACGAATTATTCAGCAGCGAGATCGTCAACGGCTTGGAGTATCAGACGGTGCAAATGAAATACGCCAAGGATGAATTATTACTGACAGTCAAGCAGAGTCCTCAGGAGCTGAAGGTGATCCGTTACAGTCTGGCAGAAGGAAAAGTCAAGCAGACGTTTCCCGTTAACGTAGCCAGTGTGGGTGACGGGAAGGAGGAAATCAGGAATAACCGTCTTTACATCCTGTACGACAAAAAAACCGGCGCTTCCTCCAGCCCGGCTCTGAATATCGTGGAGCTGGACCAGGGTCAGACGGTCTATGAGGGCATCCTGATGGAGAAGGACGATCAGGGCATGCTGAAGCAAGTTACCTATCAAAGCTCTTCCGTCAACGGCCGGATTAATTTGGAATAAAGCGCGGATAGCTGCTATTTGTTTAGTCGGCCTTAGTCCTGAATTCGTGGGGCTAAGGCCGTTTAATTGCGTCTGCAGCTGCTGGTGCTTAGCCAAGAGGACAGGCATTGCCTGGCCGTCCTTCATTTCCCGTACTTCTGGAGGAGCAGGCGGCCTAAGCCCGGTGGATTAGTCGCGGCTTCCTACGATTCTTCCTCGGGCTTGACGGCCGCCTGTGGCGCCAAGGCGCTAGGGCTCCAGCTGCTTCCATTTATTTTCCATGGCCGGAGGCTGGTAGGTTTCCATAAATGACAGCAGCTCTTCCGGGTCGGATGTACAGCAGAGCAGCTGCAAATGGTTGCTTCCGGAGAAGCCCTCCTGAACGCTATGGGTGATGAGCTGCATCAGCGGATCATAATACTGCCTGGTATTATACAACGCGATCGGCTTGCGATGGATTCCGATTTGCGACCAGCACAGCATTTCGAACAACTCCTCAAACGTTCCAAGTCCTCCCGGCAGGGCGATGAAGCCGTCGGCAAGCTCGGACATTTTGGCTTTGCGCTCATGCATGCTGTCCACCTCGATAAGCTGGGTTATACTGCGGTGGACGATCTCGCCCCGGAACAGGCCCCTCGGCATTACGCCGACGACTTTCCCGCCATGGGTGATGACCGAATCGGCGATTGCGCCCATCAATCCGACTTTCGAGCCTCCATAAATGAGCCGGTATCCGCGTTCAGCAATCAGCTGTCCCAGCTTCTGGGCTTGGACCACATAGTCGGGGTCGGTCCCCGGGTTGGAGCCTGCGTATACACAAACGGATTTCATGGTCGTATCCCTCCATCTTTATCTAGCAATAAATTCCAATCCATTCTATTATACCTGATCGGATGCCGCCATGCGCAGGGCTGCCGGTACAGGCCATTTGGAGCTTTTGGCGGCAAACGGCGGTCTGTATCTGCAGAGGGGGCTTCTCCAGGCCGAGTGCAGCTGGGGTATGCTTAAAAATAGGCCCCTTATCCTTGTAACCCGTGCTGACGATCGGGCAAGATGATTCTCCCCGGGCTTTTAAACGTGCGCCCAAATCAAGTATAATGATGGAAAACAATCGGAAAAGGTGGAGTGGGTATGAGCTTGCAGCAGGAAATTATTCAGCGACTCGGCGTGAAGCCGGTCATCGATGTGGACGCCGAAATCCGCAAACGGGTTGACTTCTTAAAGGATTATGTGGTCAAGGCGAACGCCAGCGGGCTTCTGATTGCTATTAGCGGGGGCATCGACAGCGCTGTCGCTACAGGGCTGTGCAAGCTGGCCACCGATGAATTATCGAAGGAAACCGGCAAAGAATACATGACCCTTGGCGTATTTCAGCCTTACGGGGAGCAATCCGATATTGCGGACAGCTATGCTGTGGCGGAAGCATTCCAGCTGACGCATAAGGTGGAGACTAATATTCAGGAAGCAGTCGATGAGATTGCACTGGAAACCGAATATGCGCTGAAATCGCTCGGAATCCACAAGCATGTCAGCCGCGGCGGGAAGGGCAATATTAAAGCGCGGACGCGGATGGTCACGCAGTATGCGCTGGCCTTTGAGCTGGGCCTGATTGTTGTCGGTACGGACCATGCATCGGAAGCCATTACCGGCTTCTTCACCAAGTATGGCGACGGCGCGGTCGATGTGACGCCGCTCAGCACGTTGAACAAGCGGCAGGTTCGCCAATTGGCGGCCAAGCTGGGTGTGCCTGACAGTGTGCTGAACAAGGCGCCGACCGCCGGACTGTGGGAAGGACAGACCGATGAGAATGAGCTGGGGATTACCTACGAGGACAACAGCAGCTTCCTGGAAGGCAAGGCAATAGATCCGGCCGCACGCGAGAAGCTGGAGCGCCAGTACCAGCGGACGGAGCATAAGCGTTCCCCGATTCCGGGTATTTAATCGAGGACGGTATTGCCTGAAGCAGAGACCGCTGTTACGGACGGATTCAATCATGACGAACTGGCTTTCAGTCAGAACCTCGGGATGAACTAGCGGGGGCCCAGTCGAGGGGTCATCCAGCATGCCGCAGCCGAGCTGAGGAAGGCAGAGAAAAACCGGCGGGCAGGAAGCATGCAATGCTGCTTTCCTGCCCGCCGGTTTGTGACTGGGTGTGCTTCCGGCTGCTTCGCCGGCTGGAGGCTAGAGTTCAAGCCGTTCCAGAACGGCTGCCGTACGCGTGACGATATCGCTGATTTGTTCCTGCGTGGTGCACAGCGGCAGCCAGAAGTACAGCGTATTGCCCAGCGGGCGCAGGAAAAGCCCGTGCTTCAAGCCTTCCAGGTAGGCCTCGAAGCCGATGCGGCGTTCGGGTGCGGCATCCAGCTCAAACGCGCCGACCATGCCTAAGCTGCGCAGGCCGGTAATACGCGGGCGGCTGCCGAGCTGGCGCTGCATCTCCGCGGCCAGGTGCCTGGCGGCGCCGCCGACATGCTGCAGCAGGCCCTCGTCTTCGAAGATGCGGAGGCTTTCCAGAGCGACGGCGGCGGCCAGCGGATTGCCGGTGAAGCTGTGGCCGTGGAAAAATGTTTTCTGCGTTTCATAGTCGTCATAGAACGCCTGATAGATGTCGTCCGTGCACAGCGTGACGGACAACGGCATCAGGCCGGCGGTCAGGCCCTTGGACAAGCAGAGCAGGTCCGGGCTGACCCCCGCATGCGCACAGGCGAACATCGCGCCTGTGCGGCCGAAGCCGACGGCCACCTCGTCGGCGATGAGGTGCACCGCGAATTGCGAGCAGAGCTCCCGCAATTCGCGCAGGGCTTCGGCGGGATAGAGCAGCATCCCGCCTGCGGCTTGAAGCATCGGCTCGACGATGACGCCGGCGATGTCATCGGCCGATGCTTCAAGCAGCTCGCGCACGGCCCGCAGCGAGTGCGCGGCCGGGTCTGCGGCAGCTTCGGCGGCGTTCGCCGGCCGGCCGAAGCTGCCGGGCAGCGGCACGGGCGCACCGGGCGAAGGTACCCGGTGCGCCGTGAACAGCAGCGGGCGGAACAGGGCATGGAACTGTTCCACACCGCCAACGCTTACGGCGCCAAGCGTGTCGCCGTGATAGCTGTGTTCCAGGTAAATGAACGTTTTCTTGCTAGGCTTGCCCGCCTGCTTCCAGTATTGGAACGACATCTTGAGCGCCACCTCGACGGCGGTAGAGCCGTTATCGGAGTAGAAGACACGGGACAGGCCGGGCGGCGTTATCTCCACAAGCTTTGCGGCCAGCTCAATGCCGGGCGCGTGCGTCAGGCCGCTGAACATGACATGATCCATCCGGTCAACCTGCTCGCGGATAGCCTGCTTCAAGCGGGGATGCGCATGACCATGCACATTGACCCACCAGGACGAGATCGTATCGTAGTACGCGTTACCGTCCGCGTCATATAAATAAATGCCTTCCGCACGTTCAATCAGCAGATGATTGCGCTCGGCATAATCTTTCATTTGGGTGAAGGGATGCCATACATAACGGCGGTCCTGTTCAAGCAGCCGGGCTTTAACCTTGGGGTCCATCGGTGTTCCTCCTTCGATCCGGACACCTGGAGGGGGCCGGTCCATCTATTCTATTGTACCCGAAAAACAGGACTGAGGAAAAGAAAGGGGACGCAGTGATGATTATCGGAATCGGCACGGATTTGGTCGAATTGGACCGCCTGCGGGGGATGCTGTCGGATGAGACGGGGGCGCGTTTTGTAGAACGGGTGCTGACCCCGGCGGAGCGACAGTATGCGGAAAAACGGAAGGGCCGCTTGGCGGAAGTGGTCGGCGGCCGCTTCGCAGCCAAGGAGGCCGTAGTGAAGGCGCTGGGCTGCGGCATCGGCAAGATCGTCGGCTTCCAGGACATCGAGGTGCTGCCGAATGCGCTCGGTCAGCCGCAGGTTGCGATTTCCGCCGCCGCGCTGCAGCGGCTCGGCCTGCAAGGGCCGGCGATGCACGGCGAGGAAGCGGGCGGTCCCGGAAGCGGGGGCAGTCTCCCGCCGGCAGCCGCTTCTCCGGGCACGGATACAAGCGCCAGCGCCGCGTCTCCGGCCCGTCCGGTTCGCATTTTGCTGAGCATTACGCATACGGAGCGGACAGCCGCGGCCTTCGCCGTGGTAGAGCAGGTGCAAATGCCCGGATAACCGGATAAAGCTATAGCGTTTGTCCGGCCGCTTCCTGGCGGCACGATGCGCGTCAGCCATTCATACGCGGGGTCGTGTACCGCTGCGCTCTAAACAAAAATGACGCTTCAAGCGGTTCTCGCTTGTGCGTCATTTTGATTCGTGCCGGGTTGTTCCTTTGTACGCAACGATAAGCTCGTTCCCGGAAGGGAAGCGATTATTTCTTCTCCGCCAAAAAATCAGCGATCGAACTGATTTCTTCCTCGGTCAGCCGGCCCTTGAACGCCACCATTCCGCCGCCGCCGTTCGTGATTTTGTCCGCGATTTCTTCCTTGCTCATCCGTGCGCCCACTTTCAGAAGATTCAGCTTCTCCCGTCCGCGTCCTTCCAGCTGGTTGCCATGGCATGAAATGCAGTTGGCTTTGACCAGCGCCTCCGGCGATTTGGCATCCGTGGTTTCACCTGCGGCACCGCCACCGCCGCTCGAACCACAGGCCGATAGGGCGAGCGCCAGCACGGTTGCGGCCAAAGGGCCTGTCCAGGCGCTCCATGCGTTCTTCATAATGCAGCACTCCTCTCCAGAGTTGTTCTCCTGCTGATCATACCCGATCTTTTCCAGCCTGACTATCGCTGTGACCGGCGGAGTTGTTACACTTTGAGCACAATGTTGTGACGATTTCAGCCGGATCTGAGTTACAGCGGATTGCCTTCCTCCTCCTTGGCGGCAAACGCCTGCCGCCGTCCCAGCACAAAGGCTGCCGTTATCAGACTCAGTCCCTTAAACCAGGTCAGCACAATCGGGGAGTAGCCCAGATATTGAATCCCCATCAGCAGGGTAATCGCGAATAACAGCACGCCGGGGAGCAGCAGCTCGCGCGCCGCCAATAAGCCGGCAATCAGCAGAAACGCGCTGATGACGGCAGCCTGGGCGAATAGGAGAAAATGTCCCTCCGTTGCCCCGAAGCGATACAGCAGGATCAGCAGCACGATGACCGGGATGACCGGAACGGCTGCTGTGAGCCAGGGCCTAATCCGGGCTGCGCCTGGGAGCTGCAAGCCGCCTGAGCCGGCTGCGCCGTTCTTTTTTTCACCCCGCTGCACAGACGCCAGCACGATCATCAGAAGGGCCGTTACTACGTACAGAACCGGCTGGACCCATCCCAGCATATGGATGTAAAGCTTGTATTCGAGCACAGCTTCCACCATCCATACCGTACCCCAAAGCCAGAGGAAGGGCCTGAACGGGGTCAGCTGAAGCATATATTCCCGGCGCTGCGCTTCATGAGGCGTCATGCCTTTTGATTCGGTTGATGCCATGTGAATCACTCCTTACTTGCCATTAAACGCTTGGTCGAAATCGGTGTTCTCCGGGCGTAAAAAAAGAGGTCGCTGCCATTGCCCCTGATTGCCAGCCCTCCGCTGTGATTTCAGGATGAGTGACGCACAGATTTGCCATTGGAATTAGGCCCTTCCTGTGAAGCTGCTCCCTATCGCTTGCCGGTTCCTTCACCGGGTGCTTTAACTTCGGTCCGCACCGCGTGCAGCTTCCAGTGCGCGGCGCTTCACTGCATGACGGCAGTCGGTCGACCACAAGAAGCTGTTCGCAGCACCGGCTCCCGATTCCGTTCATCCGGTCCATCCGCCGAACGACTGCTCCCCCCTTTTACGAAGCCCGCGGCTGTCCGGTTTCTTTTTACTCGACGGGCGGCTGCTGCGCGGGCAGAATCCGGTGCTTCTTGGCGTAATCACGAGGGGACACGCCGACCACTTTTTTGAACATGCGGCTAAAATACAGCTCGTCCCCATATCCGACGCTGTGCGCTATGAATTTCAGCTTGTAGTCGGAGAGGGCCAGCAGCTCCTTGGCGCGGTCCATCCGCAGGTGGGTTAAGTAGTCGATCGGGCTGTAGCCGCTATATTTTTTGAACAGGCGGGAGTAGTGGCTGACGCTGAGGCCGGCCATTTGAGCCAGGCCCTCCAGCGTGAGCGGCTCCTGATAATGCTGGACCATGTAATCCTGGGTCCGGTCGATGGAGGCGGTTGTGTCGCCCTGGCGCTGCTGAGCCCGCAGATCTCCCAGCACGCTCAGGAAAAATTCCATGAGCAAAATTTTGCGCCGCATCGCAGTCATATGACCGCGCCGCTTCCATAGGGATTCAAGCTGCTCGGCCAAATAAATGAGCTGCGGCGTATTGCTGACAGAGTACATTCCAGCAAGTGGAAAGGGGCATTCCGCGCTGCTGCGTGAGATCCACTGTTCCTTCTCCTCATAGGTTTCCGTATAATGATAACGGATGAAATAATATTCGATCGGATCATCGGGATCGGTGGTCCGTTCCACCAGCATGCCGGGGTTGAAAAAAAACAGCCGTCCCGGCTCGGCGGGATAATGGGTGCCGTTGATCGTAAAGGTGCCTTTGCCCTTAATGATAAGCCACAATGAATTGTGGCGCACTTCGCCCAAGGGAGAACGATATTCCGGTCTCCGGCGCTGATGGCCGATAATGAGGATAGAATATACAAATTTGTTCAGTTGTTCCGCAATTTGGCCGACGGTGAGCAAATGGCGTGCCTCCCTATGTTTCAGTACATTATATTATAGCCCTAATCCACAGGATGGAAAAGCCGGAGGACGGGGAAGGAGAAGCTATGCAGAGCACGGAGCAGATGACGTATTTTTCAGTAGAGCTGTTGAAATGGTATCAGGTTCATAAGAGGGACTTGCCTTGGCGGCGCAGCCGCAATCCGTATCATATCTGGATTTCGGAGGTTATGCTGCAGCAAACCCGCGTGGAGACGGTAATCCCGTATTTCCACCGGTTCGTGACGAAGTTCCCGACTGTAGAGGCGCTGGCGGACGCGCCGGAGGAAGAGGTGCTGAAGGCGTGGGAGGGCCTCGGCTATTACTCGCGGGCTCGGAACCTCCAGGCCGCCGTTCGTGAAGTGAAGGAGCAGTACGGCGGGAAGGTGCCGAGCACCAAAGAGGAGATTTCCGGCTTGAAGGGGGTCGGTCCATATACCGCCGGAGCGGTTCTGAGCATTGCCTACAACAAGCCGGAGCCGGCTGTAGACGGCAACGTGATGCGGGTTTTGTCGAGATATTTCCTGATTGAAGACGATATTGTCAAAGCAACCACCCGTGTCCGTTTTGAAAAGCTGGCCCAGGCGCTTATTCCTGAAGCCTCGGCTTCAGACTTCAATCAGGCGCTGATGGAGCTTGGCGCCATGGTCTGTACGCCGAAGTCGCCGTACTGTCTGACCTGTCCGGTGATGCTGCACTGCCGGGCCAGAACGGAGGGCATGCAGGACAAGCTGCCGGTGAAGACAAAGGCGAAGCCGCCGCGTCCGGAGCCGCGCGCCGTGGCCTGGATTGAAGGAGACGGTGCGCAGGCGGGGATGGTGCTGATTCGCCAGCGTCCGGCTGAAGGGCTGCTGGCCCGCATGTGGGAGCTGCCGCATGTGCTGCTTCCCGCAGGCAGCGGAGAGGGCGCCGGCAAGCGCAGACGCGGGCGCAAGGCTCAGCCGGACGGCGCGGAGGCAGCAGCGGACCGTTCGGCGGGGGCCGCGGTGCTTGCGGCGGGCTCCGCCCCAGGCGGGCCAGCCCGTGACGCAGGCCAGCCCAGCCTGCAGCTGACCGTACCTGTTCCCGGGGCTGAAGTCCCCGCGGATATAGGGCCAGCTTCAGCCGGAGTGTTCGCCGACCCGTGGATGGACGCGCTCACCCGGGGGCTGGCCGAGGAAGCCGGAATGACTGTGCTTCCGCTGGAACGTGTCATGGAAGTCGAGCATGTGTTCAGCCATTTAATCTGGAACATGCAGGTGTACCGCTGTGTCATGGCTTCCGGCCCGGCCGGCATGCTGAATGTGCCGGAGACCTACCGCTGGGTTCGCCCGGATGAGCTGGAGTCGTACGCCCTGCCGAATGTTTTTCTGAAAATGTTCAAGGCCCTGAGTTAGTTAAAGTGAAATGAGAACAGCGAACAGGACTCCGGTCCCCGCCGCAGGCAGCTTGTTTTTCAGTGTATCCTGGAAGAAGCGGGAAGCTTAGGCCGGTGAAATCCAATACAAGAGGGGGCATTCATTTGGCAAGCTTTTTTGAATCATCCTGTATGTGCTGCTGGCAGCGGCTTTGCTCGGTGTTCCGCTCCTGGCCGGGCCTATCTGGAGCTTGTTCAGGGGTTAGCCGGTATTATCGTTGCGATGGTGCTGTTTATCAGCTATGAATGGGAAGGCGGCTAATGGTCGTCTGTCTTACTGAAGTCTCCTGCACAATGTAGGTGGCGTATCTTGATGCAGTGAAGCTTCAAGCCGGATCTTACCTATATCTTCCGTCTCGCGTCAGGCTTATGTCCGCTTGTTCAGAATATGTTCAGCATCATGTGCTTTACTAGGGAAAAAACAACACGGAATTCGAGCATATGCGGATTAAATTTCCGACAGTAGGTGAGTAAGAAATGGCTAAGGTCATGATTGTTGACGATGCAGCGTTTATGCGGATGCTGCTGCGTGGAATGCTGGAGGAGGCGCGGCACATTGTGGTCGGCGAGGCGGTCAATGGTTTGGAGGCCGTGGAGCAATATTCCGCCTGCCGCCCCGATTTGGTACTGATGGACATGACGATGCCAGAGATGGAGGGTGTGGATGCAGTCCGGGAAATTATCAAAATCGACGCCCGTGCCAAAATTATTATGTGCTCTGCCATGGGGCAAAAAAAGCTGATCATAGACGCCATGGAAGCGGGCGCCAAGGATTTTGTCGTGAAGCCGGTCCAAGCGATGCGGGTGCTGGACGCTGTAGACAAGGTGCTTCAGGCTTGAGACTGCCCGGCGGTAGCATTCTGACAACCAAGGCTGCCATGTAAGCGGACTGAATCTGCGAACAGGTGCAGTCTTTTTTTGTATTTAAATTCGTGGTTATTCAAAAAAATTGCCATGTGACTCTTGTAATTGCACCGTTCTCTGTTATAATTACCTTCAACTTGATATTGAAACTTGAAATTCAATGATGAGAACCAGTATGTTATCCGCCTGATCGGACAGAGAGTTGGGGAAGCTGAAAACCAACGTTCGGGTTATAGCAGAAAGCCGTCTCGGAGAAGCAGGCTGAACTACAGTAGGCGCTGCCGCAATTCCAGCGTTAACGGGAACGCGTATTGATGGATACGTGAGCAGAGTGTCACTTGTACAAAGTGAAACTAGGGTGGTAACACGGGTATACAACTCGTCCCTTTTTTGGGGACGGGTTTTTTTGTTTGGATCATCCCTTTTTGCCGTGTCATGCGGCATGGTTTGGAACCCGCTGCAGACGGGCATGGCGCGCGATTTTAGTTTTAAGCGGGAAGGGCAGGGCCGGTTATTCAGCGGAAAAAAAGGAGGAGCGAGCATGGGCAAATTATCGATGAGCGAAAAAATATCTCCGGTGGTGCAAGGGATTCCGCCGTCCGGGATTAGGAAGTATTTCAACCTGGCGGAAGGCAATAAGGATGTCATTTCCCTCGGTGTCGGGGAGCCGGATTTTGTGACGCCGGAGGTGATTCGTGAAGCGGCGGCGCGCGCCTTGGAGAAGGGGAGAACCTCGTATACGCCAAATGCGGGGCTGCTGGAGCTGCGGGAGGCCATTGCCGAGTATATGCACACCCGGTTCCAGGTCGGCTATGAGCCTTCCAGCGAGATTATGGTCACGATCGGGGCAAGCGAGGCGATTGATTTGGCGCTGCGTGCGCTAATAACACCAGGGGACGAGGTGATTCTTCCGGTTCCAAGCTATATCGCTTACGCGCCTTTGGCCCAGCTGTATGGCGGCCGTGTTGTGGAAGTGGAGATGAAGGCGGAGGACCAGTTCAAGCTGACGGCGGAAGCGCTGGCGGGCAGCATCACTCCACGATCCAAGGTGCTGATCCTGAATTATCCGAGTAATCCGACAGGCGCTATTATGGGCTACGAGGACTGGCTTCCGCTTGCCAAGCTGGCAGAGCAGCACGATTTGATCGTGATTGTGGATGAAATCTATGGGGAGCTGACCTATGGGGGCAAGCATGTGAGCTTTGCCTCGCTTCCCGGCATGAAGGAGCGGACGCTGGTAATCAGCGGCTTCTCCAAAGCGTTCGCCATGACGGGCTGGCGGGTTGGCTATACTTGCGGGCATCCGGATCTCATTGCGGCGATGCTCAAAATTCACCAGTATACCGTGCTGTGCGCGCCAATTATGGGCCAAATCGCTGCGCTTGAAGCGCTGCGGAGCGGGCTGGAGGAGATGGCGTACATGACGGAGTCGTTCAATCAGCGGCGGCGTATGTTCGTGCAGGGCCTGCGGGAGATTGGCCTGGGCTGCCATGAGCCGCAGGGTGCCTTCTACGCGTTCCCCTGCATCGCGGGGACCGGGCTGAGCTCGGATCAATTCGCCCAGCGGCTGCTGGAGGAGGCCAAGGTTGCGATTGTCCCTGGCCACGTGTTCGGAGCAGGCGGGGAAGGATTTATCCGCTGCTCGTACGCGGCATCGGTAAGCAGGCTGAATGAGGCGCTGGAACGGATGGAGCGGTTCATCAAGCAGCTTGGCAGCCCAGCCGGGGCGGGTAAGCCGCAGAAATCCGGGGTGCTGGCCGCCGGCACGTCTTCCTAATCATCGAGGCATCAGGAAGGACGGCTGACGGCTGCAGGAGACGCCGGTTAAAGCGCTGCGGGTCATGCGGACCCGAAGAAACCGAACGTCTATAGATGAAATCGGAATTGCCTGCGATGATAGCGGTACAAGAATTCCGGTTTGTCGCTTTCCTGCTCGAAAACGAATATAATGGGAATGGTTTACATTCTTTGCTGACGCGTGATAGAGAGGGCATATGGGGAAGAAAACGAAAATTACGGAGCTGGACTACCTGCGCGCCTTTGCTTTTTTGGCGGTCGTGCTCCAGCATGCGATAGGCCATTATGCGTATTATGGCGCCCGGCTTGAGGACGGTGTGCTGCTGGGCAGCCTGCTGCTGCTGGCGAAATTTGCGGTGCCGATGTTTATTTTTATCACGGGCATGGTGCTGTTCTACAATTACCGGGACGGGGTGCGTTTTGCGCCGTTCATCCGGAAACGGTTCAAGGACATTCTGCTGCCGTATTTGCCTTGGGCCGTGCTTTATGCCTGCATTCAGGCCTCGCCTTGGCAGGATTGGACGCAGTTTGGACTTCATCTGGCGACCGGTACCGCGAGCTACCATCTGTGGTACATTATTATGATTTTTCAATTTTATCTGGTATTTCCGCTGATCCGGCCCGCGATGCTGTGGCTGGACGGGAAGCTGGGAGGCTCCGGACGGAGATTGGCGGCTGGGCTCGCAGCGATCGGCATCCTGTATGTTCTTTGGACGGGACAGATGGGGACGGTGAGCAGTTGGTTTGCAGAGCTATCGATCCCGGTGCTGACAGGGTACTTCGGTGAATACAGTGACCGCAATGCACTGTATTTCTTCTTTTATTTTGTGCTGGGGGCCGCCGCCGGGCTGCATGTCGAGCGGTTCAGGGCGGCTCTGCTGCGCTGGCAGTGCACGGTTCTGGTCTGCTTCGGCGTGCTGTCGGCCTGGATGCTGTACCGGATTGTGGCGCATTTTACTGTCACGCCGGAGCTGGTAATTCATTATAATGATACGCTGCTGATAAGGCCTGCCATGGCGGTTGTCCTCATCAGCTCCGTTCTGGCGATGTACGTTATTGCCATCCGGTTCGGCCAAAAGGCCTCGCCGTTCTGGCAGCGGCTCATGACGCGAATCGGCTCTTATTCCTATACGGCTTACCTGGCACATGCCTTGATGCTGACCTACGCCACACGCCTGGCGGACGGCCTGCTGCCCTTCGGCAATGCCACGCTCCGCACGGTGCTGGCGTTCGCCATCTGTGCGGCGTTATCTGTAGCGGCGGCGATGCTGCTGCGCCGGATTGCCGTCTGGCTGAAGCCGCTGCGGAGCAGCGGGAAGGGGCCGGAAAGGGCCGGATAAGGCCGGATAAGGATAAGGCCGGATAAGGCTGCGGCTCCAAGCTTCATGCTCGCGGAGGGTTAGACCCGGCTCCACCTTATAGCCGGTTCCTGAATTTTGCGGGGCCGGCTGGTTTATTTTTGTTACCGGGAGAGGAGCGGTGTTGCCTGACTTATCTGCGGTACAAAAAACGGCAACACAAAGCCTCACGCTCCGCGGTGATACAGCATCCGGGGGCCGTGAGGCTTTGTGTTGGGCCAAGCTTTAGGCTAAAAGAAGGTTTACCCTTTCACTGCCCCTGCTACCATGCCTTTGATGATATATTTCTGCATGAACAGGAAGAACAGCACCGGCGGCAGTGTGCTCAGCACGACGGCGGTCAGGGCGTATTGCCATTCACTCTTGTACTGGCCGAAAAACTTGTAAGAAGCAAGCTGCAGGGTCGCTTCCTTCCCGTTCAGCGTAATGAGCGGGAGCAGGAAGTCATTCCAAATCCACATGACGTTCAGAATAATGACAGTGCTGACGACCGGCAGCATGACCGGCAGAATGATGCGGAAAAACATCCGGTAGGTGGAGCAGCCATCGATATAGGCGCATTCCTCCAGCTCCAGCGGAATCGACTTCACGAAGCCGTGGAACAGGAAAATCGCCATCGGCACCCCCAGGCCCCAATAAATGACCGACAGGCCGGTCAAGGTGTTCAGCAGATGCAAATCGCGGGCCAGCTTCGTCAGGGTAATCATAAACGACTGGAACGGCAGCATCATGGGTGTGATGCACAGGAGAAACAGCGCGGCGCTCAGCCGGCTTTTGTCCCGGGACAGCTTCCATCCCGCCATTGCACCGAACAGCACAATGCCCGCCACGCTCAGTGCGGTAATGAACAGCGTGTTCAGGAACAGCTTCGGATAGTTCATCATCCGCCAGACGTCGCCATAGTTGCCGAACATCCACTCCTTGGGCATGGCCACGACATTGGTGATGACTTCCTTATACGGCTTGAAGGTGTTGATGACGACGAGAAAGAACGGATATAGGAACGCCAGCGCGACAAGAATGATCACAATCTCCAGCACGCGCAGCCGTATTTTTCGTGCCCGCAAGGTACTCATGCTTCCACTTCCTTACTTTTAAAGAAGTTGACTTGGACCAGGGTAATAATGAGAATTAGCACGACAAACATCAGCGACTTGGCCGTCGCGTAGCCGAACCGGTTATTGACGAACGCCTCGGTATAAATGTCCAGGGTTACACTGCGCGTGGCATTGCCCGGTCCGCCGAAGGTGAGGGTGTAAATAATATCGAATATTTTGAGCGAATTCGCCAGCGACAAAAATACCGCAATGGTGAACGAGGGCATAAGCAGCGGCAGCGTGATTTTGAAGAAGCGGGTAAGCCCGGTCGCGCCGTCAATTTCCGCAGCCTCCAGCACATCTCCCGGTACGGACTGCAGTCCGGTAATATAAATCATCATATAGAAGCCTACGGCCTGCCATACGCTGACGAAGAGCACGGAGGTGAAGGCCAGCTTCACATCCCCCAGCCAGCTCCATTCGAAGAAGCCCCAGCCGGTTAGAGTAAACAGCGCCTCAAAGCCTTTGGTGAAAATGAACTTCCAGATGAAGCCGATAATGACGAGACTGACAATGTAGGGCACAAAAAAAGCCGCCCGTAAAATATTTGCGCTTTTAAGCGCCTTCGTTAGGACAACAGCGAGCACAATCGCCGCCACGTTCGTTAAGATAACGTTGAATACCGTATATTGGAGCGTGAACAGCATCGTTTTCCAAAAGGCTGCGTCGGCCGTAAACAGCTCGGTGAAGTTTTTCAAGCCGATGAACTCGATGGTTTTGCCAATCCCGTTCCATTTGGTCAGCGAGTAGTACAAGCTCATTACAAAGGGGATTTCGGCCATCAGCAGAATCAGCACAAGCGCAGGGCCAACAAAGACGAGCATCTCCAGCTTGTTCTTAAATGCGCGGGTTTTCATCATGTGCTTTGGTCCAGCTCCTTTCTTCGCGGGATACATGATTCATGAGGTTAAAATTCAGCCAGACCGCACAGGGCGCATCTGGCTGAGAACTGCTGCAATAGTGAATGTCGTTCAGGGCAGGCGGACTTATTTTTTAGCCTCGACGAGCTTTTTCCAGGTTGTATCCAATTCGCTCGCCGTCTGCTCCTTCGTAGAGGCACCGCCGATGTATTTCTGCAAAATTTGGCCGGATTGCTGCTCATAGCCGTCAGGCCAGTAGCCCTTCACCCACGGATAGGTAACGCCTTTTTCCAGGAAGGCGGACGTTTCTTTGGCAAGCTGTGCATCCGGGAACGGCGCTCCTTTAATCGTGGAGATTTGCTTCACCTGGGAGGGAATGAAGTTTTTGCCGTAATCGGAGGTAGTCAGCCAGCGGAAGAACTTCAGTACTTCCTGCAGATTCTTGGAATCCTTGTTAATCCGGTAGGTGATGTTGGAATCCACCATTAAGCCGGCTTTGGAAGCATCCTCGCCAACCGGACCCGGCAGGAAGCCGATTTCCAGATTCGGATCGATTTTGCGGATGGACTCCTCCGCCCAGGTGCCTTGATGCATCATCGCGGCTTTGCCTTGTGCAAACAAAGCGATTTGGGAGTTGGCGTCCGTCTCCAGCGGCTTGGCATTGCCGTATTTCAGCGTCAGGTCAATCAGCGGGAACACGTTCATCGCTTCTTTAATATCGCTAACCTTTTTCGTTCCGCTATTCAGCTCGCCGAACAGCTTCGGATAGTCGCCGCCGACGGCAGCCATCTCTTGGGTAAAGGTTTGCTCCAGCACCCACCATTCCTTATAGCCGTTGGCAAACGGCGTAACCCCTTTGGCTTGAAGCTTCTTGGCTGCATCCTCCAGCTGGGTGAACGTTTTGGGCAGCTCGGTAATTCCGGCGTCCGCAAACAGCTTTTTGTTATAAATGAAGGAGTGGGCCTGCAGGATGAGCGGGTAGCCGATGACTTTGCCGTTCAGGGTTACCCCGGTTTTGGCCGAATCTACGATTTGGCTCATGAAATCCTCATGGGTCAAATCGTACGCGTAATCCTGGTACGTGACGTTATCGTTGTAAGCGCCCGTCATGAAGATGTCCGGGGTGTCGCCGGCATTGATTTTTGTCTTCAGCAGGGTAAAATAGTCGTCCTGGTGAATCGTCACGTTTACGGTGACGTTCGGATTTTGTTTATGGTATTCCTCGGCCAAATTATGCATAGCTTCCGACATTTCCGGGGAGTATTGCAAAATTTCCAGTGTTACCGGCTGCCCTTCGGCAGTGCCGTTCCCCGCATTATTGGTTCCCGAGCTGCTGCAGCCCGCGAGCACCAGACTGGCCGATAAGCACAAGGCTACCGCGGAACTCCACACACGTGTTTTCATGAGTTGACCTCCCTATAGATTCGGATACGCTTTCTATCGCGTGTTCTGTCCTTATTAAACCAGTATTCGCACGGCTGCTCTACGTCAATAAGTGTCCGTTTACAGGTCAAAAAGTGATATCGGCCACAAGCCGCGGGTTACGGCCGTCCTTCTCTCAGGCGCATTTGCCGGTATTCGACCGGAGAAAGGCCGACGTGCTTCTTGAAGGCTTTGCGGAAGTAGCCGCTGTCCGGGTAGCCTACGCTTTCACCGACAGCCTGAATGCTCAGGACCGGATCGAGAAGCAGATCCTTCGCTTTATCCATGCGCACCTTCAGCGTATATTCATAAATGCCATAGCCGAATTTTTGTTTAAACAACCGCAGCAGGTGCTCCCGGCTGACGAAATATTTCTCCGTAAACAGCGCCAGAGAAATATCCT
This sequence comes from Paenibacillus sp. y28, assembly GCF_037137075.1. Lineage (NCBI taxonomy): Bacteria > Bacillati > Bacillota > Bacilli > Caryophanales > Paenibacillaceae > Paenibacillus > Paenibacillus sp. y28. The sequence goes on from NZ_JBBBNV010000008.1 coordinate 108,198, forward strand.
CGTAATAATGCAGATCAATGTACTGCTTGATGGCCTCGGGCTGAATGCGCTCCGTAGGCTTGTAGGCGTCCAGCATTCGCGGCAGGAAGGTCTCAAAGCAATGAACCGCTTTGCGCCGGTAAGCGGCGAATGGCATATACCGCCCGTGCATCAGCTGGTCGTACTGCTCCAGAAACGAATTCTGCTCCGTCTCGTTGATGTGAAAATGCCGCAGCAGATGCTCCAGCAGCAGCCGCAGCTCGCTAGTGGTAGCCGTCAGCTGTGCGAGACTAAAGTAACCGCTGCGCTCCAGCTCGTCGAAATACGCCGCGATCAGCCCCGCCGCGGTAGGGGCTCCGCCCGTTTCCGCTGTGCGGGCAATCAGCTCCTTCTTCTCCAGAATCGCGCCGCGGGCGGGCTTGGCCTGCACCGTTTCCGGACCGATATAGACGCTGCGGCTGCGGGCGGAGGGAAGTATATTTTGATGAAGCAGGGTGTGCAGTGCGGCATGATACGCTTCGTTCAGCCGTTCCAGCGGGTAGGCGGACACGGTCAACGCTGCGACGGCGTCGGTGCCGAAGGTAAGCGACAGCTTGTGCAGCGCGGTCTCCAGCCGGTCAGCCAAGGCATACAGGGAAGGACCCGTCCGCTCCCAGTCCTCCGCCAGTGTCATGACAGCAATCAGCTCCTGTCCGTTCTTCTCGCTGCGGAAGCTGAATACCTGGCTGTTTTTTGTACGGCACAGCTCGTTGAGCGCATTGGTCAGAGCGAAATAAAGGGCATGAGCGTCTCCCGCGAACCGGATGCCGCAGACGTCATCGAAGTTCAGCACCTCAATGATGGCCGCGCGGAGCTGGCCTTGTCCGGAGCCGATTGCATACAGCTTGTCCAGCTCGCTGATTTGGTGGAAGCGCCCCGAGCTGTGAATCAGCGACGAGAACACCTTTTCCTTGATTAGCGGCGCGGAAATGTTGTGGAGAATGCTGCTGTTGATTTGCTCCTCCCGCCGTGCGGCTTCCTCCTGAAGCTGGCGCACGGCTTCCCCCAAGGCTTGATTCAGCTCCGTTCGTTTAATCGGCTTGAGCAAATAATCCAGTGCGCCGTAACGTAAGGCATGCTTGGCATACTCGAATTCATCAAAGCCGCTGACGACGATGTACTTGGCTTCGGGCAGTACCTGCCGCGCCTGCTCAAGAAACTCGCCGCCGCTTAAGTAGGGCATCTTCATGTCCACAAAGACGATATCCGGCTTCAGCGCCTGAAGCTGTTCGAGACCGGCCCTGCCGTCCGCAGCCTCATGAATGCTGCGGACTTCAAGCTGATCCCAGAGAGCGAGCGCCCGAATGGCCTGGCGCGCAGGCTCTTCATCATCAATAATTAATGCGCTAAACATTAGGCCCCCCCAATCTCCGGTCGAAGGGAAGCTTGACCTGAACCTCCGTGCCTTGTCCCGGGGTGCTGGACATACGGAGCCGGGCATGGCTGCCGTACATCAGCTTCAAGCGGGCGCTTACATTGGTAAGCCCGATGTTTTCCCGCTGCGGGAGGTCTGCTCGTTCCAGCACGTCCGTCATCCATGCAAGGCGCTCGGGACTCATGCCGGGACCATTGTCGCGGACGCGCAGCACGATCAGCTCCTCCTGCCGCCAGCCTTCGATATGAATGCGAATCGGCTGCGACATTTGCTCCAGGCCGTGTTTAATGGCGTTTTCCGCGAGCACCTGAAGCAGCATTTTGGGCACAGGGGCGGTCATGATGTCGGGGGCCAGATCATATTCGACGTGCAGACGGGCGCCGAAGCGGGCCTTTTGCAGCATGAAATAATTGGTTACATGGGCAACCTCATCGTTTATTTTCACCTGATCGCCCTCCTTTATGCAGTAGCGTAACGTGGAAGCCAGCGCTTCCACCATATCGTACATGTCATACAAGCCATGCTGAATGGCCTTGGTGGATAACGCCTGCAGGGCATTGTACAGAAAATGAGGATTAATCTGCGCTTCCAGCGCCTCGAGGCGCGCGTTTTTCTCGTTCAGCTCAATTTCGTACCGCTCTTTGATAAGCTCGTTGATGCGCAGCATCATTTGATTGAATTTGCGGGACAGATTGGCAATCTCATCGGTGCCGTCGATTTCCGTAATCACATTGAAATTGCCGTCTCCGAGCTGATAAATTCCTTGAGAGAACCGTTTTAACCGCCGGGTAATGACCCCCGAGACGAGAATGACAATCACGATAAACAGCACAAACAGACCGCCGCCGAGCAGCAAATTAAAGCGGCGGGCTCTGGCCGCGTCCTCGTTGAGCACACTGGTCGGCGTGAGCGTAACGAGTCGCCACCGGCTGTGCAGGGATGTATTGCCAATGGCCATTAGATCGGTTCTTCCCTGACGCCAAGCCAAATGGGCGGAGCTTCCCGGCAAGGGCGATAGCCCGGCCAGCAGATTCGGAACAGATAGGCCGTTCCAAGGTCCGGATAAATAGTACGGCACGCCGCCTTCGTCGAAGAAGCCGGTATACCCGCCCTGCCGGCCCGATAAATCGCCGATAATCCGCTGCAGCTCATTCGTATTCAGTGTGATGGAGATAGCGGCAAGAGGTCTTTTGTCCGAGATGTTAATCAGAATGCGGTGGTAGGTCAAAAAATTGCGCCCGTTTGTGCCCGAGGAGGGCGGATCGGCGGCGAGGCCGGAGCGGATGCTGCGGAACTGCTTGTTGCCCAGCGCCTCCTGATACCAGGACTGGGCCGGTATGTGCTGCCCCGATTCCTGACGTAAATTAATCAGAGAGCGGGAGATGGTGAAGACCTGTCCGCTTGCGGGGGTGTAGAGGGACAGCTCTTCCACATCGTCACGGGAGTAGAACAGGTTGCGCAGCTGGTTTTGAATGTAAAATTGACTCAAATAATCGCCGGAGTACAGGGCATTCATAAATTGCTCGTCCTTGCGCGGGGACAAGGAGAAATCGTCTAACTGGCTTAAATAATTGTCCAGATTCTGATTAACGAGCTTCAATATTTCTTCATGCCCGGTAATGAAGTTGTGTTCAATGGTCTCGGTCGTCTGTTTATAGAATACGAAGGCCGGAATCAGGACGATAAACAGCACGACCCACGCGAACACAAAAATAAGCTGGTTGCGCAGCCGGCTTGTAATCCGCAGCTTGACCCGGCGAAGGGCTTGCATAATCCACATGGTTTATTTCACACCCCATCCTTCTGAGATGATTACAACTATAAGCAAGAACGGCGGTTAAGCACAAGCAGTCCCCAGGATGGTTGCCCATCGTGGGGACTTGCCGGGAAGCTGCTTGCCAAATCATAGGGCGGATCATACGGGACGAAGGCTGCCTGCCGCTTCCCGCCGTACACCTGGCGCAGCGCTGCACCCGCGAGCAGGCGATCAACCCCGCGGGATGTGTTTCATGGCGGCAGTAGGCGAACGCGGCGGCAGCGGGAGCTTCAGCAGGGCGTATAGTTACAGCTCCAGCTCTATATGAGCCGCAGCCAGACTGTCGGGCGTCAGCCGTGTACCGGCCTGCTCGGCTGATGCCGAACCGCCCTTCACCGCAGAGACAGGGGAGCTCACGCCGCGCAGCAGCACGCTCCAGCGTTTGCCTGCGCCCTCAGCGGAAATCGTCAGCTTGCGGCCGTTGCGGGCGGCTGTTACTTGCAGCTCCGGCGTTCCTTGCATGGAACGCACTGTGGCAGTGGCGGATTGTCCGTCCTCAAGAGCGAAGAGCTGCAGCTCCACGCCTTCCGCGAAATCATAATCCGGACGCCGGTTGTCCGCTCCTACTGCGATAAGGGAGTTCGGGCGGACATACAGCGGGATGCTCATGTAGTCGACCTGCTCTTTCACCCAAGTACCGCCTTCGCGAGTCTGGCCGGTGAGGAAATGCGTCCAGGTGCCCCGGGGCAGGTAATACGTGCCGATGCCTTCTTCATTGAACACCGGCGCGACAAGAAGATCTCCGCCAAGCATATATTGTCGATCCAAGTAATCGCAGTTCGGATCGTCTCCGAACTCCAGCACCATCGCCCGCATGGCGGGAATTCCCTGCTCGGTGGCCTGGACAGCCGCGTCGAACAAATACGGCATCAGGCTGCATTTCAACTTGGTGAAGAAGCGGGTGACATCGACGGCTTCTTCATCATATACCCACGGCACCCGATACGATTTGCTGCCGTGCAGGCGGCTGTGGCTGGATAAGAGACCGAATGCCAGCCAGCGTTTGTACACATCGGCGGTAGCGGTGTTCTCGAAGCCGCCGATGTCATGGCTCCAGAAGCCGAAGCCGGATAAGCCCAAGGACAGCCCGCCGCGCAGGCTTTCGGCCATGGATTCATAGGTGGCGTAGCAATCGCCGCCCCAGTGGACCGGAAACTGCTGGCCGCCTACCGTAGCGGAGCGGGCGAATACGGCCGCTTCGTTTTTGCCGAGCTTTTCTTCCAGCACTTCAAACACCGCTTTGTTATATAAGAAGGTGTAATAGTTGTGCATTTTGAACGGATCGGAGCCGTCATAATACACGACATCGGTCGGGATGCGCTCGCCGAAGTCGGTCTTGAAGCTGTCCACTCCCATATCCACCAAGCCGCGCAGCTTATCCTGAAACCATTGTACAGCCGCAGGGTTGGTGAAATCGATAACCCCCATGCCCGGCTGCCACAAATCCCACTGCCATACATCGCCGTTCGGTTTTTTGATCAGGTAGCCGAGCTTCTTGCCTTCCGTGAACATGTGGGAGCGCTGAGCGATGTAGGGATTAATCCAGACGCAGATCTTAAGCCCCTTGTCCTTCAACCGCTGAAGCATTCCTGCAGGATCGGGGAACACGCGCTTATCCCATTCGAAGTCGCACCAATGGAACTCGCGCATCCAGAAGCAGTCGAAGTGAAACACATGCAGCGGTAAATCGCGCTCAGCCATGCCGTCGATGAAGCTGTTTACAGTCGTCTCGTCATAATTGGTCGTGAAGGAGGTCGTCAGCCACAGGCCGAAGGTCCAGGCGGGCGGCAGGGCAGGCTTGCCGGTCAGGGCCGTATACTTGTTTAATACCTCTTTCATTGTCGGTCCGTTCAGGATGTAATAGTCCAGCGATTCCCCTTCCACGCTGAACTGTGTCTTGGAAACCTTCTCCGATGCCACTTCGAAGGAAACCTGCTCGGGATGATTCACGAAGACACCGTAGCCTTTGTTCGTTACATAGAACGGAATGTTCTTGTAGGCCTGCTCGGTGCTTGTGCCGCCGTCTTTATTCCAGGTATCCACGACCTGGCCGTTTTTTACAAACGGGGTGAACCGTTCGCCGAGGCCATACACATACTCGCCGACGCCCAGATCCAGCTCTTCGCGCATATAGGCGGTTCCCGTATCCGACTTTACGTAGCCCATGCCTTTGAAGCCGCTGCCCGTAATGCGCCGGCCGTCGCGAAGGAAATCTACAGCCCAAGGGCTTCCCTTGCGAATACGGACCGTCAGCCCGCCGCTTGCAAGCGCTACGCTCTCTTCCGCTTCGCTGATCTGCACCGGATGCGCTTGAGACTCTTCCAGCTCGAATGCCGGGCCATGGTCTTCCACACCTTGATGGTGGAACAGCTGCACCCGGATAACATCCGGCATCGGGGAGGAGAATCTGACGGTGAGCAGCATCGTATCCAGCATGCCGGAGCGGTCTGCAATTGGCCGTGGGGAAGCGTATACTGTCACAGAGCGGCTATCCATTTCAAAATCATGTGCTTGAACAGGCGCGAGCACCTGCAGGCCTTGGCGGATAAGCCAGTTGCCGTCGCTAATTTTCATGGCGATCATACCTTTCTGAAGTAGGAATAGAAACGAAAATACTTGTTATTAATGCCATTATACTGATATAATTTGGCCTAATTCTTGCAAAATCATGACCGTTTGTAACACAATTTTGATAATTCTTGTTGGCAGAGGGGAGGGGAAGGGCCGTGGATCAATTCGAGCGGCAGCGGCTTCGCGAGCAGCGGCGGCACGGGGACGCCATGTTTCCGCTGCACGTGTACCGCATGGAGCAGGCTCCCGGGGAGACGGTGGTTGACTGTCACTGGCATGAGGAGGCGGAGTTTCTAATCGTGACACGGGGCGGTGCGCTGTTTCAAATAGATACCTCGTATGTGGAAGTTACGGCTGGCGAAGCCGTGTTTGTTCACGGCGGGGAGGTTCATGCTGGCCATGCGCTGGGCACGGAGGGCTGCGATTTCTGGGCGATCGTGTTCGATTGGAATTTGATTGGCGGCGGAATGCTGGATGCGGTGCAGCGGAGATTCATCGCCCCGCTGGCCGAGCATCGGCTCACCCTTCCCCGGCATTGGAAAGGCGAAGGGGACTGGGAAAGAGCTGTGCTGGACTGCCTGCATCAAATCGTCGGGGCTTTTCAAGGTCGGCGCGAAGGCTTCGAGCTGCTTGTCAAAGCACAGCTGCTGCTTATTCTGCACGAGGTCGCGGCTGCAGAGAAATGGAGCGCGCGCCGTCCGGTCAGCCCGCAGGATGCGGCGAAGGTAGAGCGCCTGAAGGCCGTGCTGACCCGGGTGCAGACAGACTACCGCGGGCGTATCCGCACCCGCGATTTGGCGGACGCGGCCCATATGAGCGAGGGGCAGTTTTGCCGCTTTTTCAAATCGATGACCCGTAAAACGCCTGTGGAGTACATGAATGCCTACCGGGTAAATCAGGCGGCGCTGCTCCTGCGGCAGAACGATTGGAAGGTGTCCGATGTGGCGCTGGAGGTCGGCTTCGATAACTTCAGCTATTTCATTAAGGTATTCCGTTCCCAATACGGCTGCACACCTTCCGAGTACCGGCGGGGCATCAGCCGGGAGGCGGCGGGCGGTACCGCGGGGGAGTTATAGGCTTTTTGCTTAAAGAAGCCGGAAAGAACCATCGCCTGGGGACAGGCCGAGGCAGCCCGGCAAGCGGTGATGAGCACCCGTCTTTGGGCAGGCGCTCTGACGGCAGAAGGGGAAGCAGCGTCCGTTAATTGTTAGCGCTTTCTTTTTTGTCCGATTTCGCCTATCTAAATGGCATGAATCGCCCGTTACTTTCCTGATGTCAGCCTCTACAATGAAATTATTACACCTTAGCATGATTGTTTTGCACCCTGGTGCAGCAGAGAAACCGGCGGGAGGGAATACCAATGGCAAACCAAAACCCGAAAAGCAAAAACTTAACCATCACCTATATTGGAGGCGGTTCCAAAGGCTGGGCATGGGGGCTGATGAGTGATTTGGCCGTAGAGCCCGAGCTGGCCGGAACGGTCCGATTATACGATATTGATGCGGAATCCGCTCAAAATAATGCCATTATCGGAAACCGGTTATCCCAGCGTCCGGATGTTGTGGGAAACTGGACATATGAGGCTGTTCTCAGCTTGTCCGAAGCGCTGGAGGGAACCGATTTCGTCATTATTTCCATTGTGCCGGGCTCGCTGGAAGAGATGAGGACGGATGTGCATCTGCCGGAGGAATACGGCATTTATCAATCCGTCGGCGACACCGTAGGTCCGGGCGGACTGATGCGGGCGCTGCGCACAATCCCGATTTATACCGATATCGCCAAGCACATTGAGCGGTATGCGCCGGAGGCATGGGTCATTAACTACACCAACCCGATGACACTGTGCGTGCGGACACTATATGCGGCGTTCCCGGGCATCAAAGCGTTCGGCTGCTGTCATGAGGTGTTCGGCACCCAGAAGCTGATGGCCAAAATGCTGACCGAGCTCCACGGGGAGCAGGATGTCAAACGGGAAGACATCAAGGTCAATGTGCTTGGGATTAACCATTTTACATGGCTGGACAGTGCGACCTATCAAGGCCGGGACTTGTTCCCGCTGTATCGCGATTTGTCCATCCAGTATGCGGAGGAAGGCTTCGAGCTGAGAGATAAGGGGCACTGGATGAACAGCACGTTCTCTTCGGCCAACCGCATTCATTTCGACCTGTTTAACAAATACGGGTTGATTGCAGCCGCAGGAGACAGGCATTTGGCGGAGTTTATGCCGCTGAACTGGTACTTGAAGGACCCCGAAACGGTCAAAAGCTGGAAGTTCGGTCTGACGACCGTCGACTGGCGGGTGAAGAACAAGGTCCAGCTGCTGGAAAAAGCGGGCCGTCTCGTCAGGGGCGAGCAGGAGTTCGAGCTGAAAGAAACCGGCGAAGAAGGCGTGAAGATGATCAAAGCCCTGCTCGGCCTGGGTGAATTGGCTACCAATGTGAACCTTCCGAACCAAGGCCAGCTTGGCGGTGTGCCGCTTGGCGCCGTTGTAGAGACCAACGCTCTGTTCAGCGAGGCTTCTCTTCGCCCGGTCATGGCGGGTACGCTGCCTGCGGCAGTCAACGCTCTTGTCAACCGGCATGTGCTGAATCAGGAGACGATTCTAGAGGCGGCTTTGACGAAAAATAAAGCTTTGGCGCTGGCCGCAATGCTAAACGATCCGTTAGCTTCCTCCATTCCTCCGGATCAGGCGACAGAAATGTTTAACCGGATGTTCGAGGCAACGAAGCGTTATCTCCCGGGCTGGGAATAGAGTCCGCATCCGTTTGTTGAGGGCAGGCCCGAAGGCTGTCCCGATGGCATCCGCAATGCTGAACAGGCAAGGCGGATGCCGGGCGTATGGCGCCGGATGGGACCCTAGTAAACACTGCTTTTTGTAAGCGATTTCTAGAAAACACAACGCGAAAAAGACAAAAGGGGCTGTTACAAAATGAAAGTGAAAACATGGACGGCATCAGTTAGCGCAGCGGTGCTGCTTACAGGCAGCTTGGCCGCATGCTCCTCAGGCAATTCGGGCGAAGCTCCCGGAGCAGCCGAGGGCGCAAAGGACAATTCTCCAGTAGCCATTTCGATTGCGATGCCGCAGGTCGGGGATATTCCGGCTAAGGGCAATGCAGTGGAACAAGCTATCGAAAGCTATACCAATACAAAGCTGGACATTCAGTGGATACCGAACTCGGCGTATGACGAGAAGGTGAATGTAATGATTACGTCGGGCGAGCTTCCAAAAATTATTAAGCTCAACTATGTCCCGACCGTCGTGTCTTCCATTCAGTCCGATCTGTTTTGGGAAATCGGGCCTTACTTGAAGGATTACAAAAATTTATCCTCCCAAAACCAGCAGCATTACGACAACATCAGCGTGGACGGCAAGCTGTACGGCGTGCCGCTCTTCCGGGATATCGGCCGTGCCACCTACAACTACCGCAAGGACTGGTTCGACAGCATGGGTCTGCAGCTTCCGAAGAGCCTGGATGACTGGTACAACATTCAGGTAGCGCTTACGACGAAGGACCCGGACAAAAACGGGAAAAACGACACTTACGGTATGGTCTTGAATAAAAGCTATCTGGACGGCGCTTCGGCGCTGATGACCCGTTTGGCGGTGAGCATCGGGGGCGTAAACCGCTGGGGCGTGATTGACGGCAAAATGACTCCGGAGTTTATGACCAAGGAATACATGGACGTCATGAAGCTGTTCCGCAAAATGTTCGCCGAGAAATTGATTAATCAGGATTTCCCGGCTGTAGACGGAACGGAAACCGGTAAAATGTTCGATTCCGGCCGTATCGGTATCGGCAATTCCGTAGCGGGCGCAGCCAAAAGCCAGCACGACCGCACTTCGCAGGCCGTTCCGTCAGCGGTAGTCGATAACGCGCCGTTTGAAGGGCCGCAGGGCATCCGTCTGGCCGCAGAACCGGGACATAACGGCTTCCTGGCGGTTCCGAAATCCGCAGTCAAAACCGAGGCTGAGCTGAAGCAGGTGCTGACCTTCATGGATAAGCTGATGGATGAGCCGATGTCCACGCTGCAAATGCGCGGTATTGAAGGGACGCATTATGTGAAGCTGCCGGACGGCAGAACGGAGTTCAAGGACTTCGCCGCCTTCCAGCGTGAAGTGAAGCCATACCGTGACAATCTGCTTAACATTGAAGGCTACAACGTGCCGCTTCTGAAGGATACGCCGCTTGGCGAAAAGGGAACGCGTCTGGCCCGTGAGAACGTGAAATATGCCATTGCAAATCCGGTGCTTACGCTTACCTCCGCGACCTTCTCTGAGCGCGGCAAAGGGCTGGAGCAAATGATTAATGATGCCCAGACGAAATATATTATGGGCAAAATCGATGACGCGGGCTGGGAAGAAGCCGTATCGAAATGGCGCAAAGCCGGCGGGGATCAAATGATTAAAGAATATGAAGAGTCCTACGCCAAAATGAAGAAATAATGAGTTCGGGCGGAAAGCTCATGAAATGGAACGGAATAGCACTTGAACAGAAAGCCTCCCGCACCCGATCGGCTTGTACCCGGTGGGTGCGGGAGGCTTTTTTTGCGCTGTATTCAAGAGGTCTGTCCTGTCCTTCGTCCTTGCTCTTTAACCGCACTTTAGAAGTGCGGCGAAGAAAGCCTGTCTGCGGCGGGGAAGGGGCTCCGCTCGCTGTTGCAGCGAGGGGGCTGGCGGGCTTTAGACCCCTTCCACCCTGCGCCAGCTCCCGAGGGCGGAAATGTCCTCGGCCATTCCGGCGGCATAGGCTTCGCATATAAAGCCGGGAATCTCCGAGCCGTCCTCCAGCTCCACTTTGCCGATTCCGAGCGGGGCTGGAATCGAGGCGGCGAAAGCTCCGAAGTTCTCCAGCGGCATCTCCCATACCTCCAGCTGAATGGAAGCGCCGCCGTGCTCCTGCTTGACCATGCCCGGCTTGGCGGGAAGCCCGGGCAGCTTCACGAATTTGTAGCTGGCTGCCGAAGCCGCTTCGCGCACGAACCGCGCGCCGCAGGCCAGCAGCTGCTTTTCCAGCGGGTAACCGCGCATGTGCAGGCCGCATACAGCAATGTAGGTCGTTGTGCTGCGAGCGGCCGGGAGCACGTCCCGCATGGGGTATACGGGCTCCGGCCGGGCGGACGCCGGGTTTAGGAACAGCGCTGCGGCTCCGCTGAGCAGGCCTTCATTCTCGGCCAGCGCAAACAGTGTGATGCCGAACGGCGTCTCGGCAGCGGCATCGCCGGCGGGGACGGCGACCGCGCACAGGTCCAGCAGGTTGCAATGATTCGTATAGCGGCCCATCTCGCGATTCGCGGCAACCGGCTCCTGCCTTGCCTGCTCGCGCGTCCAGGTTCCGCCAGCCGTCGGCATGATGAGCACCGCGTCTTGAAGCAGCTTGCGAGCCTTTCGCTTCATATCCTGAAGCCGGTGCATGGCTTCGAACACGGAAACGGCATCGAACCGTCCGTCGGCGCCCGAACGCAAGATTTGCTCCGTTACCGGATAAGCAACACCCGGATTGGCAGCAATGAACCCGCCTACAGCGGCCCAGCGTTCGGCGACCCACGGCCCTTCGTACAAAATCGCCGCCGCCTCGGAAAACAAGGTATAGTCCACCGTCTCTACCGGAATACTGAGCGCTTGAATTCGCTCTACCGCCGAAGCCCAAGCCGATCTGTACGCCTCGGCAAACGGACCGTAAAATTCAGGCTCCTCCTTCGGCAGACAGAGCTTGACCGGAAGCTTCGAAGCAGGAGGCGCCATGGCTCGTGACCAAGGGTCCCCGTCATGAGCACCGCGTGCCACAGCATCTACGGCAAGGGCATCGTCGAGGTGGCGGGCGAATACGGTAACGCAGTCGAGGCTGGCGCAGGCGGGCACAACGCCTTTGGTTGACCAGGCGCCCAGGCTGGGCTTATAGCCAATCAGGCGGTTCAGCGCAGCCGGGACACGTCCGGAGCCGGCAGTATCGGTGCCAAGCGAGAAGGCGGCATGTCCGCGGGCCACGGCCACGGCCGATCCAGAGCTGGATCCGCCGCTGATCAGCTCCGGCCGAAGGGCGTTGTGCGTCTCGCCATAAGGACTGCGAATGCCGACAAGCCCGGTAGCGAACTGATCGAGATTGGTTTTGCCGACGGGGATGGCTCCGGCAGCGATTAGCCGTTCTACAACGGCTGCGTGATCCCCGGGCACATACGTATATTCAGCGCAGGCCGCTGTTGTGGGCAGGCCTGCTACATCAATATTGTCCTTGACGGCAAATGGGATGCCCCAAAGCGGCAAGCTTGCCGGGTCCTGATCGGCCAGCCGATCCAAATACGGCTGAATAAACTGCAGCGAAGGCGGGGTAATCCATATGTTCATGGCGTGATCCTGCTGCGTCCGTTCTATAATGGTGGCCATGACGTCCGAGGGCGTCAGTCGGCAATGGGCATACTGCTCCCGCAGCCAGGCGAGGCTCAGCTCTTGTGGGATGATGGTCTTGTTCATGCCAGAGGCACCGCCTTTTCCTGTTCTTGCGTAATGCCAAGGAGGAGCTGTCCGGCATGTACTTCGTCGCCGGGCTCGACAAGCACAACGGCAACCCGGCCGTCGCAAGGGGCAGGCTGTGAAAATTCCATCTTCATGCTCTCGATGATGACCAGCGGGTCGCCCTTTTTCACCTCTTCGCCGGGTGCAGCAAGCACCTTCCAGACACTGCCCGGCATTGTGCAGCGCAGCGCCGCTGTCCCGGCGGGAAGCTCTTCTTCCTGCGCTGATCTGGCCGGCTCCTGTTCGACTGCGTATTCGGCCAAGCCAAGCGCCTTCCAGCTGTCCCGTTCTGCCTTGAAGGCCGCCTGCTGGTTGCTGCGGAACGCTTCGGTGCTGTCCTCAATCGAGCTCAGGAACTGAAGGTACTTGCCCAAATCGAATACTGTTTCTGTAATGTCCGCTTCAAAGCGGCCACGCAGGAAATCCTCCCGAAGCTGAAGCAGCTCGCTTGCTGTAACAGGATAAAACTGAATTTGGTCAAAGAAACGGAGCAGCCACGGCTTGCCGGGCTGGAAGCTCTCCGTTGAGCGGAGACGGTTCCACATCTGGATGGTCCGGCCGACGAACTGATACCCGCCGGGGCCTTCCATACCGTACACGCACATATAGGCACCGCCGATTCCTACGGCATTCTCGGGCGTCCAGGTCCGGGCCGGGTTGTACTTGGTCGTTACCAACCGGTGCCGCGGATCGGTCGGGGTTGCGACAGGAGCGCCGAGATACACATCGCCCAGTCCCAGCACCAAATAATTCGCGTTATAAACAATTTCTTTTACGTCGTTCATGCTGTCCAGGCCGTTAATGCGGCGAATAAACTCCAGATTGCTCGGACACCACGGCGCATCAGGCCGTACGCCCTGCTGGTAGCGCTGAATGGCAAGCTGGGTTGCCGGATCGTCCCAGGAAAGCGGCAGGCGGACAATTCGCGACGGCACTTTAATCGATTCCAGCGGCGGCAGCTTGCTGTCCAAATCCAGTATCCGGCGGCAGGCTTCGCTGACCGTGATTCGGGTCCGGTCAATGTGCACCTGCAGGGAGCGGATGCCGGGAGTTAAATCCAGTACCGGGATGGCGGCGCTCTCCTGAATGGCCTGTATCAGGGCGTGGGCCTGGAAGCGCAGCAGCAAATCCAGCTCAAGGGAGCCGTATTCAACGAGCAAGTTCTCGTCTCCGCTGCACCGGATCGTAATCGGAAAGCCAGAATTGTTCTCCGCTCTCGCAAGCACCGGATATTCCGGCGTGATGGACGGATCGGCTTCTGGCAGCTGGATCGGACTCAGCTGTACCCGGCCAAGCTCGCCAATGGCCTGCAGATTTCGCTCCTGCAGCTCTCGCAGGGCGTCAGCCGCTTCGAGTGTCAGCAGGTGGAACTTCACTTTATCGCCGGGGTGAAGCTGGCCGAGCTTCCAGAACTCGGCGGAAGCGGTAGTGACCGGACATACGAACCCGCCCAGGCTTGGACCGTCAGGACCGAGCAGGATCGGCATGTCACCGGTCAAATCCAGCGTGCCCACGGCATAGGCGTTGTCGTGGATATTGGAAGGATGGAGACCGGCTTCTCCGCCGTCCTCCCGAGTCCATAGCGGGGCCGGGCCAATCAGGCGCACTCCTGTCCGGGAGCTGTTGAAATGAACTTCAAACTCTGTTTCTGTTAAGGCGGTTAAATAGTCAGGCTTAAGAAATTCTCCGGTGCAATGAGGGCCGGGGATAACGCCGATAGTCCATGTCCGGGTAAGCGCCGGACGGTGCGGCTCCTCAAGTGGGGAAAATCCTTGCGGGGCGGAGCCTTGCTTCACACCGAGCACGTCGCCGGTGCGCAGGGCGCGGCCGCCGTGCCCCCCGAAGCCGCCCAGCGTAAAGGTGGATGAGCTGCCGAGAATGTGCGGCATATCGAATCCCCCGCCGACGAGCAAATACGCGCGCATCCCCGTTTGCGCCTCGCCAAACCGGAGCACTTGACCGCGCTTGGCGAGCAGCGGCGTGTACATCGGCACGGCGGCTTCATCCAGCTCCGCCTGCATATCGGCGCCGGTAATGCAGAACCACAAGTCGCTGCGGAACAGGTAAGACCCGCCGCGCAGGGTCAGCTCCAGGCCGGGAGCGCGATCCTCATTACCGAGCAGCTTATTGCCGATGCGGAAGGAATACGGGTCCATCGGGCCGCAGGGCGGGACACCGACATCCCAGTGTCCGGTGCGCCCGGGCCAGTCTTGCACGGTTGTCTGTACGCCGCCGTCGATGACCTCCAGCGCCCGTTCCGCAGGCGCGAAGCCCTCCAGCAAGCGGGTGTATACCCGGCCTTCCTCGACCGACTGCTCCTTCAGCAGAGCCTGCAGGTAGGACAAGTTTGTCGTAATTCCGTACAGGCGCGTCTCCTCCAGAGCGTGAATCAGCTTGCGGATGGCATCGGCCCTGTCCTTGCCGTGTACGATTATTTTGGCAAGCATCGGATCATACAGGGAGGTGACGGTGATGCCGTCCCGCAGCCAGGTTTCGACCCGGGCCCGGGGAGAGAACGCCGCCTTGTCCACCTGTCCTGCGCTGGGGCGGAAATGGTTCAGGCAGTCCTCCGCATAAATCCGGGCCTGCATACTGTGTCCCTCCGGTTGGCCGAAGCGGGCGGGCAAATCGCGCAGCTCATCCGCCGCCTCCAGTACCATCCATTCCACAAGGTCGATGCCGAGCACTTCCTCGGTCACGCCATGCTCGACCTGCAGCCGCGTGTTCACCTCCAGGAAATAAAAGCCGCAGCTTTCAGGATCGTACAAGTATTCAACTGTACCCGCACTTCGGTAGCCGACCTCTGACGCAAGACGGCGAGCCGATGCCAGCATTTCTTTGCGCACGTCCTCGGAGAGAAGCGGAGCCGGGCTTTCCTCAATGACCTTCTGATTGCGACGTTGTATAGAGCAGTCTCGTTCGCCGAGGGCCGCTACCTCGCCGAACCGGTTTCCGAAAATTTGCACCTCCACATGGCGTGCCCTGGCGATATATTTCTCCAGAAACACGCCGCCGTTCTTGAAATTTGTCTCGGCCAAATGAATGACACCTTCAAAAGCCAAGCGCAGCGCAGCTTCATCGGCGCAGACTCGCATACCGATGCCGCCGCCGCCGGCTGTGCTTTTCAAAATAACCGGATAGCCGATAGCGGATGCCTGACGCACCGCTTCGTCCAGATCTGTAATGAGAGGGGTTCCCGGCAGCAAGGGCACCCCGGCCCGCTGCGCGATTTCACGGGCGGAATGCTTTAAACCGAACAGCTCCATCTGCTCCGGCGTCGGGCCGATAAAGGTGATGCCATGCTCCCGGCAGGCACGGGCGAAATCGGCGTTTTCACTCAAAAAGCCGTACCCGGGGTGGATAGCCTGCGCGCCGGTGGCCAGAGCGGTTTTCAGAATCAGATCTGCGTTCAAATAGCTGTCCTTTGCTGCGCCGTCACCGATGAGCACCGCTTCGTCCGCCAGATCGACATGAAGGCTGTCCTGGTCAGCAGTGGTATAAACGGCAACGGAGGCGATGCCGAGTCTGCGCAGGGTGCGCTCAATGCGTACGGCAATGGCGCCGCGATTTGCAATCAGAACCTTGGTAAACATAAGCGGTCACACTCCCGTACATAAAGGTTGGAATATTCCGATATTCAAAAACGATTTATAGATGAACCGGGAAATACCGGTCTTTTGTGTCTTTTTTGAAATGGCCCGGTCATTTATTCTGAAGCGCTTATACAAATTCCCGGAAAATCAGCTGTCCCAGATGAGAAGCCGGATCGGAGTCGGGTTGTAGGCGTTGCACGGATTGTTCAGTTGAGGACAGTTGCTGATCAGCACAGTCGTACGACCGGCAGCCTGCAGCTCGACATAAGCGCCGGGGGATGAGACGCCATCCGCGAATTGCAGGCCGCCCTCGGGAGTTACCGGGACATTCATGAAGAAGTTGACGTTCGGGGCCAAGTCGCGTTTGGAATAGCCCTGACCGCGCTCCGCCAACTGCAGCATAAAGGTATCCCGGCAGTTGTGCATGTGCTGCTTGTCATGAGCGTAGCGCACGGTATTGCTTTGGGCGGAGCAGGACCCGCCTAAGGTGTCGTGCCGACCGCATGTATCGGCGACGATGGTGGCGAGGGGCTTGCCGGATTCGGAGCGAAGGACAGAACCGGTGGATAAATAAATGTTGCCCTGCCCGGCGATAGTGGCTACAGCGCTATAGTGATCCTCCGGATGATCGGCATCAAAAAATAAGGTATCGGCCGCTTGATTTCCCTCCAGATCCACGATGCGGAGAACCTGGCCCGGCTCCAAATCGTACATCCAGCCATCGCCGGCAAGAATGGTTTGATCCACAACGGCATCCGCCGGCTTGCGGGTGCTTTCAACACGGTTAAAAAGAGCCATCTTGATTCCTCCCTGATATGATAAATGCTCAATCGGTATCAATCGGTAAAAGGCAGATATTAGAAGCCTGACAGGGTGTAATATTCCCAGGTATTTTCGAAGGCACGGCGGTTTTCCGGACGGTAGTTGACGCAATAGTCGAGTGAATCGACCGGTGCGGCCGGCAAAATCTCCAGCTGAACCGGCACGGAGGGGTACTCAGTCCGCGGATCAAGCGGGTGGGGGGTATTGGACAGCACCAGCAGCAAATCCATTTCCGTTCGAAGCGTCACTGTGGCCTCGGGTTGGCAGTGATCCAGGCTGAAGCCCATATTTCCGTACTCGTCGCAGGACACTTTGGAAAACAGGTTTACGACCGGAACCAGGTCGCGGATACCGAGGCCGTGTCTGACGAGCTCGACGGCGAAGTTCTCCTGGCCGCTCCGCAACCATCCGCCCCGCAGCTCCTGGAACGTGGTTCGCCCGTATTTGACGTCCGTGGACTCCCGGGTTGTATAGCCGCCCATTGTGTCGTGCCAGCCAAGGCTGTCCTGGACAATGCTCGCCAGCACGCGCCCGTTGTCGCTCATCAGAACATTGCCAGCGGAGAGGCGGGAGGTATACTGGGCCTTTAGGGTATCGGGCATGTTGTAGCGCTCGGTCAAGTCCCGGGCGTTATACAGAAGCGCCGATACGTTAGCGCCGCCTTGCAGGGCTGTGAACCGGAGCAGCCGGCCCCGGGCGATCTGCCCCGACCATTTGCCGCCGGGTCCAAGCGTTGTACTCCAAATGCAATTCATACGTGTACTCCTCCTCGCAAGGCTAATTGTCCATGCAGGACATAACCGCCTGCACAAATACCGAAGCTGAAATGATGCTTTACGAACGTTCGGGAATAACCATGATGGATCGGGAGAAAAAAAGAAGCCCGGGAAGATATCATAATCGATATCCTCCCGGGCTTTTATCCCTCCGTGTGCACAGCGGCCGCTGTGTGTTTCCTCTTGGACCAGCCAGACGGGCGTCTGCGGAACCCTAGAAAACTTTGTCTAATGCGGTGTGAAGTTATAACTACATCTTACTCAAAATCTGAATTTATGTCAATATACATAACATTAAAATTCGGTTTTTCAAATTAACCCAAGCTAATCTATCTTTATATAACATTAACATAACGTGTTATGACATAAATTAGGGTTGTAAGCAAGGGTTTATGGATGATTCCATGTGTATTCCGTTGACAAGTGCTTCTTGT
The DNA here is from genome assembly GCF_037137075.1 of Paenibacillus sp. y28. NCBI lineage: Bacteria > Bacillati > Bacillota > Bacilli > Caryophanales > Paenibacillaceae > Paenibacillus > Paenibacillus sp. y28. The sequence continues at coordinate 126,114 of NZ_JBBBNV010000008.1, forward strand.
GCATAACTGATTTACTGCTCTGCAGCCGATTCGTTGGCCGTAAGGGGGCGCTCCGGGGAATGCGGCTATGCAGCGTGGAAATCTGAATTAATCGTGCTGATGGCCGATAACGGAAACGACCTGCTTTTTAAACTGCAGGAAAGCGGCGCTGTCGCGGCCTGCGGTTTTCAGCTGCGCCGGGACTTGGAATTCCTGGCGGATGCGGCCCGGATGGGCGTCCAGCACGATGATGCGCTGTGACAAATACACGGCTTCTTCGATGTCGTGTGTGATGAAAACTACCGTCATGCCTTCCTTTTTCCAGATGTTCAGCAGCATTTCCTGCATGTTTTCTTTGGTCTGGGGATCCAGTGCGCCGAACGGCTCATCCATCAGCAGCACCTCGGGATTGTTTGCGAGGGCTCTGGCAATTGCTACACGCTGCTTCATGCCGCCGGATAGCTCCTTCGGGAATGACTTGGCAAACCTGGTCAAGGAGACAAGCTCCATGAACCGGTCGGCAATGGCGCGTTTTTCAAATAAAGGTGTTTTTTTGAGTGTCAGGCCGAACTCAATGTTTTCTCGCACCGTCAGCCACGGATATAAGGTATACGATTGGAACACCATGCCCCGATCGGCGCCGGGGCCGTCAATCCGCTTGCCGGACACCTCGATAGTGCCTTCGGACATGTCCTCAAGTCCGGCCAAAATACGCAGCAGCGTTGATTTGCCGCAGCCGGAAGGTCCGACAATGCTGACGAACTCGCCGTCCTGAACGTCGAAGGAGATGCCGGCCAAGGCCTGAAACTGCTGCTTTGGTTTCGTGGTTACGAAGACTTTGCCTACGGCCTTGACGGATATTTTGGCTGTGGCGCTTCTGCTGGCCGGGCTGCGGCTTGTTGTCGTATCTCCGGTGCTGCTTTCCTCCGTAAAGGCGGGATGAGCCGATTGGGAGTGAGATGCGAGATTACTGGCGTTTTTTGCGGGCAGAGTCATCTTATTTACCTCCTTCCAGCCATGGGAAAAAGCGGCGGTGACACAAGGCGAACAGCCGATCTGTCAGCAGGCCCAGCAGGCCGATAACGAAGATGCCGACAAAAATGACGTCCGTGTTCAAAAAACGCTGCGCCTTCATGATGGAGAAGCCGAGGCCGCTGCTGGCGGCTACAAGCTCCGCGACGACCAGATACGACCAGGCCCAGCCGAGGATCAGGCGAAGTGTGTTCATTAGATCGGGAAGCATGGCTTTTATCAGCACCTTCTCGATGGTTTGCCCTGGCCGTGCGCCGAGGGTGTAGGACACTTCAAGCAAGTCCTTGGACACCGCCCGCGTGTTATCGGCGACCATCAGCACCAGCTGAAAGAAGCAGCCGATAAAAATGACTAAAATTTTGGCCGGTTCACCGATACCCGCCCACACCATAATGAGCGGGACGAAGGCGGTGGCGGGCATATAGCGGATAAACTCGGTTGAGGGCACGACCAGCGCTTCGGCAAAGCGGTATGTGCCGGCCAAAATACCGAGCGGCACCCCCAGAATGACGGCCAGCAGAAAGCCCATCGAGACCCGGAAAATACTAATGCCCACGTGATTCCAAAATTCCGGGTTTACCATCTGATGAAGAAACTGCTGGAGCACCAATGTGGGCGTGGGCAGGAAGGTGGGCTCAACAAAGCTGCCGTAGCTCAGTACACTCCACAGGAGCAGGCAGCCCGCGAAGGTGGTAATTATGCCGGTTGTATACCAGGAGCGGTGAATCTCGCCCCGGATGACAAACAATTTGCTGCGCATAGCAATCCTCCGTTACCGTTTTATTGACGTTCCTTGGCGACGGCTTCCACAAACGAGCTGTCCAGATACGACTTCGGATCCGGAATGGATGACAGCATGCCGAGTTTACTGAGGAATTCAGCCGTTTTCTTGCCGGTGTAGTGAAGGGAGGTGTAGTCCTTGCCTTCCTTGAATGCATTCAGATTGTCCTGCGGACTGAATACCTTGATGCTGTTTGCGCTTGATCTGTACTCCTCAAGCGGGGTTTCCGCGGCCTTGGCCATAATTTGCAAGGACTCCTCCGGGTTTTGCTTCCAATAATCCAGCGCGTCAAACCAGGCGCGAATTATGTTTTTGACATCCTCGGGACGCTCCTTCAGTGTTTTGTCGCGGAACACGAGCAGATCGGGAATGAGCCCTGGCGTATCCTTGGAGGAGAATAGCAGCTTGCCCTTGCCTTCCTCAACCGCTTTGCTCAGGAAGGGCTCCCACAATACCGCGGCATCCAGATTGCCGGAAATGAAGGCCGGTCCGGCATCATTGACAGTCATGTTCGTGTAATTGACATTTTGCTCGGTCAGACCTGCGTTGCTAAGCGCGGTCAGCATCAGCAGATGATCGACCGTGCCGAGCTCGGTGGCAACCTTTTTCCCCTTCAGATCGGACAAGCTGTTTATAGTAGGCTTGACTACGATACCGTCGCCGCCGAAGGAGTTATCGTTGACCAGGACGGCCTTGATGCCGATGTTTTTGCTGGCCGGAGCCAGGGTGTCACTGAGCGTTTGACTGTTTGCATCTACCTTGCCGGTGGCGAGTGCTTGCAGTGAATCGCTGTAGACGGGGAACCAGACAAGCTCCACATTCACGTTATTTTTTTCGAAAAAGCCCTTTTCCTTGACCAGGTACCATACGAACCAGCCTGGCCATGCGCTGAGCGCCAGCTTGATGGGAGCGCGAAAAGCATCTGCCCCTCCGGTTGTCTCACTGCTTTTCGCGCATCCGGCGAGCATGGCCGTGCTAATCAGAATGAGGGACAGCAAGGCGGCTGTGCGGCGTTTCCAATGGTTCATCATCAATTTCTCCACCCTCTCTTTTGTGTAAAAAAAGAGCCCGGAGAAGATATCTATTGATATCCTCCCGGGCTTTTATCCCTCCGTGTGCACAGTGTCAGCTGTGTGTCTTCTCTCGGACCAGTCCAGACCATGGCCTGCGGAACCCTAGAAGACATGTTGAAAGCAGTTATAAGGTTATGTGAGGATTTATCTGTTCTTTCAGGGTAAATTGAGCTTGTTGTAAGCAAATAGTAACCTGAATCCGAATAAATGTCAATATATCTTACATTTAAATTCGGAAAACGGACGAAAACGGGCGATAATCAAGGGAGGAGTCCATTTTGTGTTATAAATAATTACATAAAAAACATTTGATATCCGGTGATCGGGCTTGAAAACGGCGATTATGAAGCGGCGCGCTTTGCTTGTTGGCCGATAGACTGAATTCATTTATGCCGATGTGGGGATAACTGTAAAAGTAACAATATAAAGCGTTGCGATTGTAGGGGACGTATGGTATAGTTAGATTCCTTTTTGAATCCGGGACCGCTTGCGGGTGCCCGGTTATCTGTGCTGCAACCCAGTGATGGCGTCTACGCTCATAAAAAAATTTGCGCTGGTTTATAAGCGGGTCCGGTTCTTGCGCGCCGGACGGTGCAGCTCCTCCAGTGCGGTTCATTATCGCCTTCATTTTATATTTTGTATACGATTCTTAGGAGGTAACTGACTTGGAGGACAAAGCTCAAAGTGCCTATCAAGAAGAAGAGGCCCGATTGGACAAGACGCTGGGTGTGATTGACATGCAGCGGGCAAGGCTGGAGGCAGTGCCCCGGTACACCGGAGATGTCTTTATCGAGCAGGTGATGGAGGCTTCGCGGGAAGCCGCCCGCCAGCAGCTGGCGGTTGCGGAGAAGGAGCCGTATTTCGGAAGGCTTGATTTTCAGGAGGATGGCCATGACGTTTCGGCCCTGTACATCGGCAAGACGGGTGTGCAGGAGGAGGAAGGCAGCCGTCTGCTCGTTATCGATTGGCGGGCTCCGGCGGCAAGCGTGTTCTATTCCTTCACCGGCAGTGACGAGAAAGCGACGTACGAGGCTCCGGAAGGTGTAATAGAGGGGACTGTACATTTGAAGCGCAATCTTGTTGTACGCAACCGTGAGCTGCAGCGGATGGTGGACACGTACGACCGCGAAGGCGGACAGGCGGGTTTGGCGGACGATTTCCTGCTGTATCGGCTCGGGGAGAACAAGGACAACAAGCTGCGCGATATCGTGTCTACGATACAAGCGGAGCAGGACCGCATTATCCGGGCTCCGCGCCAGCTGGGGCTGATTATTCAAGGGGTGGCCGGAAGCGGGAAGACGACGGTGGCGCTCCATCGTCTGGCGTATTTGTTATACCAATACCGGGATTCGATGCGGGCGGAGCGAATGATGATTCTGGCGCCGAGCCGCATGTTTCTGGACTATATTTCCGGTGTATTGCCTGAGCTTGGTGTTGGCGATATTCGCCAGACCACCTTCTCCGATTGGGCGCTGGAGCTGATCGGCGAGCCTGTCGCTCTGGTAGATGAGCGGGATGAGCTGGATGCTCGCTTTGCCCCGGCCGGGGAGGGCGCGACGCCATCGGCGAAGGGCAGGAAACGGGCTGGCGCTGCAGAGGACGCCGCTGCAGTGGAGGCTTCAGGCCGGAGCGGATTGGATTCGGAGTCTGCCGGAGGACCGGTTCTACCGGGCCGCTGGAAGGGCTCGGCGGACTTCCTGAAGCTGCTGGAAGCGTGCATGGATGCTTATGAGGAGGCTTACTTGCCGTGGGGCCCCTTTGCGGCTTGGGAAGGGAAAGGAATCAGCGGGGATCAGCTTCATACCTGGTTCTATGAGGAGTATAAGCATTATCCGATAGCCAAGCGCCGGGAGCGCCTGGAAGCCCGGATGAAGCGCTGGGTGGAGATGCAGGTCAATGAAATAGGCGATCCGAAGCGGCGCAAGGAGATGAAGCAGAAGGCGGGGGCTAAGCTCAAAAGCTGGCTCAAAGCGTGGGAGCAGGATACGGTGATCGGCTTGTACAGACGCTTGTTTGACCCGGATAGACGGGGGAGGCTGCCTGGAGAGCTGCTGGCCGGCATTCCTGAGGAGATCGCCCGGGATACTGTCAAGCTGCTTGCCAAAAAGCGGGTGACTCCGGAGGATTTGCCGCCGCTGCTGTATCTGCATGACCGTTTGCATGGTGTGGATTCGGCGCAAATGTACGACCATCTCGTTGTGGATGAGGCGCAGGACTTCTCTCCCTTCCAGATTGCCCTGCTTCAGCGGCACGTACGAAACAATTCATTTACGATCCTGGGTGACCTGTCGCAAAGCATTCATGATTACCGAGGCATCACGGCATGGCATGAATTTATAGATTTGTTCGGAGAAGCTGCTTCGGCGTACTATGAGCTGGACCGGAGCTATCGTTCTACAATGGAAATTGTTCATTTCGCCGCCGAAGTTCTGAAGCGCAGCGGGGCGGCGCTGCCGCTGCCGGTGCCTGTATTCCGAAGCGGGGAGCCGGTGGCTGTGCGCGAGGTGGAGGCGGCGCAGGAAGTTACGGCTATTGTGGACGAAATCCGGCAGGCGCAGGCCGCCGGAGCGGTGACGATTGCTGTTGTCGGGCGTACGGACCGTGACTGTGCGCGTCTCAATGCGGAATTAACGGAAGCCGGACTGGAGCTTACCCGCATTGAGGCGGGACAGCAGGCGTATCTCGGGGGGATTTCGGTGGTCCCGGTATACTTGACGAAGGGGCTTGAATTTGACGCGGTCCTTATTGCCGGTGTAGACGGGAAGGCTTACACCCGCAGCGAGCGGGATGCCAAGCTGCTCTATGTCGGCTGTACACGGGCGCTGCACCGGTTGACCCTGTTTTACACCGGCGAGCCTTCGCCGCTTCTGGCCACGGCTGCGTCCGAGTAGCGGTATAAAACTGAATCACCCCGTTTCAAGCAAGGGAGCTTTGCTTGAAACGGGGTGATTTGTTTTGGGATTTGACTGCTTGCGGCGCAAGCCCGGGATAGTGAAGCCCTCACCTGTTTAATACAAAAGCTTCATAAAACCGTAGCTGATGAAGGACAGCAGCACTGAACCGGCCAGACAGGCGGCCATCGCCTTTAGTCCGCCCTTTTGCAGGGAGCTGGGGTTCAAAGATAAGCCCATGCCGGCCATCGCCGCCGCCAGAGCGAAGTAGGCCGCTGTCAGAAGCGGCGAAACGGCTGCAGCCGGGATGAGGCCGAGGGAATGAATGATGCCGACAACCAGAAACCAGACGACAAACCACGGAATCTTAATGTTGGATTCTGCAGGCTGTCCGGCCTTGGCCGCTTTTTGGCGCTCGGCGCGGTTCATCACCACGGCGCATATCAGGGCTGCGGGCACGAGCAGCGAGACGCGGGTTAATTTGACCATGACGGCTGTGTTCAGGGCGCTCTCGCCGAACGGGGCGGCTGCGGCGACGACATGAGCGATTTCATGCAGGGAAGCGCCGGCCCAATAACCGAAGGCATTGTCAGGCAGCCCGAGAACCGGCTTGAGAACCGTGAAGCCGAGCGTGAAGACGGTGCCTAGAATCGAAACTGTAGCAATCCCGACGGCAGCTTGATCCGGATTGGCCTTCACCACCGGGGAGATGGCTGCAATAGCTGCCGCCCCGCAAATCGCTGTACCAATAGCGGTGACGAATCCGGTTTTGCGATCCAGCTTGAACAGCCGGGCCAGACCGGCAATGACGGCAATGGTGATGACGATATTGACGGCCGACAGCAGGATGGCCGTTAAGCCGGCTGATGCCAGCTCGTTGAAGTCGAGCCTAAGGCCGAGCAGTACGATTCCGGCACGGAGCAGGTGCTTGCTGGCGAAGGCAATCCCGGAGTGGCTCTGCTCCGGGACGAAAGCGATTTGACGCCAAGCCATGCCGAGCAGAATGGCCAGTACCATTTGACCCAGAACGGCTACTGCGGGCAGTCCCACCATCAAGCCGGCCGCCCAGGCCAGTAAGACGGTTAAACCGATCCCGTAAGCGAAGCTGGTCCATCTATGCATCGTTATCCATCGTTGCAGCTGTGTCTGAATCATAGTCATCCTTCTTTTCCGGTGGAGTTGTTCTTGCTGAAGGGAGCAGATGTAATTTGTAATTTAAGGATACCCCAGGAGGACATACAAAATAAAATTGTTCCTTTTGATGAATGATATCAGCATTTATTATAAATAATTAAAACCATTTTAACCGGAATAATCTGCTTTTAAGCAGTGTTCTGCATGTTTTATTTATAAGAATCATTTATTTCATGGAGTAGATCTATGAGCGGCAGCTGTGAAATTGTTTTTTTGTAAAACGCTGTCGGATTTGTCCGAACTTTGTTGAGAATTTGTCTAGTGCCGTTTTTTATAATGGATGTCATCAGAAGCATATACAAACTGCTGCATGGAGCTGAGGGAATGAATACACAATTTTTCGATGAAATTCAGAAGCTGGGCCATGATGACGATCAGCGGTACCGGCTGTTGATGATGGGACTGAGGCGCATCTATGAAGAGAAACGGAACCTTGGCTTGATCCGAAGATTAGAGCGGAAATGGCGGCTCAAAAAAAGAAGCGTGGAGGCGGGGAGCTGGAAGTAGGCCAGCTCCGTATTGCCGGCTGCAGGGCTGCTGTAGTCTATTCAGGGGGAATTCATATCGCGCATAAGCTATTCACAGCATGAAACAAAAGACGGGCTATCCGGCAGCACCTTTGCAGGTCTGCAGGATAGCCCTTTACATATGGTCGAATGAGGCTGGGATACCGAAATGCTATAGGCTGAAAAAGGCGGGGTGTTCCGACTGCCGTTATTCACAATATAGGTCGGTGAGGCGACGAGAATCGAGCTGCGGCAGAGTAAGCAGTCCGTGTAATCTCAACCGCGAATATTGTGCCGGAGGAGCTACTTTTTACGGCAGTATTTGCATACTTTGGCTGATGCGCCGTCTTCAAGCCTGCTTGTGTACAGCAGTTTGATGCGGGTAGCTCCGCAGCGGGGGCACGTGCCCCGGCCCCGTGAGGGCAAACGCCATAGAGAGCGGCCGCGGTTCGATTTGGCCATGAATCGGAGTCATCCTTTCCTGTCGCTGAAATAGGCATCGGTCTGGTTCCAGTATATGCGGCCCCGCAGCAGAGTGATAATGAATACATGGCAAGCCAAGGGAGACTGGACGCGGCCGGAAAAGCAGCATGACATGGCTTTCGAACAGCGATTGACCGCCGTCATGCGCCGTCACGCCGCGCACCGGGAAGCATTCGGCCTGCAGGACGGGCAGCGGGCGCGGCTTTTGGAATTCGCAGCAAAATTTTAAATAGTATAGAATTTGGGAATCATCATGCTTTCGGGGCTTGAATCGGGGGCCTGCCGCTTGGTCTGCCGTCTTATTTCAGGTGGCAGTCGTTTTACGAAAAATTTGTGCGCTATGGCTGAATTGTCACAATCGGCCATGCTTGCTTGTCTATACAGGATAACCCTGAATTCGGACGGCTCGGGCAGGCGGCTGCACAGTGCGCCGCGCGCTGTCGCTTTACACCTCGCCACTGATTCTTAAGGGGAAGAAAAAGGCGGGATGCGGTCGGTATGGAGTATGAAGAGATTTCGTCCGTGCTGGACAAAAAAGAGGCCAATTGTCGTAAAATTTACAGCCGCGCCAGACAAAAGCTGGATGGAAAGACTGTGGAGGACGCGTAGGCGAGTCCCCAAAGCGCCCGGCTGGCAGACGTATTCATTCGAGCTGCGCAAACGGGCAATTTCGAGCCGCTGCTGCATTTTTTGTTGGAGGATATGACCTTGCTAACGGATGGCGGAGGCAAGGTGCGCGCCGCGTACCGGCCGATTCGGGGGCTGCGGAAGGTCATGTCCTTTTTCAAGGGCGTTCAAGCCAAAGGGGCTTTCCATGGAACGGTAGCTGCTGCTTCGTTAAATGGCGATACGGGATTGCTGCTCAGGCAGGAGGGGCGGGTCGTGATGGCGTTGTGCTTCGGATGGGACGCATCCGGCTCCGGTGTGGAGTATATGTACAGGATTCGAAACCCGGATAAGCTGGCGTGGCTGAATGGAGAGTCGGCTCAACGGATGGCAACCAAATACATGGGATCGACACCTTGAAGATGCCGGACTATACATGGTTAAAAGCGTTGCTGATACGCAGCTGCGATAAAATCAATGACAAAATAAAAGCAGGGACTGCTCCTTTTCCATAGGAAGCAGTCCCTGCTTTGCTGTTTAACGGCTTAACCGAAGCACCCCGGAAACATGCCGGTCGAGACGCCGATACGGTTCCAGCTGTTAATGACGTTAATGGCCATAATCATATCCATATATTCCTTCTCGTCTACATGAGCGCGGACACGCTCATACACGTCCTCCGGCACTCCGGCATCGGAAATGCGGGTCACTGCCTCGGTCAGCTCCAGAACTGCGCGCTCCTTGTCGGTATAAATGGCCGTTTCCCGCCATACAGGCAGAAGAAGGATGCGCTCCAGCGGCTCGCCCATGCTCAGCAAATCCTTGGCGTGCCTATCGATGCAGAAGGAGCAGTGGTTAATCCGGGAGGCGCGCAGCTTGATAAGCGCATACAGCGTTTTGTCCAGTCCGCTGGACGCGATGACTTTCTCCAGTCCCAGCATGGCTGCATTGGCTTCGGCATTGTGCTTGCGGTAATTAAATTTCAAGGTCATGAATCATCTCCTCCATTCAAATGTGTACGCCCTTTAAGACAATCGGGCTGCGCGAATTGTGACAGTGCCGTCAACCATGCTGCTCGATTCGGCACATCCACCCTGCGGCCAGTCCGCCTCATGGCAAAGGGCTGGACCGCGATGGGCTGCGGCAGGAAACAAGCTGTACGCGGGTAAGCCCGTTGTGTAGAAGCGTTCATTTATGAGATGATGCAACCGTATCGGAAATGGAAATCATAAAGCTTTTCTTAAATCGGGCGGGGCCGTCTGCCGATCAAATTATAATAAGAGCCAAGGGGAGGGGAACCCGTTAGATGGAATCAATCCATATTTTGCTGGTGGAGGATGACCCGGAAATCGCCCGTGTGCTGCGGGATTATTTGACCCGGGAGGGCTGCACGGTGACCTGGTCCTCGACAGGCCTTGAGGGCTGGGAGGATTTCAATCAGGCTGCGTATCAGCTGGTGCTCATCGATCTGATGCTGCCTGAAATGGACGGCTTCGCGTTATGTCGCAAGATCCGGTTGTCCAGCGATGTGCCGATGATGATTATTAGCGCCCATCAGGAAGATCACCAGAAGGTGCGGGGGCTGAACCTGGGGGCCGATGATTACCTGACGAAGCCATTTAGTCTGTCAGAGCTCTCAGCCCGAATCCAATCGCACCTCCGGAGGTACCGCCGGTTTCAGGGTGAGCGGGAAGAGAACGGTCACCAGGTAGAATACAGGCATGGGCTGAAGATTGATTTTTTGAATCAGCGGGTATTCGCGGGAGCGGAGGAAGTGCCGCTTACAGCTAAAGAGCTGGCGCTGCTATTGCTTCTGGCCCGGCACCCGAATCGGATGTTTTCCAAGAAGGAGCTGTATGAGCAGGTATGGCAGCAAGCGGAGGTGGACGGCAACAATACCGTCACGGTGCATATCAAGAGCCTGCGGACCAAGCTGAAGGATACAGCCAAGGAAGCAGTGTACATTCAAACGGTCTGGGGCAGCGGCTACCGTTTTATTGGAGAGCAGGGTGAGGGATGAAGCTTAGCTACTGGTTGATGCTTGCCTTTCTGGTGGTCATGCTGCTGCCTGCCGTGGCGATCTACGCCTACTATTTGCTGCTGAGCCATCTGGATCAGCGGCAGGATGTGCGGGAATACATGACGTTTGCCAATATGACGAGCCAGATTGAGCTGGCGCTGCAAAAGCCCTCGCTCTATGACATTCAGCCTGCGCATCAATATGAGGCGGTGCGGGAGCTGGCCAGTGATTCCACGAAAATCACCTTATACCGCTATGACGGCATGATGCTATTCTCGTCCACATCGGAAGCGGCCCCTCCCTCGCTGCTTCGCGTGAATCAAGAGCTGCTGTATAAGCATCTGTACGAGCTGCAAAAAAATCACCGGACGTATTCGTTAAAAAGCCCGGTGTTCAGCGGGTCCAAGCTGGTTGGCTTCTATGAAATCGTCGTCGCCCGGGAGCAATGGCTGCAGGGGGTGGCCCAGCGGACCCGATGGATTACGATCCTGCTGGCGGCCTTCTTCCTGCTGCTGTATGGCGCTGTCATTTATTTCATTCACCGCAAGTTCACGCGGCCCCTGCGGCAGCTGATGGAACAGATGACCTCCTTCGCCTATAACCGGCCGGCAAAGCCCATGAACCACCGGGCCAGGGATGAGATCGGGGCATTGATTGCCCATTTTATGCAGATGCGGACACAAATCATACAGTCCCGGGAGACTATCCAGGCCGAGCAGCAGGAGAAGGAGTACATGGTTGCCGCCCTGTCGCATGATTTGAAAACCCCGCTGACAGTCATCCGGGCGTATGCAGAGCTGCTGGAGCAGCAGGATTCGGCCCGCGATCAGGCTCGCTTACGCTATTACGCCATTTTGTTTGAAAAAACAGACTACATGAAGCAGCTGCTGGATGATTTGTCCGTCTATACCGTTCTACGCTCCACATACCATGTGATGGAGCGAGTGGAGGTGGACGGAGACGAGCTGTTCGATATGCTGCTGTCGGGCTACGATGAGCTGTGCGTGCAAAACGGGATTAAGCTGCAAAAAGCATGCACGGTAGAGGGAGTGTTTGAAGTCCATGTATCGCAAGTCGTTCGCGTCGTGGACAATTTGATGAATAATGCGATTCGTCATACTCCGGTTGGTGGCAGGATCGGCATCGCCGCCGTGTCGGCTCCGTCTCCGTATCCGGATTGGGTATTCCCCCCTTTTCAGGAGCAATTGGCGGCATGGCATGAATCCGGGGTGGTGCTGCTGGTGCAAAATGAAGGCGAGGATATCCCCGCAGCGATGCAGGAGAAAGTATTCGAGCCATTCTATCAAAAGGACGCCGCCCGGACCCAGGCCAAGACAGGGCAGTCCGGCCTTGGCTTAAGCATTGCCAAACTCATTATCGATAAGCATGAAGGACAGATGAGGCTGTGGTCAGCGCCGGGGTATGGGACCTTGATCGCGTGCCAGCTTCAACAGAAGGGATGATATCTATGAAGATGAATCTAAAAAAGGCTACGGCAGGATTAGCCTTGGCCATTTCCTTAATCACCTCCGGCTGCGAGGATACGGGGGCTGGCGGGCAAGCCGGAAGCACACCGGCGGATGTCGTATCCAAAGTACTCGAGTCGCAGAAGAAAATGGGCTCCTATTACGCGGAGTCCACCATACGGACATACCAGAACGACCAGCTGCTGACGGAATCATTTTCCAAGGAATGGGTTGAAGAAGGAACCGGGAGGAAGCGGGTTGAAATCAAAAGCGGAGATGACGAGGCCATATCTGTCAATGAGGGCCAGGAGCTGCTTACGTATGATAAGAAAAGCAATACGGCTTTTACGATGAAATTGGATGAGAGTATGGGAACGGGATCGATGTCCCAGAAGGACCAGCTCATGAATTTAATAAAATCGATGCAGTCCACCCATAACTACGAGGTGGCTGGAGAGGAGCAGGTGCTGGGCAATAGCGCATACCATGTGAAGGTGACTCCGGAGAAGCAGAACACGCTGCTGGGGGAGCTGGAGTTCTGGGTCGATTCCAGAACATGGTTCATCCTGAAGTCTTCATCGGCAAGCGGGGATATGAAGGTGGAATCCGAGTACACCAAGCTTGATTTTGCTCCGAAATTTACAGACGATACGTTTCGATTAAAGCTGCCAGACGATGTCGTTATGCAATCCATACAGGACATGCATCCTGCTCGTGAGGTTTCACTGAAGGAGGCGGAGGAAGAGCTTAAGCAGCCATTTCTTCTCTTTGACGATAAGGAGCTTTCTCTGCTCAAAACAGAGCTGCTTGAATTCAAGGGAAGCTTGAACCGGACGGAGATTAACATGAATTTCGCCAAGGACCATATGCCATCCCTGCATCTGAGTGTATTCAAGGTGCCGGAGGATGCGGCATGGGACCCGCTTGGGGAAGAAATCCAAATCCGTCAAGTCAAAGGCCAGTATATGGAGATGATTCGTAGTGTGGCTTGGGACGAAGACGGACTGCGATATACCATCATCATTGAAAATCCGGATCTGTCGCTGGAGCAGGTTCTGGAGATGGCCCGGCAGATGAAGCTGAGCTCCAAGTAACCTCGCCGTATCTCTCGAACGCCAAGGTCAGCAGGATGGCGTTAAAGAACAAACAGCCCGCCTTCCTGTAGAGGAGGCGGGCTGTTCGTGTATCCGGTTCGTCTGGGAAGACGAGGCCATCAACTTATTTTTTTGCCGCTTCGTAACGTTTGCCAACTTCATCCCAGTTGACTACGTTGAAGAATGCAGCCATGTAATCCGGGCGTTTGTTTTGGTATTTCAGGTAGTAAGCGTGCTCCCAAACGTCCAGACCCAGGATCGGCGTGTTGCCTTCCATGATAGGACTGTCTTGGTTTGGCGTGCTGCTGACAACAAGCTTGCCGTTTTTGTCAACGGACAGCCATGCCCAGCCGCTTCCGAAACGGGTAGCGCCGGCTTTAGTGAAATCTTCTTTGAATTTATCGAAGCCGCCCAGCTCGCTGTTGATGGCATCAGCCAGTGCGCCGGTAGGTTGACCGCCGCCATTGGGGCTGAGGATTTCCCAGAACAGGGTATGGTTGGCATGTCCGCCGCCATTGTTGCGAACTGCAGTGCGAATGCTTTCTGGAAGAGCATCCAGGTTGCTGATCAGCTCTTCAACCGATTTGCTTTGCAGGTCGGAGTGAGCTTCAAGAGCTGCATTCAGGTTGGTCACGTAGGTGTTGTGGTGACGGCCGTGGTGAATGTTCATTGTTGCTTCGTCGATATGCGGTTCCAGTGCGTTAGCTGCGTAAGGCAGTGCAGGCAATTGATGTGCCATGGATAAATACCTCCCCAAAATTTGGTTTCAACAGTTCTCATTATCGCCTATTTCGTCCTATAAATCAACAGAATCGGGCTACTTTTTAAACAATCATGTTTAGAAAGTTTTTTCGGCTGAAGCACCGCGGTTTTGATGCCGATTTCGGATTTCGGATTTGGGCGCATCGGGCAACGGGCTACCCTGAGCTAGTAATCCCGATTTAGATGAAAACTATGCAAGTCCGACTTACGAACTATTCGCGCGTTTCAATTATTTTGAAAATACAGAAGAAACCTCTTTCCATCAAAGGTTTAATTTTTTATACTAATACTTAGAAAAATTGCGTAATTTGGAGAAAATTGAAGCGCTTTCAAAAAAATCTGTTAAAAAAATCACATTTTTTCTGACATTGTGAAGATTTTTTGAAGGATTTTCTCGAATTTTGTCGTATTTATAAAGCTTAGAGAAAAACGACATGGGGAGAGACCGTTATGTACTTACGTTCATTTCAGCTTTCCGACTATGCCCCTATCACCGGGCTGTTGTCGGACGTTTTGTCGGAGTCCTGTTTTAGAGAAACGATGGAAGCGTTTGGCCGTCAGCTATCCTGGGACAGCGAGCTGGTGCTCGTGGCGGAAGAAGAGGGTGCGGTAACCGGCGTCATCATCGGAACGATTGATCGCAATAACGGGTATTACTACCGGATCGCGGTGGACAAGCAGCATCAACGTAAAGGCATAGGCACAGCGATGGTAGAAGGGCTGCGGAAGCGTTTTGAGAAACGCAAGGTCAGCAAGATTATGGTGACCGTGGATGCGCATAATGAATACATTCTCCCGCTGTATGAATCGGTCGGCTACCAGAGGGAACAGTTTACGAGAGCATTTCAAAAATTACGTATTGTAAGCGGCGCTTAGGCCCGCTTTTTTTGTTTTGTCCGGCATCTGGGTGAACATGGCGGGCTGGCGCGGGCAGCTCCCGGATCGCAGGGTGGCGTGGCGCCGCATGAGGGCGGTCAGCCACGGACGGGTCGTGTTGCGCCGCGGGCGGCTTCAGAGCTCTTCACAGATGGCCGCGCATGGCATGAATGCCTTGTTAATGGCGCCTGCTGTTCTTGGGGCAACTACCAAGCGGCAGGCAGCACAAGGCGCGATGCGCGTGGCTGGTCGGTTGTGCTCGCAGCGAGATATCAGGCCCCGGGAGTGCTTGTGGAACGGCTGGGGAGCCGGGCACGGGGCTGGTATGGTTTAATCGTTGCAATTCCGTAGAAGATATGCTTTCCTATTTATATAGGTAAGGCAGACAGGCAGGGGGGAGGCGCTTATGAACAGCGAGCACGTTCATATTATTAAAAGCTTTAAGCATAATGGCAAACTTCACCGCATGTGGCTGGAAAATTGGCTGGTCCCCGCGCGCCTGCTGCATCCGGAGCAAGCGGCCTCAGGGACACTGGTGCTGGTTAATAATCAGACGAAAATTCAGGAGGCCGACGGCAAGGAGTGGACCAGTCGCATTCCGTCCGTCGCTTTTTTTCTGCCCAATCAGTGGTTTAATGTAATTGCGCTTTTGGAAGAGGGCGGCGTGCGTTATTACTGTAACATTGCATCGCCGCCTTATTTGAACAAGCGGGTGCTCACTTATATCGATTACGATCTGGATGTTATCGTGAATCCGCGGGGAGAAGTCCAGATCGTCGATCAGGAAGAGTATGATGCGCACAAATTAAATTATCATTATTCCGATATTGTGGATCAAAAGGTCCGGGCAGGGCTGGAGAGCCTGCTGGACCTTATCCGCCAGAGGGGCTCGCCTTTCCGGGAGGAGACTGTGATGGAGTACTTCGAGCTGTGGAGAAATCGGGAAGCCGGGGTGTGACGGATGAGTATAAGCCCGCAAGAGCCGCGTGGAGAGGAAGTCCGGTCCGAGGCGGGCGCAGTCCGCAGGATGACAATGTCGCGACTGGTCCG
The DNA here is from genome assembly GCF_037137075.1 of Paenibacillus sp. y28. NCBI lineage: Bacteria > Bacillati > Bacillota > Bacilli > Caryophanales > Paenibacillaceae > Paenibacillus > Paenibacillus sp. y28. The sequence continues at coordinate 141,927 of NZ_JBBBNV010000008.1, forward strand.
GGAAGGCTGGGAATGGATTAAATCGATCCTGATTGCTCTGGTTGTTGTGCTGATTATTCGCCAGTTTCTGTTTGTGCCGTCCATGGTCGAGGGCCATTCGATGGACCCGACGCTGGCTCACGGGGAATGGCTGATCGTGAACAAGGCCATCTACTTGCTGTCGGAACCGGAGCCGGGCGAAATAGCGGTGATCCGTGACCCGGAGGAAGGCGAAAGCGAGAAGTATTTGGTGAAACGCATTGTCGCAGGCCCGGGCTCCAAGGTGGAGATTCGCGGGGGCAGGCTGTATATTGACGGGAAGCGAACGGATGAGAAGTATACCGATGTTCCTATTCAGGATGTTGACCATGGCCCGTATCAGCTTGGCAGCTCCCAATATTTCGTCATGGGGGACAACCGGCACCTGGGGGCCAGCAAGGATAGCCGGAGCTTCGGCCCTGTGGATCGGGAACGGATTGCCGGCCGGGCGCAGTGGATTGTGTGGCCGCTGGACAAGCTGGGAGGCTTGTGATGAAGCCGTGCGGCGGATGCCTGAGGCGTAAGACGGTTTAAACTAAAGGGGAGCTGGGTATGAAGGAAATAACGGTGTATACCGATGGCGCCTGCTCAGGCAACCCGGGTCCCGGCGGCTGGGGAGCTATCCTGATGTTCGGGGCGCACCGCAAGGAGCTGTCCGGAGGAGAGAAGGCGACCACCAACAACCGGATGGAGATCCAGGCTGTAATCGAGGCGCTGAAAATGTTGAAGGAGCCCTGCCGGGTGAAGGTGTACAGTGATTCGGCTTACGTGGTTAACTGCTTCCAGAAGCGCTGGATTGAGAACTGGAAGCGCAGCGGCTGGATCAGCAGCAAGAAGCAGCCTGTGGAAAATCAGGATTTGTGGAAGGCGCTGCTGCAGGTCATGGCGCCGCACCGGGTGGAATATGTGAAGGTAAAGGGCCATAGCGACAACGAATACAACAACCGCTGCGACGAGCTGGCCCGTGAGGCGATCCGGCGGCTGTAGCGAGGTGATATATACCCATGACTCCGTTGACTGTCAGCGGCGGAACGCCGGCCGATTGGGCGGCGCTGAAGCGTGAGGTGCGTGACGCGGCGCAGCGGCTCGGCATTGATAAAATCGGGTTTGCCTCGGCAGACCCGTTTGTGGATATGAAGGGGATTTTGCAGCGGCACCGGGAGCTGGGCTACGAGTCCGGGTTTGAGGAGCCTGATTTGGACAAGCGGACGGAGCCGTCGCTGCTGCTGGAACGCCCCCAATCGATGATTTCGATTGCGGTGGCGTATCCATCGAAGCTGAACAACGCGCCGAAGTCGAAGCCGGGCGCGACCCGGGGGATGCTCTCCCGGTCGGCCTGGGGCGAGGATTACCATCAGGTGCTGCGCCGGCGGCTGGAGAGGTTAGCGGCGTTTTTGCGGGAACGGGTGCCGGATGTGCGTCTGGAGAGCATGGTTGATACCGGAGCGCTTGTGGACCGGGCGGCGGCGCAGCGGGCCGGGGTCGGCTGGAGCGCCAAAAACTGCTGTATCATTACTCCGGAATTCGGTTCATGGGTGTATCTCGGCGAGATGATTACCGATATTCCGTTCGAGCCGGATGCCCCTTTGCTTGACGAATGCGGGGATTGTACGCTTTGCATCGATTCCTGTCCGACGGGCGCTTTGGTCGGCCCGGGCCAGCTGAACGCCCAGCGGTGCATTTCATTTATAACTCAGACGAAGGGCTTCATTGCCGACGACCTCAAGCTGAAAATCGGCAACCGGCTGTACGGCTGCGATACGTGCCAAATCGTCTGTCCCAAAAATAAAGGCATGAACTGGACGCACCACCCCGAGCTGCAGCCAGACCCGGAGCTGGCCAAGCCGCTGCTTGTGCCGCTTCTGGAGCTGTCGAACCGTGACTTCAAGGAACGGTTCGGGCATACGTCCTCCGCTTGGCGCGGACGTAAGCCGATACAGCGCAATGCGGTCATCGCGCTCGGCTTTTTCCGCGATGCCACGGCAGCGGAGCAGCTGGTGAAGCTGCTGCGGACCGATCCGCGCGCGGAGCTGCGTGAAGCGGCGGCCTGGGCGCTGGGCCGTATCGGGGGCGAGCTCCCGCGTGAAGGGCTTTCGGCTGCGCAGAAGCATGAGACGGACCCGACTGTGCTTGATGCAATCCGCCGGGCCTTGCTGGCTGCTTCGCCGCAGCCGATGGCCGGGGGAAGCCAGGCTGACCCTGGAACGGCCAAGCCTGCGGAAGTGCCCGTGACCGGAAGAAGCCGGTCGGCGGGTGACCGGAATGAATGAGGCGGAGAGCGGGCTTGGGAGGACAACGTAAAAAGCAGATTCGCAAGGCGGCATCGACCCGGTGTATCGTCGGGCTTCGCGCCCGGAGAAGCCGGAGCGAAGCCTTTTTACAATGGAGCGCCGTGATGCGCCGCCATGCCGCGAGCGGGGGCAGCGGGCGTATGAACAGGCAAGGAGAAGGGGAGACGGGATGGAAAGGCTCAGCATACAAGAGCTGGAATCGCCTATTGGCACGCTGCTTCTGGCGGCAACAGAGCGGGGGCTTTGCAATATTGAATTCGGCTCTGCGGAACACCGGCTGCAGCGGTTGAAGGCTTGGGCGGCCAAAATATTCGGGGCGGACAGTATAACGGAAGCGGGCAGTAACGCACATCTGGCCCAGGCTTCCGGACAGCTGTGCGAGTATTTTGCCAGGAAACGGCGGCAGTTTGACCTTTCTCTGGACCTGCACGGGACTTCTTTTCAGCTTCAGGTATGGGGGGCGCTGCAGGAGGTTGGCTATGGCGTTACGGCTTCTTATAAGGACATAGCGGCCGCGATTGGCTCCCCGCGTGCGGTGCGTGCCGTAGGCGGCGCGAACAACCGCAATCCGGTGCCGATTATCGTCCCGTGCCATCGTATTATTGGAGCCAGCGGGGAGCTGGTCGGCTATGGGGGCGGCCTTGATGTGAAAATATATTTACTCGACCACGAAAATGGCCGATAATAGATGAAAAGAGACGTAGTCAGCTTGGAGTTGAAATCATGAGGTACATTAACATTGACTCGGTAGAGCCGGGACAGTATTTGGGTAAAACGATTTTTTCCAGCAACGGTACGGTGATGCTGTCCGAAGGCGTTCAGCTAACCGTGTTTATGATTACGACGCTGAAACGAATCGGCGCAACGATGATTTACATCAAGGACCCGCAGTTTGAGGATATCGAAATTGTCGATGTCATCTCCGAGGAGACGAAGGGGGCTGTCATGAAGCAGATGACGGAGACCTTCGAATCGATTCGTTCGGGCAAGGATTTCAATACCAAATCGGTTAGCGTCAGTGTGGACAAGCTGATGGAGGACATCATGGGCAATAAGGATGTGCTGATCCAGCTGTCCGACATCCGTACGCAGGATAATCAGCATTATGTGCATTCTATGAACGTCTGTATGATGTCCGTGCTGGTAGGCATCAATATGAACCTGAACCACATCCAGCTCAAGGAGCTTGCTATCGGAGCGCTGCTTCACGACATCGGCAAAATCGAGCTGATCACCGATGACGAGTCAAAGGACATGAAGCTGCATCATACATGGCGGGGCTTTGAGGTGCTGAAGCAGAAGCGGGAGTTTAACCTGCTCATCGCCCATGTGGCGTTCCAGCATCATGAACGGATAGACGGTCAAGGTATACCAAGGGGACTGGCAGAGGAGCAAATTCATCTGTATGCCAAAATCGTGGCTGTCGCCAACACGTACGACAATCTGCTGTTTGATGAGAGTACGGGGAAACGTCTGCTGCCGCATGAGGCTTGCGAGCAAATGATGGCGCTGGCCGGGACCCAGCTTGATCATGAGGTGCTGGTTCAGTTTTTACGCATCGTTTCGGTGTATCCGACCGGTACATCGGTGCGTTTGTCCACCCGGGAAACCGGCGTGGTCGTCGGACAGCATCGGGGCTTGCCGGGCCGTCCAGTTGTCCGGGTCGTTCGTCAGGACACCGGCAATGAGATTGATGTCAAGGAAGTGGATTTAGCCAAGCACACGACGGTATTCATCGACGGGGTGCTGACCTGAACAAAACGCGCGAACCTTTGCCCTGTCAGCCGGGGCGGTTCGCGTTTATTTGTAACTGGTTATTGAGGCTGTTCTGGGGAAGACGGGAAGCCGTGGGAATGACCCGTGGGAATGACTCCTTCGAATCTGTCAGGAATGACGGTCATTGTTCCGGTGAGGTCTGCAAGGCCGCCATCCGGCGGATATCCTGTTTTTCCGGTTTGTATCCCCTTTCGGGACGTGCTATGATAAGATGAAATGACTATGCTGGCAGAGGTGAAAATTCGATGTGGTACAATTATGTGATTCCGATTGTGACGCTCCTCATCGGGCTCGTGGGGGGCTTTTTTGCAGGGGTTTATTATCTGCGCAAACAGATGGAGAAAATGCAGAATGATCCGGACATGATGATGAAAATGGCCAAGCAAATGGGCTATAATCTCAACAAACAGCAGATGCAGAAAGCGCAGCAGATGATGGGCAAGCAGCAAATGATGAATAAACAGCGCCGCAGATAAGATGAGAATGGAGCCTGCGGACGCGTGAGGCTATCCGCTGATTGTGCCGGTGCGGCAGGCGGCGGACGAGGGGAGGAACTTGGTGATGGCAGGAGTGAAAGATTACCGTAACAATAAGGTGGCGGAAAACCGTGAGCTTATTGAGCAGCATGTGCGGGAAATTTTGCGGCTCATCGGTGAGGATGTGGACCGTGAAGGGCTGCTGGATACACCGGCCCGGGTAACCCGGATGTATGAGGAGATTTTTGCCGGCTATGAGGTGGATCCGCACGAGGTGTTGGGCGTTAGCTTCGATGAACAGCATGAAGAGCTGGTTATCGTGAAGGATATCGTGTACTACAGCCAGTGTGAGCATCATATGGCGCCGTTCTTCGGCAAAGTGCATATCGGCTATTTGCCAAGCGGCAAAATCGCCGGATTAAGCAAATTTGCCCGTCTGGTGGAGGCGGTGACCCGTAAGCTGCAGGTGCAGGAGCGGATTACGTCTCAAATCGCGGATATTTTGGATCAAGCTCTCCATCCGAACGGAGTCATGGTGGTGGTGGAGGGCGAGCATCTGTGCATGTGCGCCCGCGGCGTGAAAAAGCCGGGCAGCAAGACGGTGACTTCGGCTGTCCGCGGCCAGTTCCGTACAGATGCCGCTCTGCGTTCGGAATTCTTGTCTCTTATTAAGGGGTAATACGGATGGAAACAACAAACAAGCCTTCCTGCTGGGCCCGTTGGGGCTGCCGGGAAGGCTTGTTTTCTTGTGCAGTACAACAGTTGTTGTGCAGTACAGGAGGCTAAGGACAGAGGCGATGCTTTGCTGCATGGCCGAATTGACGGTCAGAACATGATTTCACATGCTTTGTTACCGGCTTATAGCCAGGTTGTTTTCTCTGAATACGGCTTGCGTGCTGTTGCAGGTGTTTCTCCGGCCGGGTAGCCGATAAACAGGGTGCCGACGATTTTGCGGTTTTCCGGCGAGCCGATGAATGGAAGCATCCGCTCATCCCGGACCAGGCCGATGCCGCGTGTTCTCCATACTAGCCCCAGGCCCAAATCGGCGGCGGCCAGCCACATGGAATGAATCGCGCAGGCGGCGGCATATTCATTATCCTCTGAGGAAGCCTCATCCCCGGGGATGACATCCGAGGTCACCACAATGACCAGCGGCGTATTTTCCAGAACCTGCAGCGATTCTTTGACCAGATGAGGCTTGGTCGGGAAACGTTCCTCCAGAAATTGGCGCGCGAGCGTTTCATACGACTGTTTGGCTTCGCCCCGAATCACATAAAAGTGCCAAGGCTCCCGGAGCCGATCGTTCGGGGCTAAAGTGGCCGCCTCCAGCAGAGCGGCAATCTTGTCGTCCTCCACTGCTTGCGGCAGCACGCTGCGAACCGCGCGGCGTTTAGTCAAAAGCTCTATAGCTTGCATCGGTTATTCCCTCCCGGATAGATAAAGTCATCAACATAATGTCCGGCCTAAACGGCTGACCAGGTTAACTATACACGTCCTGAGCCTGGTAAGGAAGGGGAAGTTGGATTCCACGATGCTCAAAGGGCGGTCTCGGCCGGACTGGCCGCTGAGGTGGAGTGCGCCTTCAGGAAAGCGATTGTGCGGGACAGATACTGCTTTTTGTGCGCCCGGTAAATAAGCTCGTGTGTGCCGTCCGGATCCAGCCACAGCTTGGTTTCCGACGATTGGTTTTTGAAAATAGTTTCAGCCAGGGAATACGGCGCTTTCTCGTCTTCCTTGCCATGAATCAGAAACAGCGGCATGCTGAATTTGGCGGATTTGACAGCGGCGGCCGGAATTTGGCTGAGTGAGGCTCCGCCGCTCATGACCGGAAAGAACATGCCCACGAGAGAAAGTGACGGATTGCGGGGAAGCTGAATATAATTGGTCAGGTTTCTGTATAAGGTGTCCGGCTCCAGCAGGAAGGTGCTGTCCAGGACCATGGCCTGGATATCGGTGTACTGGAGTGCGGCTTGCAGGGCGATGCCGGCTCCCATGGAGAAGCCCCACACAAACACATCCTCGGCTCCGCGGGCTTTAACATAATCAATGGCGCCGAGCAAATCGTTCGTTTCTTGTATGCCTGCGGTTACGACGCGTTCAGGCTTGACATAGCCATAATCGAACATGAACACATTAAATTGCTGGCGATGCAGCTCGGCCGCGAGGTCATAGATGGGAACCCAGATTTCTTCGCGGTTGCCGCCATAGCCGTGAGAGAAAACAACGGTTTGCGCGGAGGGAGAAGCAGCCGGGATGTACCAGCCTTCCAGCATGGAGCCGCCCCCTGCAGCGGCAAAGGTGACGTCTTCATAAGGGGTTTCAATGGCGGCAAGAGGATTGGATACTAAGGGCGCAATCACCGGCCGGGTCAATACCCACGCGATATACCCGTGGAAGGTCAATACGGACAGTACGGATAAGGACAAAAAGGAGATCAGAATGACGATAACCAGATGCCGCCGCAGAAACGAAGGCTTAGCCGTAACAGGGTATGAGACGGAGGCAGCCGGTGGATGAGTAGTGGGGGTCATGATATTCATAGAGACGCCTCCTTCGGATGAATAATTAGCCAGCTTAATTATTTTGGATAATAATGACATTTAAATTGAATTTTCAGAAAATAAAACCCGTACATTTATACTAAGGCGGTGTCCGCGGAGCGTCAATCCGCTTGCGTAATTTGTTATCTGCCTGTAATGCTGCTGTAACATGGGATTTCTTCTCTTTACCTCCTTTTAGAATAGGAGTATACTTATTGTAACTCGGTTTCATATAGTGAAACTTGGTTGCTGATTTAAGCCAAGCCTGTACCGGGTCTTATACCAGACCGGACAATAATTATGGAATTTCATTCATAAAGACGCATCATGTTCGGCGAGGCTTGATCTGTGCAGGATGGAAGGTGGGGACCGCAAATTGGAGGACGGGAAACTGACGGTCCGCGCTGTTGAGCGGGCCTTGGATATATTGCTATGTTTTACGGAAGAGAGCGACATGACGCTGACAGAGGTGGCGGCCAAGGTAGGCCTGCATAAAAGCACCGTGCATCGCCTGTTGGCTTCACTGGAAGGCAAGGGCTTCGTGCAAAGGGATGTGCAGACGGATAAATACCGGCTTGGATTTCGTATTTGGGAGCTGTCGGCCGGCATGTCGAGCAGTGATGACCCCGGGACGCTGCTGCTGCCCGAAATGGAGCAGCTGCGCGATCTGCTGGGGGAAACGATTAGCTTGTATGTCCGGGATGGCAAGGAGCGTATCCGGATTCAGGCTGTACAGAGCAAGCAGGCCATCCGGCGGGTTGCGCCGATTGGCGCCAGGCTTCCTTTGAATGTAGGCGCTTCTAGCAAGGTGTTGATTGCATTTGCGGAGCGCGCGCTGCAGCTGCAGGTGCTGGGTGAGCTGGAATGGGCCAATGCCGGTGATCGGGAGACCTTCGAGCGGCAAATCGCCGAGATTCATGAGCTGGGCTATGCGACCAGTGTAGAGGAGCGGGAGCCGGGCGCGGCTGCGGTTTCAGCGCCAATCTTCAACCGTGCGGGACAGCTTGTCGCGGCGCTGGCGGTTTCTGGACCGGCTAACAGGCTGACCCCCGACAGCATGAGAGAGCACGCCCCGGAAATTATGGAAGCCGCGCGCCGGATGGGCCAAATGATGAAATAAAGCATAGGACGCCGCCGTTTTCCGCACAATACGACAAACGGAGACGGGGTGACGAAACACACACAGGAACGCAGCTCGGCAACCATCCTCCCCCGTACCTGGCAAGGATAGGGCAAAGGAGCGGTGATGCATGCTGTATGTTCTTGGCGGCTCTCTTCCGAGGCGTATCCGGCAGGGCTTGATCATGCTTGCCCTGGTGCTGATTTGCGGCGCTTTGTACTATTTGCATCCGCACGGGCCGGATGCCGCCGCGCAGCAGGCGATGCAGGGCGGGAGCGGTTATAGGGTCGAGGAGCGGGAGAAATGGATTGTCGTTGAGCCGGAGGCGGGCCCAAGTGAGCAGCCGGGCATTATTTTTTATCCGGGAGCGCTGGTGAATTCGCAGGCCTATGTTCCCTTCGGAATGGAGCTGGCCCGGGGCGGCAGACAGGTTCTGATTATCAAAATGCCCCTGTACTTGTCGTTTATGGACGTGGACAGAGCGGCAGAAGCGATTGCAGCCTATCCCGGCAGGAGGTTTGTCATTGGTGGACATTCCCTTGGCGGTGCGATGGCTGCAAGGTATGCTGCCGCACAGCCGGATAAGCTGGCGGGCGTATATCTTATCGGCTCCTACGTGGACAAGAAGGGCAGCCTGAAGGACAGCGGCCTGCCCGTGCTGACGTTTGTCGCAACCAATGACGGGATTCTGAGTCCTGACAAATTCGAAAACAGCAAGGAGCATAAGCTGCCGGCTGATGCGCTGCATGCCAAGATTAACGGGGGAAACCATGCCCAGTTCGGCAGCTACGGCCCGCAGAACGGAGATCTTCCGGCAACGATTACGTCTGAGGAGCAGCAGCGCCGAACCGCGCAGGTGCTTCTGGACTGGCTCGGACAGCAGCTTGCGGACACAGAAGGGGAACAACATTCTCTGACAGGCGAGCTGGTGCTTTGAGCTTCGATAATGATAAGTGCTACTGATGCAGCTTCGACTGTCCAAAGAGCTGAAGCGGCTGTAATTTCGTTCGGAATGGAACGGGCTGGGGTTCGAACGGCCGCCGTGCAGCGGCGCAACGCTCGCTTGGGATTCGCGCGCGCTGGAAGATGTCGTTCGGAAACATCCAAGCCCCATCAAAAAGAAGGCGTACGCGATTAAATCAGCGTACGCCTTCTTTTTGATGGGGCCGGGCAAGCTATGCCCGGCCTATGAACCTGATTACTTGCTGCTTACCATCATTTGGCGCAGAACGGTTTGCAGAATACCGCTGTTCCGGTAGTAATCGACATCAACCATGCTGTCCAGACGGGCAGTAACGTCGAAGGTGAAGCTGCTGCCGTCAACACGGGTTGCTTTAACCGTGATGGTTTGGCCAGGCTGCACATCATTGTTCAAGCCGGCAATGTCGAACGTTTCCGTACCGACGATGCCGAGGGATTTCCAGCTTTCGCCGTTTTTGAACTGGAGCGGCAGAACGCCCATACCGACCAGGTTGCTGCGGTGGATACGCTCGAAGCTCTCGGCGATAACGGCTTTAACACCCAGCAGGAATGTTCCTTTTGCCGCCCAGTCACGGGAGGAGCCGGTGCCGTACTCTTTGCCTGCGATAACGACCAGCGATTGGTTGTTCGCTTGGTACTGCATCGAAGCATCGTAGATGCTGACGACTTCACCGGTCGGCAGGTAAGTGGTTACGCCGCCCTCGGTGCCTGGTGCCACTTGGTTACGGATGCGGATGTTCGCGAACGTACCGCGCATCATCACTTCGTGGTTACCACGACGGGAGCCGTAGGAGTTGAAGTCTTCTTTTTTCACGCCGTTCTCAATCAGGTATTTGCCCGCAGGGCTGTCTACCTTGATGTTACCTGCCGGAGAAATATGGTCCGTAGTGACGGAATCACCGAGCAGGGCGAGTGTTTTGGCGCCGATAATTTCTTGGATGTCGCTAACTTCGGTGCCCAGATCCATGAAGAACGGAGGCTCCTGGATGTAGGTGGATTTTTTATCCCACTCGTACAGGTCGCCTTCTGGCACATCGATTTGGTTCCAACGCTCGTTTTGTGTGAAGACATGCTCGTATTTCTCTTTGAACATTTCTGCTGTCAGGGCGCTGGCCACCGCGTCTGCGATTTCTTTGTTGGTTGGCCAAATGTCCTTCAGATAGACCGGCTGGTTGTTTTGATCGTAGCCGATAGGATCGTTTTGCAGGTCGACATTCACGTTGCCTGCAAGCGCATAAGCGACAACCAGCGGCGGGGAAGCCAGGTAGTTGGCTTTGATTTGCGCGTGGACACGGCCTTCAAAGTTCCGGTTACCGGAAATGACAGCCGCCACAGTCAGGTCGTTATCAGCGATAGCCGCACCGACTTCTTCTGGCAGCGGACCGCTGTTCCCGATGCAGGTTGCGCAGCCGTAGCCCGCTACGTGGAAGCCAAGCTGCTCCAGGGATGTGAGCACGCCTGCTTTTTTCAGGTACTCGGTTACGACGAGGGAGCCTGGAGTCAAGCTGCTTTTGACGTATGCCGGTTTTTTCAGGCCGCGGGCAACTGCTTTTTGAGCCACCAGACCTGCAGCAAGCATGACGCTCGGGTTCGATGTATTGGTACAGGATGTAATTGCCGCCAGAACGACAGAGCCTGTAGAGAGCTTAGTTGTTTCGCCGTTGGGATGTTTTACATCAGCAACTGTTGCGATTTTTTCCTCGCTCAGACCGTATCCGCCTTTTTCGATTGGCGTGCGGATAATCTCGTTGAAGGCCGATTTCATGTTGGTCAGCTCGACGCGGTCTTGCGGGCGTTTCGGACCGGCAAGGCTCGGTACGATGGTAGACAGGTCCAGCTCCAAAATGTCGGTGAAGACCGGATCCGGAGTCGCATCGGTACGGAACATGCCTTGTGCCTTGTAATACGCTTCAACCAGTGCCACTTGCTCTTCACTGCGGCCGGTGCTGCGCAGGTAGTTCAGGGTTTCGCTGTCAACCGGGAAGAACCCGATGGTTGCGCCGTATTCCGGAGCCATGTTCGCTACGGTTGCACGGTCTGCCAGACTGATGTTGCTCAGGCCAGGACCGAAGAATTCGACGAACTTGCCGACAACGCCTTTTTTACGCAGAATTTGGGTAACGGTCAGCGCCAGGTCAGTTGCTGTTGCGCCTTCCGCCAGGCTGCCGGTCAATTTAAAGCCGATAACCTCCGGCGTTACGAAATACAGCGGCTGTCCGAGCATGCCGGCTTCCGCCTCGATACCGCCTACGCCCCAGCCAACGACGCCAAGACCGTTAATCATGGTGGTGTGGGAGTCAGTACCTACCAGGGAGTCCGGGTACACAACCGTTTCGCCGTCCACTTGCTTCGTAGCGGCCACAGATGCCAGGTACTCCAGGTTTACTTGGTGAACGATACCTGTTGATGGAGGAACTGCACGGAAATTGTCGAACGCGGTTTGCGCCCAGCGCAGGAAGCGGTAACGCTCTTCATTGCGCTCAAACTCCAGGCTAATATTCTCATCCAGCGCGGTAGGCGTGCCGAAGGAGTCAACCATGACGGAGTGGTCAATAACAAGGTCAACCGGTACAAGCGGGTTAATCCGTTTCGGATCGCCGCCGGTGCGTTTCATCGTGTCGCGCATTGCGGCAAGGTCTACGACAACCGGTACGCCGGTAAAGTCCTGCAGTACGATACGAGCAGGAATGAAAGGAATCTCTTTGTTTTCGTCGCGGCCGGAAGCCCACGATGCGATTTGCTTGACATGCTCGTCAGTAATAGCGCGTCCGTCAAATTGGCGGACAGCTGCTTCGAGCAGCACTTTAATGGAGAAAGGCAGGTTGCTGATTGGACCCAGTTTGCTTTCAACCGCAGCCAGATCGTAGTAAGCGTAAGTTTTACCGCCGACTGCGAGCGACTTTTTGGCGCCAAATTGGTCTTTGTTTGCCATCGGATGATGTCCCTCCGTTTCATGTAGTGAAACACAATTTCAAAAATTGCTCACAGTTTAAGTATAAGCGTGCGGCCCTTTGCTGTAAAGCATTTTTCCTTGGTTGTCCGCACATGTTTCCCCCGGTCTTTTCATATGTTGAACTAATGAACTGCTGCTTACACCGGATTCCATGGAAAGGAGAACTGCCGTCATGGCCAATTGGAAATCGGCGCTTTACGAATATGTCCACGTCCGCAATCAGACCGACATTCATTACTCGCCCGAGCCGCTCCTTTCACTGGTCAAAGATACATCGGTGCTTCGGGAACGCGAGAGCTACTTGCGGAGGCTGTCCGATTGCCATAACGAGCGGGGCCTTGTTCCCCGCAAAAACGAAACCCGCCTGCGCCTGCACAGCGTCGATGAACAGCCGGATCAGGTCATCGCGGAGCTGGACTTGCGCAAGACGTACCATTATGAGCTTGGAGGCATTCTTCATGAGGAGGAGCGTATCGAGCAGGAGCGTGTCTCGCTGCGCTTTGACGGTGCCCGCTGGCTGATTTGGACCGTGAAGGTGCATGTCCCGGAAAAAAGCGAGCTGCCGGACGCCGCTCTGATTCCCCAGCCGCACGCCAGCATGAGTGTAGCCGAGCCGCAGCGAACGCAATCGCTTCCTTTTATTAACCGCCGGCTTGTTCATTCTCCGGTCACCGCCAAATCCAAAAAAGCCTACTATGACCGCGATGCCGCGTGCCGGTATGCGGACGCCTATTGGAATCACGCCAATCCCGCTTATCAGGAATTTCCGTCGGACTGCACCAATTACGTATCCCAGTGCCTCTACGCCGGAGGGGCGCCAATGAACAATACGGGCCGCAGGGAAACCGGCTGGTGGTATGAGGGCAAGAGCGGCAGCAAGGAGCTGTGGAGCTACAGCTGGAGCGTCTCCCACAGTTTACAATCGTTTCTGAAACGCAGTACAATAGGACTGCGGGCCGACGAGGTGAGTTCACCGCTGGAGCTGTCTCCCGGCGACGTCATTTGTTATGACTGGAACGGCGACGGCGGATTCGAGCACAGTGTGATCGTGACGGATCTGGATGCCGACGGATTTCCGCTCGTGAACGCCCGGACGGTCAGCAGCAGACGGCGCTTCTGGGATTATCGGGATTCCTACGCATGGACTCCGAAGACTGTGTACCGGTTTTTGCGAATCTCGGATGTATTGCAGCAATGAAGATTACTCAGGTTCATACGCAATGAGGACATTTGGAAAGGCCCACTACCTAGCATGGGATTTCCTGAGCTTCACTATTCAAATGAGCGGCGGAGGTAGCTATGAGCAGAAAAATACGTGTCGGCCTGGTGTACGGAGGGAAGTCGGGGGAGCATGACGTCTCTTTGTCGACCGCGCTGGCTGTTATCGGAGCATTTGATCATGCCAAATACGACATTCATCCTTTTTATATCGATAAACAAGGCGCCTGGTTCTCGGGGCCTCCATTGACGGGACCCGTGGAGCGCAAGGAAGAGCTGCAATTCGGCAGCGGACAGGACGCGGAGCCGGCCGTGCTGGCGCTGGCGCCGATTTTCGGCAGCGGACGCAGCGGGGGCTTGCCTGCGGCTGCAGATGCCGCAAGCGGAGCAGCCGCAGACGGGGAAAAGGCGGTGCTTCATTCCACCGGATCGGCCTCGCTTGCCCGGACAGAAGGAGCCGCTTACGGCGTCGGCGGTCTGGATGTGGTGTTCCCGCTGCTGCATGGGACGAACGGAGAGGACGGTACCATCCAGGGGCTGCTGGAGATGGCCAACGTTCCTTACGTTGGCGCCGGGGTACTGGCTTCTGCGGTCGGGATGGACAAGGTCGCGATGAAGAAGCTGTTCGCCCAGGAAGGGCTGCCGCAGTGCCATTACCAGCATTTTACAAACAAGCAGTGGGCGAAGGACCGCGCATACTTCTTAATGGAAATCGAAATTTCACTCGGATATCCATGTTTTGTGAAGCCGGCCAATCTGGGCTCCAGTGTCGGAGTAGGGAAAGCGCGTAATCAGGAAGAGCTGATTGCGGCTGTAGAAGAAGCGTTCCGTTTTGACCGCAAAGTCATTGTGGAGGAATTCATTCATGCCCGTGAGGTGGAAGTGAGCGTGCTTGGCAATGATGAGCCGATTGCTTCTGTGCCGGGAGAAATCGTATCATCGAATGAATTCTACGACTACAAGGCCAAATATATTGACGGCAAGTCGGCGATGGTTATTCCTGCAGAGCTTTCGGAGGAAACGGCGGATCGGCTTCGAGAGCTGGCGGTACAGGCATTTCTTGCGATCGACGGCAGCGGCCTGTCTCGGGTGGATTTTTTCATTTCCCGCGATAACGGCCAAATTTACTTGAATGAAATCAACACTATGCCGGGCTTCACCCCGTTCAGCATGTACCCGCTGTTGTGGAAGGAAACGGGCAAGCCGTATCAGGAGCTGCTGGATGATTTGATTCGGTTGGCGCTGGAGCGCCATGCCGAGAAGCAGAAGCTGAATTTTACGTTTGATGCGTAGCCGGAAGACGTAGCATGGGCTGCCCGGATTTGGTATGATGAAGGAAGCGACACCGGTGCAGGCTGCCGGACATTCGGACAGGAGGGGCATAAGAGATGGGCTTTCAAACGGAGTTTAATTCGGTATGCAAATTCAAATCCGAGCAGGAATTGTACGAGTTGTTCGAGTATGGCCGCGGGGCGATGCTGAAATCAGGGTTCCGCGTGTATCCGACCGGACAGAAGGTCATTGCCTATTCCCCGGCCAATCAAGCCGTTGCCATTGTCAAAATTACGGCGTCCATCGCGGAGATTAATTTCCACGGTCAAGAGGTGACCAAGGTGGAGATTGAGCTGGTCCGCAAGCTGACCGAGCAGGAGTCCGCGGTTCAGACCGCTCTGGCCCATGAGATGTTTTTTGGCGAGCAGGAAGCTTAAGCTGAAGTACATCGCGGCGTTACGCACAATAGCCCCGGAGTCTCCGGTTGAAGCCTCATTCTGAGGTCAACCGGGAAATTCCGGGGCTTTGCTGTATTGCAATTAGCGCAGATTCGGGATGCTGACTTCCGGATTCGTATCCGCTTCGTAATCGATGCCTTCGGATTCAAAGCCGAACAATTGGAAAAACTCGCGGCGATAGCTGGCGATGTCCGAAATCTCCGCCAGGTTCTCCGTCGACACGATAGACCACAGCTTCGATACCTCTTCCTGTACATCTTCGCGCATCTCCCAGTCGTCGATGCGGATCAGCCCGCTCTCATCGGTCGAAGTGCCCTGCGGAGCGTACAGGCGCTCGCTGAACAAACGGTACATTTGCTCGATGCAGCCTTCATGGATGTTCTTTTCCTTCATTACCTTGTAGAGCAGGGAGATGTACAGCGGAACAACCGGAATCGCGGCGCTGGCTTGGGTGACGAGCGCTTTGTTGACGGACACATATGCGCGTCCGCCTGTAGCGCCGAGCTGGTTGTTCAGGCTTTTGCCCGTTTTCTCCAAATCGAGCTTGGCTCGTCCGATCGTGCCTTCCCGGTACACGGCGTGCGTTACTTCCGGTCCAATATAGTTGTAAGCGACAGTAACCGCTTGCGGTGCGAGCAAGCCGGCTTCCTGCAGCGCGTCGATCCACATCTGCCAGTCCTCTCCGCCCATAACCGCCACGGTTTGGCTGATTTCATCTTCCGTTGCCGGCTCGATGGTGACGGAGGTCACTTCGCCATTGTGGAAATTGACGGTTTTGTTGGAGAAGGTTTCTCCAATCGGCTTCAGTACCGAGGTGAAGGTCTCTCCTGTTTTCGGATGGGTACGGCGCGGCGAAGCGACGCTGTATACGACCAAGTCCACCTGTCCCAGCTCGGTGCGGATCAAATCGAGGGTTTTGGCCTTAATCTCATCGGAGAAGGCGTCACCCACAATGCTGAACGATTTCAGCCCGGCGTCTTGGGCAGCTTGCTCAAAAGCGGCGGAATTGTACCAGCCTGCGGTCGCCGTGCGTCCGCCCTCTGAGGGACGATCGAAGTAGACCCCGATGGTATTTGCGCCTGCGCCGAATGCCGAGACGATACGGGAAGCCAGTCCATAGCCGGTCGAGGCGCCGATGACCAGGGCGTTTTTGATGCCGGCAACCGGCTGCTGCGCCTTTACGTACTCGATTTGGCGCTGGACTTGAGCGGCGCAGCCTTCCGGGTGAGCCGTCGTACAAATAAATCCGCGTGTTTTCGGTTGGATTATCATTTTGAATATGTTCCTCTCTTCATCCATAGTCGGACCGTGGGAGCCCACAGCCGCTCTACAAACTTTCTCTCCTATTCTACCGAAAGTTGGGCCGGAAAGGAAACCCCTTTTCCCCAAAGTCGGCTGCTCTCGCTACAGCACCGTCTGTGATCCGTTCTCTCTGATTATTATTGGCTGTCTTTGGAGCATTTCACTGCGCCAGAAGCAGCCGCCTCCGGCCGGATGGGCAAGCTGGATTTCGGAGAAGCTAAAGGACAATGCAAACCGGCCTGAGATGGGCCAGAGGAGGCTGCGTCATGCAAGTCCGTTTCGGCTATGTCGCCATGTCTGTTATTGTCCAGAATGCATCCCCGTCCAAAACGATGACGGCCACCAATTTCAGCAAGCTGCAGGACCGGGAGGCGGCGATCCGCAAGCTGGAACGTATTGCTGAAGAGAACATTCACAATACGCTGCGCCTGCTTCGGCATAACCGCGCCCACGGCATTGAGGTGTTCCGCTTCTCGTCCAGGCTGATTCCGCTTATCGGGCACGAGCTTCTGGCCGGATGGGACCCGTACCCGGTATTGGCGGGGCCTTTTGCGGAGCTGGGGGCTTACGTCCGGGAGCATGGCATGCGGGTCAGCTTTCATCCGGATCATTTCACTGTGCTGAGCACCCCGCGGAAGGAAGTGCTGGACAGCTCTATCGCAGATTTAAATCGCCATGTGCGGATGCTGGAGGCAATGGGACTGGATACCCGGGCCAAAAGCAATATTCACATCGGCGGCACGTACGGGAATAAGCCGAGCGCGCGCGAAAGGTTCGTGCGCCATTTCGGCCTGCTGGGCGATGAGGTCCGGCAGCGCCTGACGCTGGAGAATGACGACAAGACGTTCAATGCCGCCGAGACACTGTCGGTATGCGAAGAGGTAGGGGTGCCCATGGTGCTGGATGTGCATCACCATGCCGTCAACAACGACGGGGAAAGCGCGGAGTCCCTATGGCCCCGGATTGCCGCCACATGGGACGGCCCGAACGGCAGCGGATTAGCGCCCAAAATCCACGTTTCCAGCCCCAAAAGCGAAGCTGACCCGCGGGGTCATGCCGATTATGTCGAAGCTGGGCCGCTGCATCATTTCTTGCAGAGCATCGCGGCTTCCACCCCGCGGCTGGATGTCATGATTGAGGCGAAGCGCAAGGATGACGCATTGATGAAGCTGGTCGAGGAGTTATCCGGCTTGGACGGCGTAAAGCGCTCTGGCGAGGCTGCCGTTGAATTAGGCGGCTGATCGCCCGCTGTCATGCAGCGAAACACCGCGCGCCGGGAGCAGCGCGCGATGCGGGATGATCCGCCGTCTGTCCTAATGCTTCCGGAAGAAAGCTGGCGCGGTGAGCTGTCCGCCCGGCTTGTTTCTGCTGTTATTGAATTGAAATTCAGGAGGGGACTTACGGCGACTGTCCTCAATTCATCATGTTACTGCGGCAGACGACAATTTTCAGTCGTTTTTTGTCGTTCTTTTGCAAAGGAAGTGTTTACCAATCTGATAGGTCTATGGTATGATATTTTATATACTCCTTTAGGTTTTATTCCCTACTTCATTCTTCTTCGACAACTTCGGCCAAAATTCATTTCTGTATCATCACTCTCTTTTGTCGAATTTTTTATAATCAATGACAAGCTGTTTTTTGCCATGCATCTATATATCAATAAATATGTAATAAATATGAATTAGTAACTTATATTATGAATTAGATACGCATGTGTGGAGGTAGAGAAATGATGACAACCAGAACGCTTGGCTACGTTGTACCGCTGCTGTATACCTTAAAGACCCGCTCCAAGAACGGCGTTGGGAAATGGTCATGGGTCATGATTTACTTTGTTCCTATGCTGCTTCTCGCGTGGTTTTTTACTGGCGGCAGTATGGCGCCCAGCACGGCCCGGTGGGTGGGGCAAGGGGGATTGCTGGCGGCAGCCGGCATTATCCCGGCGGTTCTGAGTCTATTCTCTGTTTATGAAATCGGACACCTCCACCATGATACGTCGGCGAGAACGACGAAGCAGGCGCCGGTATTTTGGCTCACTCCGGAAGAAAAAGCCGAGGTCCGCGCACAGCTATGGGCTCTGACCGTACTGAAGCTGGTTGTCGCGTTAGGACTGGCTGCGTTTTCGGTCTGGCTGGCCAGCGGGGCGGGCATTTATGCCGCGCAGGGAACAGCCGCCTGGGGAATCGGGGGGCATCCGTATTACTCCTTTGGACTGCTCGCCGGAGCAATGGCACTGCTTCTGGCCGTGCTTTTTGTCCATTACCGGCTGCAGGGCAAGGCGAGCATCCTGACCTTCGGCCTTCTCTCCATGCTGAAGTATGCGGCGCCTGCGCTGGTGCTGCTTCCCTTGGACCTCCGCTCTATTCCTGTTTTGCTGATGACGGTTTTTCTTGCATGCTCTATGCCCTGCCTGATGGAATACGCCGCCCACAAAGGAGTGGCTGGCATCAGAGGATGGGCGTCAGAAATAGATGTTCTGCGGATTCGCTACTATTGTGTGCTTAGCGCGCTGTGCGGCATGGTTTGGGCGGTAGGGAAAATTTGGTCCACCGTCGAGCCTTTTCTCCCGAAAGCGGGAGGGCTTATTCCGGCAAGCGGTCCATGGGGGCTGAGCCTGCATGCAGTAGAGTACATCGGGTTTGTGGACGCGCTTCTTGTATACTTCCTTATTTACTGGGGGGTGCTGCTGGTATACCGCAGCAGTCAGGAGTGGGGACGGAAGCTGCGCGGGGTGCTAGGCAAAAATATGTAGCAAACCGTAAAGAAACGTTATTTTTCATGGCTGGATTATAGGGGCATCTGATCGCACAGTCTTGTGTAATCAGGTGCCTTGTTGCTGTCTTCCAGAACTAATATTCGACATATAATATTCCCAAAAGAGGATGTGAACCCGGCCCCGGTACCATGTCAAAAAAATTCCATGTGCGTTCTCTTAAATTCATCTATGATAAAGGAAGACAGACGGTGTGCAGGCGGCTTGCTACAGAAGAAGCGCTGCACAAGAGAAAGGAGGAGGGATTTCGATGACTGAACCGGTACAAGCTGATGATATCCGCTGGTGGAACAGGCTGGCCGAGAAATTGAACGGGTACCAGGGCACATATCGGGTAAGCTACGAAGGGGCGACAGGGGAGGCGGAATTTGTTTCCCTCGTTAATAGTAAGCTGAATCAACAATCCACGGTGCTGGATATCGGCTGCGCGGACGGTGTATTTGCAAGCCGGATTGCCCCGCTGGCGGGCAAGGTGACAGCTGTAGATTTATCACCGGTCATGATTGAGAAGGCCCGAAGCCTGCAAAATGAGCAGCTGGAGTTTCTGGTGGCCGATGGCCGGCAGCTTCCCTTTCCGGAGAATGCCTTCGATATCGTGGTCAGCCGCCGCGGGCCTGTGAGTGAGCCGGGATTTTGGGAAGAGGCGGTCCGGGTCGTAAAGCCGGGCGGGTTTCTTGTGGAAATTACGATTGGGAACCGGGATGCGGTGGAGTGGAAGGAACTATTTGGAAGAGGTCAAGGGTATGCGAAGCGGAACACGTCCAGATATATGGACATTGTTACGCAAATTGAAGCCCACCCGGGGGTCAGGCTGAGAGAAGCGCATGAATACATTGCGGATGCCGTTTATCCTGAGCTTGAAGATGTGACTTTGCAGCTGTCCTCTACACCGATTGTGGATGATTTCGATCTCGTCCGCGATAGGGAGGTTGTCCGGCAGCTTGCCGAGACGTGTCGGATCGGCCAAGGCATTCGAAGAACATATCACCGTATTGTATGGGCGGCGCAAAAACAAAGCTGATTCCTATCGGCCCCAAAATGTAGGTAGTGACTTGGGCGGGGTCTCGTGTATAATATAACGTTGGATTTTGTATATCGGATCAGGAAATCACCGGAGATAGAACAGCTTGCCGTATGACACGGGTAGGCTGAAGCGGTGGTCAAAGCTGTAGTCAAAGCTGTAGGAAAGGAGGACTCGGGAATGGAGCTAATTAAAGAAATCGGCCAAAGCGATATTGGCCTTCCTGCTGAATCTACAGCGGGGGTCCGATTCCGGCTGCGCCGGGCGTCCCGTGCGGTCGTGTTTAACCCGGACGGACAAGTTGCCCTGCTCTATGTGTCCGGCGACGGCTATCACAAGCTTCCCGGCGGAGGCATTGAGGATGGCGAAGACATGTACGGGGCGCTGCATCGGGAGCTGCTTGAGGAGGCGGGCGTTCAGATTGAAGTATTGAGCGAGCTTGGCGCCATCATTGAGTATCATAATGAGTTTGAGCTGCTGCAAATCTCATACTGCTTCACCTGTAAGGTGATCGGCGCACAAGGGGAGCCTTCTTTTACCGAGGAGGAGCTTACCGACGGATTTCAGTTGAAATGGACGGTACTGGATGAAGCGATCCGCCTGGTGGAGACCGACTGTCCGGCAAGTGATTCGGGCAGGTTTATACAGGCAAGGGATTTGGCCTTTTTGAAGCGGGCGCAGGAACGGGTGCAAGCTGCGGCTTCGTCCCCCCTCCCAATAGAATAGAATCGTTCATCGTTCAGAATGTGCGAGTTTCTACAACAAGATTTGGTTGAAACGTGGAGGACTTTTCAACGTATATTTTGTATACTAAGCTTGAAAGCAGGTCTCGGCAAAAGAAAGGGATGAGCCATGGCTGAGTTAAAAAAACCAACCTATCAAGTAACAGGAAAAAGCTTTACTGCAGTTGCGATCAATACGGCGGCTAAAGCCGGAGAATGGATAAAAAGCAAGCTGGGCGATATTTCAGCTATCGACCAAAAAACCTCTTCGCGGGATTTGGTTACAGAGGTAGACAAGGGCGCAGAGAAGATGATTCGCAATCTGATTCATACTCATTTTCCAACCCATGCGATTCTTGGGGAAGAAGGCGTAGAGCCGGGCCCCGAGGCCTCTATTCAGGCCTTGCAGGATTTGAGCGAATCCGAGTTTCTGTGGATTGTCGATCCGGTAGACGGCACAACCAATTATATTCACGGGTTTCCGTTTTTCTGTGTCTCGCTCGCGCTGGCCCACAAGGGCGAAGTCATCGTCGGAGTTGTCTACGATCCGGTCCGGGACGAATTGTTTGTGGCGGAAAAGGGCAAGGGAGCCTATATGAAAGGCAAGCGGATCTCCGTATCCTCAGAGCAAACCTTGAGTGAAAGCCTGGTGGCTACGGGATTTCCGGGAGGGCCGGGGATGCTGGAACGCAACATTGCGCAAATGCTGTATCTTGTGCCTCGCGTCCGCAATATTCGTACAAGCGGTTCTGCGGCGCTTCATTTGGCGTATGTAGCTGCAGGAAGGCTGAGTGCCTTCTGGGAGATGAATCTGAACAGCTGGGATATTGCAGCCGGAGCCCTGCTGATTCAAGAGGCCGGCGGACGGGTTACGGATATCGACGGCAAGCCGTTCGATTTGTCGGTGCGTCATATCGTTGCTGCGAACAAGCATATTCACGATGAGCTTCATACTGCCCTTGCTCAGGCATAGAAGGGGACATCATGTTATTCAACAGCGCCTGCACGGACAGAGGCAGGCGCTGCAGGGATGGCGTATCATCACGGGTACCGGTGCAAAAGCTGCCTTGAGAACATCTTGGCCGAACCCGGCATTGCGTCCGTGTACGGGTTAGGTGTTCGGGTGATTTTTGCTGATTTCATTCAGGCTTGGCGGCCATTTGGCAGCCCCTGATGCCTTCGTCGGGACAGCCTTCTCTGTAACTTCGCCCTTACCGTGCTGTCCGCGTGTGCTGAAGCGCCCGCCTTTATTGCTATCCGGCATAATTGATCTCACCTCCCCAACACGGTTAGGGTGCGCCGGAAGCGGCGGAATCATGCAGGTCAGCTGAGGGTTTCGTCCGTATCGAGCACAGCGGCATGGAATGCTTCATCCATCTGCCGGAGCTGCTCGATTTTTTGTACTTCCGTTAAGGAATGATCGTCAAGAATGGAGCGGGAAATGATTTTGTAGGTTGTATCGTTAACGCCCGTTTCGTGGAACAGCTCCGTGTAGAACGGAATGTTGGACATGGTGCGGCCCACCTCCTTTGGCTCCAGTATGGACGAAAAAAGGGGAAATTATACTGTCGGCTCCGATCAGGGAAGGAGGAAGGCACATGATTTATCAATATTATCCGCAGGTGCCGCATGGATACAAGTTCGAGCTCAACAAGGATATGAATTTCTCTGCGGCTCATTATATACCGGTGGAAGCGGCAGGCAAATGCCAGCGGGTCCATGGCCATACATATGTCATTAACTTGACGATTTGCGGCAATGACCTGGATGAGGCAGGGTTTCTGGTCGATTTCAAGCAGTTAAAAACGCTGGTGCATGATCGGTATGATCACACGCTGCTCAATGAGCATGCTGAATTTAACGGCGGATCGGACCGGTTCCCGAGTACAGAAGTGGTGGCCAGAACGATTTGGGAAATTGTACAGGAGCATCTGGATACGAAGTCGAATCAGCCGCGGTGCGTACAGGTCATTGTGCGGGAAACACCGACAAGCTATGTGACATACCGCCCGTAACGGGGGAGTGAGAGGTCAGCCGCGCGGATTACACTGGGGCGCGATGAGCTTCTCCATCGTCTGCGACCTGCCGGACGAACTCCGATCGCGCGTGGCGGCCGGTCTTCATCAGGCGAAGCAGAACGCAGGTTTCCGTCAAACGGGGACCTGCGTTTTGCTTCGCCTGACTCTTTTCTGTGAAAGAGCTGCTTTCATACCGGGGATGCGATAGAGCGTCATGACGGTTTTTTTAGAACGTGTCCATTGGTTATTCTTCTCGAAGTACTATATTGCAATGTTGAATACTAAATGGTATAGTATAGAAGAATTTGGGATTATTTTTTTGTTCCGGTATTAATTATTAATTAATACTCAACATTGTGAAATAGGGGGCGAATGACGATGAATGTACAGTTCAAAAAAGGTGTGCTTGATTTGTGCGTGCTTGCCCTGACCGCCAAAGAAGACCGCTATGGCTATGAGCTGGCGGTTGCGATATCCTCCAAGTTCGAGATGGCTGTAGGAAGCGTATATCCGCTGTTGAACCGGCTTACGCAGGAGGGCTATTTCTCGACGTATTTGAAGGAATCCAAGGAAGGCCCCCCGCGAAAGTACTACCACTTGACGGCTGTGGGCAGGAACCATTTATTCGGGCTGATTGTAGAATGGCGGGAGTTTACCAAAGCGGTCAATGAGCTGATTGAGGAGGGAGTTCAGGTATGAATCGTCAACAGTATTTAGGAGAGCTGGAGCGGCTGCTCTCAGCCGCGCCGGAACACGTGCGCCAGCAGTGGATGTACGATTACGAGGAGCATTTCCGGTTGGCGGAGGAGGAGGGCAAAAGCGAGTATGAAGTGGTGCTGGAACTCGGCGATCCGCGTATGATTGCCAATGAGCTGTTATCCAGCCGTCAGGCCGTGAGCTTAGGGACAGGAGAACCCGGCGGCTCCGCGCCGCGCATGGTGCTGGCAGCAGTCAGCCTGATTCTTTTTAATCTGGTGTTTATTGTCGGTCCATATATAGCGCTATGTAGTGTCATTGCGGCGCTTTGGGCTGTCGTGTTGGCTTTACTCGTCAGTGCGGTTGCCGCTGCGGCTGCCGGATTCGCCGGAATCGATTTGGAAATTATACAGGGCATTTCCGCTGCGCTGGTCTGTCTTGGTCTCGGTATGCTGGCCGGTGCGGGTGTACAGTGGTTGTCGCGAATGTTTGTCAAGCTGACGGTTCAGTATGTGCGCCTGAATTTCAGGCTCGTTAGGGGGAAATAATCATGACCATGAAGAACTGGATTCGAACGGCCCTTGTGCTGCTCATACTCGGCATTGCCGGCGGGCTGTTTTCCTTCCGTCTGGACGATTGGCGAGCCTCCAGCGTGTCCAAGGAAGAAATGGTTCAAGCTTCGGATGTGCGCCAAATCCGGATTTTGATGACTGGCGAGAATATCCGGGTCGTCAAAGGGCAGGGAGATCATATGAAGCTGCGGATGGAAGGCAGGGCGAGCAAACACTTTCTCGACGATGCTTTGCTGCAAACCAGGCGCGAGGGGGATACCCTTGTAGTAGCTGGAACGGAGAAGAAATTCGGTATCGGCTTCAGATTTATCAGCTTGACGCTTACGGTAGAGCTTCCGGCGAAGCAATGGGATGCCTTGACCGTCAATACGGACAGCGGGGATATCGAGCTGACGGATATTGAAGCAGGTGCATTAACTGTACAAAGTGACTCCGGGGACGCGCTAATTGCCGGTGTCAAGGCCGGGCAGCTTCAAGTGAAAACCGATAGCGGCGATATTCGGCTGGACGGTGTCGATGGCAATACTGTCATGGAGACGGATTCCGGGGATGTCGAAGTAACGGCCAAGGATTTGCTGTATGATACGACGGTGAAGACGGACAGTGGGGATGTGAAGGTAAGTCTGGCGGATAAGCCGTCGTCTCTTCAATTGCAATTCCGGACGGATTCCGGCGACCGTGAGGTGGAGTGGCTGGAGAAAAGGGAGCGGCCAACCGAGCCAACCGATGGCTCCGGCTCGCGTTCTTCGTTGGAGTCTTCATTGCCACCATTGCCACCATTAGGGGAAGTTATTCTGTTTGGCAGCGGGCACCATAAGCTGTGGGTAGAGACGGATTCCGGCGATTTCGAGCTTGGTCATAAATAAAAGCATGGGGATAAAAGCAAGTATTCTAACTGGCAGAGCAGCAGGCTTGCGGATACAAGCAAGACTGAACAAAGCGGCTTGACCGGAATGTTGTGGATAATCAGGGTCAGCCGGAATAACCGGCTGGCTTTTTTTGCGAAATTCTGCGAAAATCCAGCTGTTCGTACCGGCGATGTGGCGCTGAAGCCAGGACTGCTGTTCAGCGGCACGGCTTGAACAAATCGGGAGCTAAGGATGATGCATAACCGATCTAGCCCACAGGCTGTGGGTAATATGTGAATAAATCACCGTCTTTTGTGGATAAGCCTGTTAATAAAATAATAAACAAAACATAGCGCAAATCCTTTCGATTCGTTGTTACAGTTTACGTAATTTTGTACTCGGATACGGGCTGAAATGTTAAGAAAGAGAGCTTGCGGGAGAAAAAGCTTCTTCTTCGCAGGGAATAGGCGATTATGTCTCGAAAATAAGAATGAATTCGGGGAAAAATCGATATGTTGTGTAGTATAATGAGACCCAGACACTACATGTTGTGCTATTTACATATGTAGGCGGTAGATTCAGTCAGGCTTCCGGCTTGTTTTCTGCTGGCTTGCATGGCCCGGATTTGCCGCCAAATATGCGCAGCAGCACACGCAGCCTGTGCTTTCGGGAGAGTCGGGACGACGTACAATTCGGGAGCAGCCCTCACCAACTTTTTAGGAGGTTATTTTCCATATGAGTACCTTAAGCAAGCAGCGTTTGGAAGGATTGAGCGAGAAAATTTTTCTGGACCGGTATGCTTGGAAAAATCCAGATCCAAGCCACGCCAAGGTTGGCGATGTGGTGCTTGTTCTAACGAAGGATGACCCGAAATTTCCTACAAAAGAGGTCGGCGAGATTATGGCCCGGAACGGCCGCACGGTAACGGTAAAAACCCGCAGCGGCGGACAGGTAGAGTGCGATGTGGAGAAGCTGACGCTGAATATTGAGAAAACGCCGGAGGAAATGTGGGACCGTCTGGCCAAGGCGATGGCCTCGGTGGAGGCGACACCGGAATTACAGCAGGAATGGGAAACGAAGTTCCGCGGCATACTGGACGGCTGGAAGCTCGTTCCGGGGGGCCGTATTGCGGCTGGAGCGGGCGCCAGTGAAGAGCTGACGCTGTTTAACTGTTATGTGATCCCTTCGCCGAAGGATAGCCGGGGCGGCATTATGGAGACTTTGACCGAAATGACCGAGATTATGGCCCGGGGGGGCGGTGTAGGGATTAACCTTAGCTCGCTTCGACCGCGCCGTGCGGTCGTTAAGGGCGTAAACGGCTCGTCCAGCGGAGCCGTTTCCTGGGGCGGTTTGTTCAGCTATACGACCGGACTCATCGAGCAGGGAGGCAGCCGCCGCGGCGCGCTGATGCTGATGATAAACGACTGGCATCCGGATGTGCTGGATTTCATTACCGTCAAGCAAACGATGGGACAAGTGACCAATGCGAACCTGTCCGTATGCGTCAGCAATGCCTTTATGAAAGCTGTCAAGGAGGACTTGGACTGGGATTTGGTCTTCCCGGATACGACCAGTCCGGATTACACCGATTTGTGGGACGGGGATTTGGACAAATGGAAGGCCGCCGGCAGGCCCGTTGTTACCGTCAGAACCGTGAAAGCGCGGGAAATTTGGCATACGATTATTGAGTCGGCCTGGAAATCGGCGGAGCCGGGCGTTGTCTTCATGGAATACTACAACCAGATGTCCAACAGCTGGTATTTTAACCCGATTATTTGTACGAATCCTTGCGGTGAGCAAGGCTTGCCGGGCTGGGGCGTCTGTAACCTGTCTGCAATGAACCTGTCTCAGTTCTATGATCAAGAGAAGCATGATGTGGCGTGGGAAGAGCTGGCTACTACGACGCGGTACTCGGTCCGGTTCCTCGATAACGTCATTAGCAAGACACCGTATCATTTCGAAGAAAATGAGAAAAACCAAAAAAACGAGCGCCGGGTCGGTCTCGGCACGATGGGTTTGGCTGAGCTGATGATCAAGCTGAACATTCGCTACGGCAGTCCGGAATCGCTTGAATTTCTGGATAAGCTGTACGGATTTATCGCCAAGGAGGCGTATTTGGCCTCGGCGGATATTGCGGCGGAGAAAGGCTCGTTCCCGGCCTTCGATACCGATAAATATTTGCAAAGCGGCTTCATGAAGGTAATGACCGGCGTGTATCCGGAGGTGGAACAGGCGGTTCGCAGCAAGGGTATCCGGAACGTAACGATCATTACCCAGGCGCCGACCGGCAGCACAGGGACGATGGTAGGCACGTCCACAGGCATTGAGCCGTATTTCGCCTTCAAATATTACCGTCAAAGCCGTCTCGGCTTCGATGAGCAATTCGTGCCAATCGCCCAGGAATGGATGGATGCGCATCCGGGCGAGAGCCTGCCCGATTATTTCGTAACGGCCATGGACTTGTCTGCGGAGGATCATATCCGGGCGCAGGCCGCTATCCAGCGCTGGGTGGACAGCTCGATTTCCAAAACGGCCAACTGTCCGTCCGATTTTACCGTGGAAGAAACAAAACGCTTGTATGAGCTTGCCTTCGATTTGGGCTGCAAGGGAGTTACCATTTACCGTGACGGCAGCCGTGATGTGCAGGTGCTGCAAACGGAGAAGAAGCAAGAGAAGGACGGGAAGAATGAAGACAAGCCTGTTGCTTCGGCGCCTGCTCCTGCAGCAGCTCCTTCGCAAGCCGCCGCTTCGTCCGAACTAGCAGTCAGCCTGAACAGCGATGTGGTTGATAAACAGTACAAGAAGCGCCCACAGGTGCTGCGGGGGGCCACGTACAAAATCAACACGCCTTTTGGCATGGCCTATATTACGATTAACGATTTGGACGGCAGCCCGGCGGAGATATTCCTTAACGTCGGCAAAGCGGGCTCGGACGTGTTCGCTATGGCTGAAGCTCTCGGCCGCGTGTGCTCCCTGTTCCTGCGCTACGGAGATCATGGGCAAAAGGTGGATCTGCTCATCAAGCATTTGAAGGGCATCGGGGGCTCGGGTGCAATTGGCTTCGGCGCGAACCGTGTGGAATCGATTGCCGATGCGGTCGCCAAAGCGCTCGAAACACATTTGCAAAGCAGTATGGACGAAGAGCGTGACCCGGCTCCTGTCGCCGCCTCGCACGAAGAGCGTGAGCCTGGTCTGACAGCGCCGCAGCAACTGGCGGTGACCTTCAACTCGCTTGATTTGTGCCCATCCTGCGGCTCGGCCTCTCTGCACAACATCGAGGGCTGCAAGACGTGCACCAACTGCGGGTATAGCAAGTGTTCTTGATGTGAGAATAAAATACAAGAAGGCAGGCGAAGAATCTGATTCGTCTGCCTTTTTTTGCATAGGGTAAGCTTGAATACAAGAACATCTTCGTAACCTGCCATACGATGCAATATCACGAGTAGGGGAGTGAAGACTACTGGCTATTATTAATGCAGGGGACTGTGTTGGAGTGTTGTACTGGACGACAGAGGGCGCGCCTGCCACCGTACATGATGGCGTGCTGGTTACGCCCGCAAGGTTGGACACGAGCACATTTAAAGGCAATGTGACGATTCTCCATTACAACATAAATCGGACGACAGGGAAACTATTTCGGGAATTGATTACAGTTACACCCATCGAAATCCGAAAGACACCCTTTCGGGCAGCTGATCAGCCAGGACGCTGCAGCGGCCATGTGAACAACCCGGCAATTCCGGCTGGTTCTTGTGTCGCCGTGAAATTCAAGGTAGCGGTTTCGGACAAGTATCCGGCGGGCCGGGAAGTAAAGAACGGACGAATACTCTGTCCGATTAAGAATGGCAATCATCCTCCCAATACAGTTTGGATCTATCATTGGCTTGTGAGGAATCCGCTCAGTGACAGCCCCAGCCTCAAGCTGGAGCTTAAAAGCTACTCCAATGTTACCTATGTAGAGAAGGCGAGGGTATTTCCTTTGCCAAAGTCAAGACGGCGCTCTCTTGGCAAACACAGACCTCGCCGACTACACAAGTAATGATTATACGCGCCGGGAGACGAATACCGCTGAGCTGCTGCTCGTTAAGTTTTCTGCATTGATTTCGCGCTCGATTTCGTCCTTTACTTTATCCAGCTGCGGAAATAAGTCGCTTACTGTTAATCCGTAATGGTTCAGCTGATGATAAATATCATTGCGGGACTCTTTAGTTATGACGATTTTGTACAGGTAGTTAGCGGCGTCGGGAAGCTGATTGAGAGGAACGATAATTCTTCGCTTTGGATATACGGTGAAGGTGCCAGCCTGTTTAATAATACGCGGGTTATTCAGCGGTCCGATGGCTGCTGCTGCTTTTACATTCTCATTCCGGACATTCGGACCGAATTTGGCGTTAAAGGCAGGCTCTGTGACGTTAGGAATGTATCCACGCTGTAAGAAGTCATAAAATTGAAAAGCTTTATTCAGCTCGACCGGGTTTAACAGCCATACGGCAGAGTCTACTTCTTCTTCTTTGGGGGTGCGATTCGGGTCTACGGCAAACAGCAGCGCCACCAGTGCTTCTCGTGACCAATCGAGCAGCCGGGTCGGCACTCCATAATGCTGCATCATGAAAAGCCAACCCCAATAAGAATTCCGATCCTCAGAATAGGGGAAGTACGGTGTTTCCTGCAGATACGGGTAAGCAAGCGAACGGAATTTGGATAAATACACGATTTCGGCTTGCGCGCCAAGACCTCTGGCAATCGAAGGATCCAGATTATAATCGGTGCGCTTGACGCCTCGAAACCAGAGCTCACACTTATTAGGCTTATTCTCAGGACAAATCAACTGATAAAAATGGTCTACAGCCCGCAGGAACTTCTCGACCGAATTGACCCCGCGAATTGTTGGAATCCCATTAGCGTTGGCCCGCGTCGGCTTGTGAGGTTTCACCATTGTTCACTTCTCCTTGGGTTTCAACTTGACACACAACACAACCTATGTGCTAATGCCTAGAAATGTTCAAACATGGAAAATAACTTACATGGCAATTAAACGCTGATAAAAGGCTAATAAAAAACGAGAGTGCCAGCATTACACTCGCACTCTCGTTTTGTCTGCATTTCTGTTAAGAGGTGTGGATATGGCCGACGACCAAATACTTAAACTCATTGGAATTAGAATGCGTGACCTGCGTAAAGAACGCGGATTATCACAGGAACAATCAGGGAAAAGGCGAATTTTCACTTCTCTTGTATTGGAGTTATTCGTGTATATAATATCGCATCACAATGGTAAGCGTCTAATAACCAGGTGTATTGAAAAAGAAAAACCCATGGCTCTGAGGATCCACAGGCTCTACGTTATGTACAATGTTGCCCGACTGCCGGACTCCATGGGAGGTACGCATCAAGCAACTCCGGCTGCTGACGAAATGCAATCGCTGGTAACTGCTGCAACAGATAGACTAGATATTTGTACGGGCTCAACCCATTTGCCTTTGCGGTCTCTACGATGCTGTAGATCGCTGCACTTGCGGTTGC